>JBFYMQ010000007.1:0-38894 GCA_041304825.1 Thermoplasmatales archaeon
TTTATGAATAATCTTTAAATAGAAAACATGTACTGACAACATCGATGAGAGAGATTACAAAAGCCCAGGTCACCATTGGTTTGTTAGCCTTTTTTGCCACGATATGGGATGTTCTCATCAATGGGTCGTACCCGAATATGTTCTACACCATCGGCATTGCTGTTCTGCAACTAGTGTTACTGCTTATCTTAGCTTATGTCATCATCGCGTTGCTTGAATGGGTGAAGGTTTTTGATTTGAAAACCAATTCGATTCTGACGTTACTGGTGTTGGTGACGTTAAGACTGTTGACTATCCTAAATATTTCCTAAAAAAACTGGTGATTTTGTTTACTTTTCTTTTTGTTTTCGTTCGGTGATGTCTTTAATGATATGGACAAACCCGGTGATTTCCCCGCTGTCTGTGAAAATCGGTGATGCCGTAATCTCTAAGTATCTGCCAAGATGTGGTTCGTAGAATTCAACGGTTGTCGTTTTTTTTGTTTTTTGTACATGTTGACAGGGACAGAAGGCATGAGAATTGTTCATGTTATGCAGGAGTTTATGGCATGTTTTTCCGACACATTCTTCTGGCGTGATGTGAAGGAATTCGGCAAATGAACGGTTTGCTCGCAGGATAATAAAGTCATTGTTCTGGATGAAGACCATGTCTGAGATGGAGTTGAAGGTCGTCTCCCATTCTTGGATGGTGCGTCTCATTTTTTCTTCGGTTTGTTTTCGTTCGGTGATGTCTTCTATGACGAGGGTGACGCCTGGTTCTCCGTCATCGAAGGTTGTTGGGATATGTCTGATTCGAAGATAGTATGTTTGGTTCTTTTGCAGATATTGTTTTTCTGTTGTCAGTTCTGTGCCTTCGAGTGCTTTTTTCGCGTTTTGTGCTAGGTCGGGGATTTCAAAGAAGGACGTTGAAAATGTTTGTATTGGTCTTCCGATGATGTCTGATCGTTGGGTTTCTATGAATTTTAGGAGGTTTTCGCTGACTTGTAAGAATTTTAGTTCTCTGTTGAGAAGTGCGATATAGTCATGGGTGAAATTAAGCAGGGCGGTGAGTGGTATTCTGGATGAGGGAAAAAACACTTTAGCAGGTCCAAAGGTGACCATCTCGACGTGACCGGTGATGAGAAGGATGTCAAGGTATTTGGCAACAGAGTTTCTGTTGATGTGGATTTCTCTGGCGATGTCGCTGACAGTCATTCCTTTTGGGTTATTTTTTAGAATGGTCTTTATTTGGGTTAATTCCTCTTGATAACTCTCCACGGCTGATTATCTATTCCTGTGTATTTATGCATTTCGTTATTGCTAATCACTATTGCCATGCAAAGAGAGAAAAGTATTTATACTATATAGATGATGTATTTATTGCCATGCAGAAGTGCCTGGCAAAGTGGTGAAGGGATAAAAAAAAATGAAATCTCCTCTAACGACACTCAACTGCACCCAATCCATCAACATATCCGCCTGGGGGAGTAAAACACCTTCAAACAAAATCACAGCGTTCCTCCTCATCTCTTCCCACATCCCATCCTTCATACTCCCGATAAGAAAAAAATCCTTCCTAGAGTTATGAGGTACCTCGGCCTTCAAAGCATCCCATCTTTCCTTTTCAAGAGGTACCTCATTTCATCTTATCATATTTCGAGTATTTTACCACTTTTGACAGTTGTACAAGGTAATTTTATATAGTAAAATAAGGAAGATATAAACATATGAATGAGGAACGGTATTATCAAAAAAATCTCATGATTGTGGACGACGACCCTGATATCATCCTGAGTCTCCAGGAGCTTTTTGAAAGAGAAGGATTTCAGGTCACCACAGCAGACAACGGAAGAAACTGCCTAGCAGAACTGGAAAAAGGCTTTCAGGGGATCATCATCCTTGACCTGATGATGCCGGTCATGGATGGGGTCGAAACCATAAAGAAAATGACCATCGATGGGTTCACTGACGAAAACACCATCATCGTGCTGACCGCGAAACGAATCCAAGGCGAGGAATTCAACGATATCTACCCCTATATCGCGGATTACATCACCAAACCATTTGATATCGGCACCCTGCTACATACCGTAAAGAGAATTGCACAAAAACCACCGATGAAAAGAAGATATTAATAATACCTTTGTTTTATTTCTATTAGAAAAAATATATAATATTGATACGCCTTATAAGATAAACAGAAAACATGAAGAAACCATCGGTTTATCTCATACACACCATACTTGTTTTACTCACTGTTTTCCTGCTCTGCACCACAGGATCATCTATTTGTTTTTCACAACAAAACACGACAAAAACATCACGGCTCGCAGACCAAAACGCACAGACCGCAAGTAGTGAAAAAATCTCAGATATCCTTTCCATGATTGATGAAAACCTCATAATGGGGTACCTTCAAAAGATCGTTGGCTTTGGACCACGAAAGACAGGAACCTACGGATGCGAAAAAGCAGCGGAATATATCCATGAACAATTCACGGACAGCGGACTGCTTACACGATACCAAAACTGGACCGCATGGAAAAAAAAGATAATTCCTCAGCTCTTTATCAGCAAGAACATAGAAGGAACGTTGCAGGGAACTGACCCCACCGATACGTCCATCATTATTTTTAATGCACATTATGATTCAGTCGCACGATCACCAGGAGCGAATGACGATGGCTCAGGGACCGCTGCCGTAATCGCAGCAGCCTACGTACTGAGTCATTTTGATTTTAAACGTACTGTTAGATTTATCACCTTTTCAGGAGAAGAAAACGGATTGCTCGGCAGCCAAGCCTATACAAAAGAAGCATACGAACGAAATGATAATATTCTTGTTGAAATCAACGCAGACATGATCGGACACGACGAAGGGAGCCGAAAGATGACCGTCACTGCGACCGAAGACGCAACATGGGTCGGTGACATCTTCCAAGATATTAATGCAAATTATTCAATCGGACTGACCGTCAACCGCGGGACAATTAACAGAGTCAATCATCGATTAGGTGGGAGTGATTATTCTTCGTTTCTTCCGTATAGCTGGGAAACGGTCTGCTGTTGGGAAGGAGACCATGACCCTAACTTCCATTCGCCACAGGACGACCTTAGCAACGTCAACCTCAGCTACCTTGTGAACATGACTCGCATCATCGCAGCAACACTTGCCTATATCGCTGATATGGACCAGACGCCACCGCAAGTACGCATCACCTCACCTCGCGTCGGATTTTTCTACAAAGATGGGATGCAAAGACGCCCCCTTGACGAGTTCAAAACAACGGTCATGAACAATATCTGGATTTGGGCGGAACTCGATAATGAGACAACCCTTATTCAACGCGCTGAGTTTTACTACGACGGAACACTGGTTTACACCGATACAGAAGCACCATTCAAATGGGAGTGTAACAAATTCTCTTTACGCAAACATCAGATAACTGTGGTGGTGTACGATCAACTCGGCAGAAACTCCTCAGATTGGAGAGAGATCCGTTTCATCAATATCTTTAAAAAGATCAGTTAATCAATCATACGATCTTTTTCCTATCGGTTCATCCTATTCTTTTTTAACACTGAAATAGATAATGGCATGTAAAATATGCAAAGAGGACTAGCATCATTTGACATTTACGTCATCGTTTCAGAGCTCCAAGATCTAAGAGGATGCTTCGTAGAAAAAATCTATCAACTCTCCCGCAACGAGATCCTACTCAGAGTCCAGCAGAGAACAGGAAATCAAAAAGAATCACTCTTCATACGAAACGGAGAACTCATCTGCCGTTCTCAGAAATCATTCGAGGTCCCTGAAAAACCATCGTTGTTCGCCATGACACTACGAAAATACCTGCTGAACGGAAAAATCAGTGGCATCACCCAACATGAGTTCGATCGCATCATACAGATAAAGATAGGAAGAAAAGAAGGGGACTACACCCTGGTCATTGAACTCTTCTCCAAGGGCAATATTATGCTTCTGAACCCGGAAGGAAGAATCATCCGCCCGCTCATCAAACAGGAATGGGCATCCCGCATGATTAAAAGCGGTGAGATATACAAACCACCACCATCTCAGACGAACCCGTTTCATATCTCTGAAACGACATTCCAGGAAATCCTCTCAAAAAGCTCAAAAGACCTTGTCCGGACCCTTGCGACATCCATGAACCTCAGCGGGATGTACGCAGAAGAACTCTGCATCCGTGCTGGTGTCGATAAGGCCCTCAAAACAAAAGAGATCGATTCCTCAACTACGAAAAAATTATATGACGAACTACAAAGACTTTTATCTATGTTCAAAGAGAAAAACATACACCCCGTGTTCGTCAAAAAAGACAAAGCCCTCATCGACATCCTGCCTTTTCCTTTTCAAAACTATACCAACATCGACTATGAATCAACAGAAAGTTACTCCAGAGGTCTTGAACTGTTCATCCCAATGGAAAAAACACCGAAACCTCAGGAGACCCGCCATAATAAGATGAGAGAAAAACTCCGCCGACAACTTGCACAACAACAAGAACTCATCGAGGAATTCAAAAAAAACATAGAACAGAAGAAACGAGAAGCTAACCTTCTGTACCTGAATTTTCAAGCATGTGAAAAACTCCTGCAGGAAATCAAAGTTCTGCTCAGACAGAAAGAGAAAAACGAAGCAATCAACAACATTCGTCAGAATCCCTTGGTAAAACTGTTCGACCCAACAGCTGACGAACTTGTTGTCGTCCTCAACGCAGAAGAAGGACTCAACAATGAAGTCAGTCTGGATCTCCGGAAAAGTGTCTCTGAAAACGCTGACCAGAAGTACGAGGAAAGCAAAAAAATCCAGGAAAAACTGAAAGGAGCGCTCGAGGCAGTCCAACAGACCACCCATGAGCTGGCCACGATAAAAGACGTCGACGTCGTCGAAAAGAAAAGAAAAGTAACCCATGAGAAACAATGGTGGTTCGAACGATTCCGCTGGTTCATCTCAACAGAAGGAAACATGGTGGTGGCGGGACGAGACGCCTCAAGCAACGATATCGTCGTAAAAAAATACCTCTCAGATGGGGATCGGTACGCCCATGCCGATATCCATGGTGCACCCAGTTGCGTCATCAAAAGCAAAGGTATGAATGATGAAAAAATCCCTATCTCTGAAAAAACACTGGAAGAAGCATGTTTGTTTGCTGCATCCTATTCACGAGCTTGGAACCAGTTCGGTGAAGCCTCTGCATACTGGGTGCTCCCAGAACAGGTCAGCAAGACCCCGGAGAGCGGGGAGTTCGTCCCAAAAGGTGGATTTATCATCAGGGGAAAACGTAATTACTGCCGATGTAAACTCGAGGTGGCTGTTGGCCTAATACCTCTAGGAGATGATGAAAAACTCATGGGTGGTCCCATCACCGCTGTGGCTGCACGAGCAGTGAAAGGATACGCTATCCTCAGCCCCGGCTCAACAAAGAAAAGCACAATTGCGCAGACACTTGCAAAAACATTCCATGTCTCGACAGAAATAATTGAAAAAGTGCTTCCACCAGGGGATTGTGCTATTGTAAAAACCATCGGATTTGAAATACATTAGGTGAAAGGCTGTGAAGGTAATCTTTAAAGATCCAAGAAGTGGTGAAATAAAACTAATCCCTGAGAACCTTGATGACATCTGGCATCTCTATAACATCATCGAGGAGGGGGATTTGGTCCGAGCAGTTACCTTCCGAACAGCAGAGGGTGAAAAAGCAGATAAGCTTCGAGCAAAAAAAGTTGAGAAGAAAAAAATGAAGCTGGGGATCCGTGTAGAAAAAGTAAATTTCCATGAATTCTCAAACCGACTTCGCATCCAAGGCATCATAGAGGAAGGTCAGCAGGATCTCGGGTCGTACCATACCTTCAATGTCGATGCAGAGGAAATGCAACCGCTCTCCATTCTGAAAAACCAATGGAAAGAACATCAGCTCCAACGAATCGATGAAGCGGTCCTGCAACGCACGCAACCGATGCTGGTACTTGTATGCCTAGATGATGATTCTGCGACCGTGGCTTTGCTGTATCAGAGCGGCGTGCAACTTGTTGCTGAGATCGATGCGCATCGGTCCGGCAAGATGTATGAAAGCAAAGAAACAACCCCGGAGTACTACGGTGAAATTTTTTCTGTGATAAAAACAGTAAAAAAACCTGATTCGCCTCTCGTCGTCATCGGACCAGGTTTTACTCGAGACCATCTGCTGAAAGCAGGAAAGGAAAGAGAACCACAGCTTTTCAAGGATTGCATCACCCATGCGACCGCGAACGCAGGCATGAATGGCGTCCATGAGGCGCTCAAGGTAGGTATCGTTGAGCAAATCACTAAGGAGAACCGTGTGTCCAAAGAAACACAGGCTGTTGAAAACATACTTGAGCGGATCAAAAAAGATGGACTGGTCACCTATGGAATGAAAGAAGTCGAAGACGCACTAATGCGAGGAGCCGCAGATCACCTTCTTATCTCAGATGTGTTGGTTCGAACGAAAAACGGGGAATATTTTCTTAATCTTGCGAGAAAAACACACTGTGAGTTCATGATCATTAACACGATGCATGAAGCAGGGAAAAAATTTGACGGAATCGGTGGTGTGGCAGCGCTTCTTCGGTTTAAATATTAAAAACGCTGTTAAATGTATCTACCGCATCCCGTGTTAATAATCATGGAGATATACGGTGGTTGGGTGATTTCTTCATCAGCCCAGTAATCCTCTGGCGGTATGTCAGAGTCGCCACCGGTGTTCTTCGTAGAATCCAGACTTAGGGCACCATCGAAATACTGATAGGTGATTTTCAACTCGAAGTCATTTCCCTTGTCACGCATTTTTTTCAAGATACGCAGTTCTCCAACATGGACGCTGACATTGATATTAATATCCTTCCCGGTCCAAGAGTCATCGTAATAGGGGGTTGTTTCGAGTTTTGCCAGTGCGTCTTGCTCATTTTCCGCTTTTATCGGTATTTGGGGGGGAGCAAATTCTTTCAAAATCGTATGAGTGATGGTCCCATATCCTGTTTTTGGTGCACTGGTGCTTGAGTCTGTAAAGGAATAAATACCATCAGGCATGGTGACTTCTAAGGTCAGGCTGTCCAATCCCATCCGTTTCAGAAATGTCATACGATCATCGGTCCAACTCAGGTTGAATGTGACACTATTAACATTTCCTTCAGGGATTGTAACGCTATCCTGGAATGGTGCTTTTTTGTTAGCAAAATCAGAAAGCGTGGTAAGAGAACCGTTCAGCAACGTCCAGGTAACATTATAGTTTTTTTCAGAGGTTATCATTGAAGAATAATCTGTCGGTGCTTTTGGTGATTGGTACATCGCAACACCGACACCGGCGATAACAAGAATCACAACGGCTACGATGAGAATAATTTTGTCATTCTTTTTTAAGGATATCATAAAGTCACCTGTACATATGTTCTTTTATCGCTATGATAATCTATAAAGATAAGTATGCTTCCTCCTTTATTAAATTTTTCCTCAATATATATATTTAATCCGGTTTTAATAAACCAGGAGGAAAAACTTACGAATTATCCCTGCGGATTGGGATGGAGGCTCCACATCGAGAACATGTTCCTTTCACCAATCCTTTGATGTCTGAGGAGTAACCATTTCGTTCAATCAGAAGGTTTTTACAGGAGGGACAGTAGGTGTTGTCATAGTCCCCATGACCAATATTCCCTAGATAGACGAACTGGAGACCAGCGTCTTTAGCAGCAGTATGGCAAGCAAGAAGAGTGTGAATGGGGGTGGCAAGAGTATCAGTCATTTTATAATCAGGGTGGAACCGGGAGAAGTGCACCGGGGTTTCTACCCCAAGTTTCTCCGCAACCCATTGGCAGAAGGCTTTGATGTCGGTCATGGCGTCATTCAGACCAGGGATCACAAGGTAGGTAAGCTCAAGATGAATCCCGAGTGTTTTCGCATGCTCACAGGTTTGGAGGACTGGTGCTAATTTGGCTTTGCAGACCTTCTGATAAAACTGCTCTTGGAACGCTTTGACATCGATATTCATCGCATCCAAATAGGGTGCTATATCTTTGAGTGGTTCTTCTTCGATATACCCGTTGGTCACATAGACGGTATACAAGCCAGCAGCTTTGATAAGTTTGGCAGCCTCTACCGTATACTCATGCCAGATCGTTGGTTCGTTATAGGTCCAGGCGACACCCGTGCAACCCTCTTTCTTTGCAATCGTACAGAGTTGCTCCGCAGGTATATTCCTAAGTGACTGTTCTTCTGGTCTGGCCATTGAGATATGATAGTTCTGACAATGGTCACATCGGAAAGTACACCCCACTGAACCTAACGAGAGAACACGAGAGCCAGGATGGAAATGATACAAGGGTTTTTTCTCAATAGGATCGACCGCAATCGAAGAACAAGCTTGATAAATAAGGCTGAACAATGTCCCGTTCTCATTTTTTCTCACACCGCAAATCCCATGTTTCTCAGGGGCGATGATGCAATGATGCGGACAGAGAAAACATTGCACGGTCTGATTATTCATTGGTTTCCAAAACAATGCCTCTTTTTTCATCGCAGGATTTTCAATGAGCGAGGCTTTATTAATGTTCTTATAAGATGAGCTCGCCTCGGCTTCGAAGCAAACCTCGATGCGGGTATTCATCGTTGATTTGCGGCTGCATGGATCTGAAATCCTGATATTTCTCATCGGTGCGAAGTGTCGCCCGAGCGTAATAGAATGCTTCCTCAACGGAGATTTTGCCGTCTTGGAACATCTTCATTTTTCGCTGGACCCCTCGATCGAATAATCCAGGTCGGTAGCCGTCTGCGTAACCTGTGGAGAGCCCCTCAAACCATAACAATGTGAAGATTGGGCCTTGAACGGTGCTTGCGTATCCGGAGCGAAATTTGCTGGTCCCTGAGATAACGACTCGGCCATTCTCAGGGATCCCTGATCGGAGGAACAATGACGTGCGCAGACTCAGAATCGTCCGGTCGGCAAATCCTCCTGAGTAGCATGCATCAATGATGATGGTGACCTTCTTGGATTCCAGGGGTGCTAGAATACCTCCGAGTTCTTTGTCAGTGATGGTGTCATCCCAAAGGAAAATCTCGCTTCTCTGCAGGATCTTTCCTCCAGTGAATGATTTGTTGCTATTACCAGCCCCATGGTTGAAAATCCAGATGAATACTTCGCTGTCAGGATATGCATTAGACTCGTTGATGAGATAGTCGAAGGAGGAAAGCACGTTTGCTTTAGTCGCACCCCCATAACTTATGTCGTATTTATGAGGCCGTTCTTGTAGTGTTTTTTGTTTGGTGCCATATCCGTTGTCGCTGCGGATCCAACCGTCATCAAACAGGATCATGATATTGGATGTCGGGTACTGACTGTTTTCAATGAAGTACGCAACCATCTGCTCTGCGAGATACAGGCCGCCGTTGCCTAGTTTGGTCTCGTTCTGTTTTGGGAAGTTTGCTGCTGCGACGAAGATCGCCCATTTATGAGCATCGGAGTCGACAGCGGTAGGGTTGTTCACCATTACGGTGATGGAGACAATCTCTGAATATTCTTTGCCGTTGTAGGATCGCGCACTGATGTTGTATCGACCATTTGCTATTGCATAGGTGGTCCAGTCGTAGCTCCAGGGTGTTGTGCCTGTCGTCGTCACCCAGTTGTTCCCATCAATTTTTATTTGGACGCTTTCGACGTCTTTTTCTGTATCTGGGTTTTCTGCTGTTCCGCTGATCATCACGAGTTTTGAGACGGTGGCCCCATCAGCAGGATACGTGATGGTAATAGTTGGTTTGTTGTTATTGAAGTTAAAATTTGTGCTGAATATCCCTAGGTAGTTAGCGATGAGCAATGTGAAGATGATGATGACTGTAAGAGCGATTAGCCATTTGTATCTCATTGTTCTCAGTATACTATGTGTCCTTTTACTCCTTTAAAACCTTTGTTGAACAGCCCTTACCTATTTATACTGTTAATAAATGTGTTTTTTGAAATGTTCGTATCCTTTGTTTGGCAAAAGTTTCTTCGTTCCGTTTTCAACCAAGAGAACCTTCTTTTTCGGTGTGACGGTCCCAATTGATGTTAACATGATTCCGTGTTTTTGCAGCGTCTGTTTAGTTTTGTCAAACTTCTTCTGCGGTATTGTGACGAGTAGTTCGTAATCCCCGCCGAAATGCAAGGCGATCGAGTATGGGTCAACACCATAATGTTGATAGAATCGTTGACTCAGTTCTGATACAAGCGGGAGAGCGTCTTTATTTATTTCAAATCCGACATCATTGACTTCCTGCAATTGATATAATGATGCAGAGAGCCCATCAGATAAATCCATGGATGATGTCACAGCGTGTTGCTGCGCAAGGAGTCGGCCTTCTTTTAATCTTGGTTGAGGTTCTAACAATGCCTTGGAGAGTTTTGTTTCTTTTTTGTTCTGTTTGAGTGCATAGTATCCAACACCGGCTTTTCCTAGTCTGCCTGTCACTGCGACGACATCACTAGGATGGGCACCATTCCGTGGCATAAACTCGTCTTTTTTCACCATGCCAAATGCAGTCCCGCATAAGGTTATCTCTGTTGTTTCTTTGGTGTCTCCTCCGACGATCGTCGTCCCAAAATAGACTGCGCAAGCATTAGCTCCTTTGGTTAATTCTTTGAGAAACGTCTCTGACGTTTTTTTCGGAAGACCAAACGAACAGGTTACACCAAGCGGTGTTCCTCCTTTTGCTGCGATATCAGAAAGGTTGATAGCAACAAGTAACCATCCCATCTGATAGGCGGTCATCCCTCGGGGGATGTGGGTCCGTTGAGACATCATATCGGTGGTCACCAACAGATACTTGTTTCCCATGTCGATCGCAGCGCAATCATCCCCGATTCCAAGGTTTTGTTTTCCTTTGGTGAGAATCGTTTCGATCCGTCGGATTGCTGCTCGCTCCCCGATATCTTGTAATCTTTTCACAACTATGACAACTCCATACGAATAAAAAAGTTTATCACAACCAGCTTGTTTCGCTATACAGGGTAAGTAGAGGCGATCCTTCTTGAAGAAAATGACGTATAAGAACAGCGGCGTTGACATCGAAGTAAAAGAAGAGGCCATCAAACAGCTTTTGTCAAGTATCTTAACCAAACGAAAAGGCACTTTTGGAAAACCTATGGGGGGACATTATGCGGGGCTCATCGAGTTTGGAGACTACGCATTGGTTCTCTGCACCGATGGTGTCGGAACAAAGGTCAGGATAGCGGAAACAATAAAGAAATATGACACGGTCGGCATCGACTGCATCGCGATGAATGTCAATGACGCTTTATGTGTTGGTGCGGAACCGCTCGCCTTTGTCGATTATCTTGCCATGGAGAACCCAGACCCGAAAATCACCAAGGAGATCGGCAAGGGTCTGGAGAAAGGAGCGAAACTATCCAATATATCGATTGTCGGCGGGGAGACTGCAGACCTGCCAGAGCTGATCAACGGCTTTGACCTTGCCGGAACCTGCCTTGCGTATGTGAAGAAGAACCGCATCATTCTTGGTGATAAAATCCATCCTGGTGATGCGATCATCGGACTGTCCAGCAGCGGCATCCATTCGAACGGGTACACCTTGGCTCGTCGGGTAGTCGAGGAAGCAGAGTTCACCTACACTGATGAGTTTCCCGATGGATTGTACCCGAGGAAGACCATCGGGGAAATCATGCTGACACCAACCAGGATCTATGTTAAAGAAATCCTTGAGTTGTTCAAGAAAATCAATGTCCATGGACTGGCGCATATCACCGGCAGCGGACTGTGGAATATTCCTCGGCTGAAAGAAAAAGTAAAATACGTCATTGAGGACCCGTTGGAGCCTCAGCCGATTTTCACGTTCCTAAAAGAGTATGGGAACATCGATGAGTATGAGATGTACCAGATCTTCAACATGGGCATGGGCTTTGCCGTCATCGTAGAAGAGGAGGATGCTAAGGAGACAATCAAGATTCTTCAGAACCATTCTGATGCGACAATCAAACGTGTTGGGATTGTGCAGAAAGGATCCGGGGTTGAGGTGCCTCATCTCAAGTTACGGTACCATTAAGATGTTACTTTGTAGGATCCTATGAGAATCGGAAACGTTGAGCTGCTAAACTGTTTTGTGCTAGCACCCCTAGCTGGTATCAGCTGTACCGCATTCCGGATGTTATGTAAGGAAAATGGTGCGGGATTGATCTACACCCAGATGATTGATGCAGATTTGATACGTGGCAAGACACCAGGGGAAGTCAAACAGTTCCTCAACATCCAAGACATGGAACGACCGGTGACCGTTCAGCTCATCGGCTGTGAAAAAAATGTTCTTGTAAAAGCAGTTCAAGCAGTCGAACCGTTCGCTGATATCATCGATTTGAATGTCGGATGCATCGAAGAGGATTATCTGCAGAAAGGATGTGGTGCAGCGCTCCTCAGGGATCTTCCAAAACTGGAAAGTATTATCAACGCGATGGCGGATGCAACGGGAAAACCGGTGAGTGCGAAGATCCGTATCGGCTGGGATAATCAGCATATCAACGGTGTTGCTGTCGCACAGCTGGTTGAGAACGCAGGAGTCGCTGCGCTCTGTGTCCATGGCCGTACAGCAGATCAAGGCTACGCAGGAAAAGTCAACTGGACCATCATGAGACAAATCAGGGAAAAAGTAACAATCCCCGTGATGGCGAACGGTGACGTCATCTCATACAACCAGGGACTTTCTATGTTACAAAAGACTGGCTGCGACTTAGTGATGATCGGCAGACAAGCACAACACTGCCCTTGGGTGTTCCAAGAAAAACCAGTCGACATCAAACAGCAGATCCTCCGATTCATCGAATTGTACGAGCAATATGAGGTCCGACAATCACCAGTGGAGGTCGCAGACCATGTTTACTGGATGCTGCGAGACTTTAAAACATCTGAAGACACAAAAAAAGTACATTTGATTCAAACAATCCCGCGGATCATACGATACGTGAACCGTTTATCAGAAGATGGAGAACATACAACAAGCCAACAATGAGAAGTTGATGAAGCAGATAGATGATCAACGAGTGTCTGCCTAAAAAACACAATCCTCGACTCAGAATGAACTGTGAATGATAATTAAAAGTAACTTTTCTTGTATTGTTTTGATAGAGACTATTCCCAAGAAAAATCCCAATTAACACAACACCAAACCAGGGGAGTAAAGGAAAATAATCAAGGGTGTAAAAACCAGATGGAACAAAACCAAGCCACAGTAACCAAGGAAAATCAACGATTACCGCAACTCGAAGAGTTATACCAAGGATGATACAAAGAACACCAAGAATCAGTGGGAAGTTTCGAAACCGAATCAAAGGATACGCCAAGAGAATTGACAGACCGATGCAATGCAGGACACCAAACACAATATATCCATCATGAGGATACACCCAGGTGACAAGTGTGATAAGCAGGCCTAATCCAAAAACACTGATCCCCCGTT
The DNA here is from genome assembly GCA_041304825.1 of Thermoplasmatales archaeon. Taxonomy (GTDB): domain Archaea; phylum Thermoplasmatota; class E2; order DHVEG-1; family DHVEG-1; genus SM1-50. The sequence goes on from JBFYMQ010000007.1 coordinate 13,453, forward strand.
TCAAAAATTTTACCTTCAATTGTGTTTGTGACAATTTTTGTTGTGCGCGAGAATAGCTTACCGTAAGAGAAATACCTACCAATAGCAGAAACGCAGCACTAATTGGATACAAAAACAATAGGACCGGGGGGGTATCCAAATCTGTCGTATATAACCCGAAATAGTTCAAATCAAAAACAAGATGATACACAATCATCAGTATTATCGCAATACCACGGATAGCATCGAGTTCCCAGAATCGTTCTGAAGATGTTCTTTTCACAAGATGAACGGAAAAGAAATCGTTTTATAAACCTGGTGTTCTGAAAAAAAAAAGAAAGTAGCGAGGAATGGATTTGAACCATTGGTCTACGGGTTATGGGCCCGTCGGGATTTCCTGACTACCCCACCTGTATAGGCACCTTCCCAAAAGAGAGAGATGCTCGCTATGGGAGGCAGTCTCCACCGCCATATTTCCGAAATATCCTTCGGGAATACCGTTGCCTATACTTAAACCTAGCACCCGGACACTCCTATTGATGAGATGAAACGGAAAGTTTTAATACATCAACAGAGGAATATAATAGGAGGAGAAATGATGGAGAAAAAATTACTTGAAACACGTTTGGTGAGACGGCATTCACAATTTCCCACCGTGTGTATTTACTGCAACAAGCAAATCCCCCCAGATGATCTTCATTATGTTGAGGAAGGGATCACCTCTCATATCCATTCGCTTATCGCACGGAAATATTGTCAGTCGTGTTATACCAAGTATGGGGAACAGATTTTGTTACACGAAAAATCGCCGTAGCCTCCCGAAGTGACATGGTTTTTTTCTTTCCAAACCTTTTTCAGTAGGAGATGATATTAGCGGTGCACCGAACTGCAGGGGTACCCGAGCTTGGTCCAAGGGGCAGGGCTTAGGAGTGCAGGTAGCACGAAGAGACCCTGTTGCGTAGGCACACGAGCGTTCAAATCGCTCCCCCTGCATTCCTTATTATTAAAAGAAGGAAGAACCAATGAAAATCATCGCGTTCACTGGTATGCCTGCCTCGGGAAAAACAGAGGCGGTACAACTCGCTAAAGACAAAGGAATACCGGTTATCCGCATGGGTGATCTGGTCTGGGAGGAGACCAAACGACAAGGCAAACCACTCAATGACAAAAACGTAGGTTCTATGGCCAATAACATGCGGAAAGAATTTGGTATGGATGTCTGGGCGAAACGAACCGTTGAAAAAATTCATTCTTTGAAAAAAGCACCGCATCTTGTCATCGACGGTGTTCGTAACATGGAGGAAATCGAGTATTTCAAAAAAGAGCTTGGATTGGATTTTTTTGTGGTTGCAATCGACGCACCTGATGACCTGAGGAGAAAACGAGCGATCGTTAGAGGAAGGACCGACGATAGCAAAGACCTTAAGGGCCTGGAGGAACGGGACAAACGGGAGATCTCTTGGGGTTTGCAAAAAGTCATCGCGGATGCTGATATCGTCATCCCGAACAATGGAAGCCTTGATCAGTTTAGAAAACAGGTTCTGACCGTGTTTAATAAACTCTGAGGAACGATACTTTAATCTATCTATTTTCAGATTAGCCGCTCGGATTTGTATGTTCGAAGCCAAAGTCACCGTTCAACTGAAGAAAGGCATCTCAGACCCGGAGGGAGTAAACACCCTTAAAGCGATCCATCTTCTTGGTTTTAAAAAAGTACAGCAGGTGAAAACCATCAGGACGTTCGATCTCATGATTGATGGGACGGATAAGAACCAGGCGAAGAAAGACGTTGAACAGATCTGCCAGCGGTTATTGACGAACCCGGTGATCCATCACTATGAGATATGTATCGAAGAAAAAAAGTAAGGGGGCGTGGATGTGCAACTTGATAGTTTATTCAAAAAAATCAGAGCGGACATTGAGGCTTTTGAAGTTGATCTGCATGCCGCCTCGGACAAAGAGCTTTGTGAGATCAGCAACCGCATGGAGCTTGCATTAGCACTTCCTGAGATGAAACGGATCAAGGAATATTTTGGGAAACAGGGAAGGAACCCGACCGATATCGAACTGCAGGCTCTTGGCCAAGCATGGTCTGAGCATTGTTGCTATAAATCCTCAAAGGTGCCGTTGAAAAAATACGTCTTCAACGTCGATGAAAAACGGATCATCGCCCGTGAGGACGCTGGTGTCATGGAGTTTGACAAGGATCATTACTATTGCGTCGCATTAGAGTCGCATAATCATCCGTCTGCAATCGAGCCATACGGGGGTGCTGCAACCGGTGTCGGCGGGATAGTTAGAGACGTTCTATGCATGGGTGCTCAGCCGATAGCATACATCGATCCTTTGTTCTTCGGACCCTTAGATTATCCCTTAGAGAAACTCCCCAAAGGAGTCAAACACCCCGTGTATCTGTTCAAAGGAGTCGTTGATGGTATTCGAGATTATGGGAATCGCATTGGGATTCCGACGCTTGCTGGCCAAGTCTACTTCCATGAGGGATACACTGGGAATTGCCTCGTAAACGTAGGTTGTATTGGCATCATGGAAAAACGAGAGCTCGTGCACAGCTGGGCGAAAGCACCAGGCAACGTGTACATCTATGTCGGCGGAAAAACCGGACGGGATGGAATTCATGGTGTGAATTTTGCTTCTGCGGAGCTTACCGATGAAAGTGAGGAAAGCAGCAGGTCAGCGGTGCAGGTCGGAGACCCGATTACCAAAGAACCCGTGATCCATGCTTGCCTGGAATGCAACCGAAAAGGACTCTTGGAAGGTTTCAAGGATTTTGGTGGCGGGGGACTCTCTTGTGTGTCTGGGGAGCTTGCGTACTCCGCGAACATGGGGGCTGAAATCCATCTTGACAACGTTCCTTTAAAAGAAGAAGGACTCAAACCCTGGGAAATCTGGGTCTCGGAAAGCCAAGAACGCATGATGATGCTGGTCGCACCAGAAAACGTCGAAACCGTCCTGCATATCTGCAAACAATGGGATGTCACCGCAGCTGTAGTCGGCAAAGTCATCAAAGAACAGATCATCCGGGTGTTCCTCAAAGGACAAAAAATTCTGGAGATGGACCTGGAGTTTATGACCGGTGGCCCGGTCTACGATGAATGCACCCGACCGGTTATCATCAAGAAACAGGAGATTGCAGAAAAAACCTTCCCACAACCGGATCTCAACAAAACATTACAAAAAGTGTTATCTTCCCCAAACATCGCCTCAAAAGAATGGGTGATCCGCCAGTATGACCATGAGGTACGGGGAAACACCGTCATCAAACCACTCCAGGGGAGAGTCGGGATGGAGACCCATGGGGACGCAACTGTTCTCAAACCATTGGAAGACTCATGGAAAGGATTAGCGGTGACTGCTGATGTGAACCCACGGTTCATGGAACGCGACCCATACTGGGGAGCGATGTCCGCAGTCGACGAAGCATGCCGAAACCTCGTCGCTGTCGGCGCAACCCCGGATTCTCTGCTAGATTGTCTGAATTTCGGCAACCCGGAGAAACCAGAGCGGATGGGGGAGTTCTATGAAGCTTGCCGTGGATTAGGCGACATCGGTCGGGCACTGGACCTGCCCTATGTCTCAGGCAACGTGAGTTTCTACAACGAGTCTGTGAAAACCGCGGTCCCACCGACACCAGAGATCTTCGCGGTGGGAATCGTCGATGACATCAGAACCTGTATCACGAGTGATTTTAAGACCGAAGGAAACCCTGTCTATATTGTTGGAAAACAAACCGAGGAGGAACTTGGCGGCTCTGAATATTACCATATGATGAAGAGAGAGGGTGGTATTGTCCCAAAAACTGATCCGGAAATTCTCAGGTATTGTATGAAAGGTCTACTTGCGTGTATGAAGAAGCAGTATGTCGCCGCGTGTCATGACCTAAGTGAAGGTGGTCTTGGAGCATGCCTCGCTGAGATGGTAATCGGTGGGGATATTGGTGCAATCATTGACGTTTTAGAGGTAAACAGAGAATTACGAACTGATTTTAAAATATTCTCCGAATCAAACACGAGGTGGGTCGTTGAGGTGAAAAAAGAAAAGCAGACCCAGTTTGAAAATCAACTGCAGAAAGATCACGTCAGTTTCATCCTTCTTGGTAAAACCAAAGGGAATCATCTGATACTAAAGGACGATGAAAAAACAGTCGTTGATCTCAAGAGTGATTTCTTACGGGACTGCTGGCGAAAACCAATCTGGGATTTCATGGGATGAAAAAACATCCAATCAAAGAATTTATTTCTTTACTGCCTCCATCCCACCCTCGAATGCTTTCTTGTTGATGTCTTTGTATTTCTCAGGGACGTCCTCAAGGATCGTTTCTAAGAGCACCTCGGGTTTGAATGGCAGGGCACCGCTTGCGGCAAGAGCCCCAAGCATCACCGTGTTTTTTGTGATAATCGCACCTGCTTCTTTTGCGATTTGTAACGCATCCACAGAATAGAGTTCCGCGTGCGCTGAGAGTTCTTTGAAGATTTCCTCGACTTTTGGGTACTGCTCTCCACCCACCGCGACAGTAAACGGGATGATCGGGTTTTTATCGGTGATTACTTTTGTTTTTTTATTAACATAGCAGATGTTCCGGAGTGCCTCGACCGGCTCCATGCTGAGCAAGACATCCGCAGTCCCACTAGGCAGCAACGGACTAGAGACATCACCCATCCTGACCGTGCAGACGACTGCCCCTCCGCGTTGCGCCATCCCATGGATTTCTGAGACGAATACTCCGACTTTTGCTTTGACCGCGGCTTTGCCTAAAAGGTTCGCAGCGGTGATTACGCCTTGTCCGCCGACGCCGGTGAGTACGATGCTGGTTTTTTTCTTCATTGGGTTTCCTCCGCTGAGATAGCGCCGAACGGGCAGACCTGTACACAGTTCCCGCAGCCGTTACATTGAGCTGGGTCGATATGGACACTGCCGTCCTCTGCAAAGTAAAAGGCGGTGCAGCCGAATCTGCCGATGCAGGTTTTGCATCGTTTGCAGGTTTCTTGGTGAATCTGGTAGAGTTGGATGTCCTCTTTGGCTTTACGTTTTCGTTGTACTTCAAGCAGGATGCAAGGTGATTTGCTAACGACGACTGCGGGTCCTTTGAATTCTAAGGCTCGTTTGAAGGCAGCAGTGGTTTCTTTGATGTTGTTGGGGTTGACGATTTCGATGCATTCGACGCCGCAGCCTTTGACGACATCCTCGACTTTGATGAGCTTAGCTGCTTGCCCCATCCCATCGTATGCGGTCCCTGGGTGTGGTTGATGTCCGGTCATTGCTGTGGTCCGGTTGTCTAGGATGGTGATGACGACATCATGGTTGTGGTGGACGGCGTTGATGAGTGGGGGGATCCCTGAGTGGAAGAACGTGGAGTCTCCCATGAAGGATATGATCTTCTGGTCGGTTGCGACAGAGAAACCACAGGCCATGCCTGCGTTGGAACCCATGCAGAGGAGTACGTCTGCAATTTCAATTGGTGGTTCTTTTCCCAGGGTGTAGCATCCGATGTCGGTAGGGTATATGGTGTCTTTTGGCGCTGCTTTTTTGACCGCGTAGTAGGTGGCTCGGTGTGGGCAGCCGGCACAGAGGGAGGGCGGCCGTCGTGGTGCTTTCAATGCAGATTGAATGGGTTTGGGGAACGGGTTTTTTACTTGGAATATTTTTGAGAATGCGTCTGCGACGATATCGGGGGTGTATTCGTAGAGTCGGGAAAAATGATTGGTGGATTTTCCAAGGATTTTTACATCAGCGCCGCTGTCGTAGGCGAGTTGTTTAAACTGATTTTCAAGGAACGGTTCAAGTTCTTCAACCATGATAAGAGTGGAGCAGGATTTCATGAATTGTTCGCATTTGTTTCTTGGGATCGGATGGGTCATCCCAAGTTTGAGGATCCTGACATTGAGATTGAGTTCCTCCGCCATCTCTTTGACATAGGTATAGGAGACTCCGGAGGTGACGATTCCTACATCCTTTGGTTTGCCTATTGTTATTATTTCGTTGAATGGTGATTTTTCTGAGATTTTCTCTGCTTCCTCAAGTTGTTTGAGTAATACTGGGTGTTTTGCTCGTGCGGTCGCTGGGACGGTGACGAGCAACGGGTCTTTTTTGAAGAAGCCTTTTTTACGTGGTTGCTGCATTTTATTTAGTGTAATTGGACCTCGCGCGTGGTTCAGTCGGGTAGTGGTCCGAAGCAACAGAGGTAAGTGGAGTTGCTCGGAGATATCGAAGCCAAGGCGCGTCATCTCTTTTGCTTCTTGTGGCGTGGTCGGCTCCAGCATGGGTGCGCCGCCGAACAACGCGTAGTATCGGTTGTCCTGCTCGTTTTGCGATGAGTGACAGTACGGGTCGTCCGCGGAGACGATGATATGACCGCCGCGGCAGCCTACGTACATATATGTCATGAACGTGTCGCTGGCGACATTCAGGCCGACATGTTTCATGCAGGTTAATGCTCGCAGACCGCAGAACGATGCAGCTGCAGCGACTTCCAAGGCGACTTTTTCGTTGACAGAGTATTGGAAATAGAAACCAGGGTCTTTGTTCTGTCGGGTTGCTTCTTTTGCGATCGCGGAGAACGTATCCGCAATCTCAGAAGATGGTGTGCCTGGGTAGGTGGTTGCGACATCGATGCCAGCTTCTAAGGCACCACGGGTGATTGCTTCATTTCCTAACAGCAGTATCTGCTTTCCTGGATTTTCTTGGGTCAGCTCAGACATCATCAACACCATTTCGGTAAAAGATGTACAATTCCCCTGGATGTGGTAAAAAAAGACAGCATATAAATCTAACCATACAGGGAAGGTATTTGTGATAAACGGTAAAGGGATGTTGGGAGAATGAGAAGTTCTTCTTCGGTAACCATATTGGAATGCGCTTGGCTTCCTCCTGAATTTTTTGTACCGGAGCACCAGGGTAAATAAAAATGATGGAAATTGTAGGTAAATGTGCCTTTGCAATGATTTTGAAAGTAGTTTTTTTTTATGCCCGTGTTATATCCACGGATGAGATTCTCATCTGTATTCACTCGGAGTATACCAGGAGGTTTACCATCCTGTGGTGGCGCATCTGCATCACTACTTGCATATACAACTACAAACAAGGTACTTAAAACAGTGGCTCTTTCATTGGTCTGGAAGGAATTAAGCTGGTAGTTGTAGAGTGCATCCCATCCCTCCTAGTGAGACCAGCATCCTTCCCTTTTTTTATTAGAAAAGATTTTTTCTTGCCATGACACGACATGGTTTTTCTGCGCAAATAAGAAAGTATATGTACTCAACGATGGTTATGGAAAATTGGAGAGATTAAGAAGGAGTTATCGGGATCACTTACACGACTACCATATCTGCTTGTTATCCTGATTTTTGCCTCTTCTTGACTGAAAAAAAGCACTGGAGGGTTGGAGAAGATATGACCACAAAAAGCTATGTAATAATGGAACATAAGACAGTCCCGAAACAAGTACCGCTGTTCGAAGAGCAAGATGATGGGAACCTTGTCCCGTACGTCAAGGAAACCTAAATCGATTTACGAGTTGGTTCATCACGGCGGACTTCAATGGTATATGGGTTTGCCGTTGATCAATTTTTTTTTTTATAATTTTTTGTAAAATTCATGAAATGATGAGAGGATTCTACCGAGGAAGAATCCATATAAATCCAAACAGTATGTGACCTTTGAATGGAAAAAAAGGTTGCGTTGAGCATCGCAGGGTCTGATTCCTCAGCTGGGGCTGGGATCCAAGCAGATCTCAAAGCATTTTCCTACCTTGGCGTGCACGGGGTCACTGCCATTACTTGTGTTACTGCGCAGAACACACAACAGGTGAGATCGATTTTCAAAGTCCCTGTTGATGTCATTGAAGAGCAGATTGAAAGCCTCTTTGATGATTTTGTAATCGCTGCAGTGAAGACAGGGATGTTGTATGACAAGGAAATCATCCGTGTTGTGACTCGACAATTAAAATCTCATCATCTCAAACCGGTGGTTGACCCGGTCATGGTCGCAACAAGCGGCGATGCGCTTTCGAACCAGAGTTTTTTAGTGTCATTGAAGAAAGAACTGCTACCTCAAGCATTCATGGTGACGGCAAACGTCCCAGAGGCGTGTGCATTAGCGAATCTGAACATCACGAAGCAACAAGATCTTGAGAAAGCAGTCAAAGTTATCTTCGAACTCGGCCCAGAGTATGTGTTGGTCAAAGGCGGTCATCTGCACGGAAAGCTAGTGACAGATGTCCTGTATGATGGGAAACAGTTCCATCATTTTATCCTCCCACGGATCCCGCAGAGAAAAGCGCACGGCTCAGGCTGCACATTATCTGCTCTCATCACCGGGTTGCTCGCAGTAGGGGAACCACCAGTCACCGCGGTGCATAAAGCAAAATCCATTGTCTGGAGCATGATCAACGAAGGATACATCCCGGGGAAGGGTGCTGATGTGCTGAACCATTGCTCCGCATTACAAATCCCGCCTTTTTTACAACACAACGAGGAATTCGACGTCTGGCTGCAGCTGAAGACCGCTGTCGAAACACTGGTCTGCTTCCTCCCATCACAGTTCATCCCTGAGGTCGGCATGAACTTTGTCTATGCTACCCCCAATGCAACAACACGAGACGAGGTCTGTGGAATCGAAGGAAGAATCACCCGATACAAAGACCGCGCTTTGTTGTGCGGCACCCTTGAGTTTGGCGCTTCGAAACATGTAGCATCTATTGTTCTTGCAGCGATGTCGTTTGATTTAACCAATCGATCTGCACTGAACATCCGCTCTGCACAAAAGACTCTCCAGCTCTGTAAAAACCTTGGTTTTTCACTCGGCTCATTTGACCGTAAAGACGAGCCATTACATGTTTCCTCAACCATGGAATGGGGGACGAAGCAAGCAATCACAACAGCTGGGTATGTCCCAAATATTATCTATGACACGGGCGCGGTCGGAAAAGAACCGATGATCCGCGTGCTTGGAAAAAACCCGCAAGATGTTCTTGCCAAAATAAAGAAGATAGCAAATGTTTGATTCCCATAAGATACAAAATTACGAAACATATATATACGAAAACGTTTATAGGACCGCCCATTAACCTAGAAACTTACGGAGAGGTATAGTTTATGACAGCAAAAGAAGAAAGCGAAGAAAACGTGATCTATGTAGGAAACAAGCCACCAATGAGCTACGTTCTGGCAGTCGTCACGCAATTCAACAGCGGGTCCACCGAAGTCGTTATTAAGGCACGGGGCCGAGCGATTAGCAGAGCGGTCGACGCAGCAGAAATAACCAGAAACCGGTTTGTCCAAGATGCAAAAATCAAGGAAATACGCATCGGAACAGAAGCGATCACCAACGAAGAAGGACGAACCTCGAACGTCTCATCAATCGAGATATCTCTGTCGAAGTAAACAAGAGTATTATCTACGAATAATACGTCTTTCCTTTTATTTTTCCTTTGAAGTGGATACTATAACTAAATATTTTTATTAACAAAAAATAGTATATCAATGGTTTTTTTAAATACAAGTGACAAAGGAAATAGTTTTTATAGGAGAACATTGTTGTTAATTATAGAGCGGGGGAAAGCAAATGAATAGAATTCTCATTTGTAGAAAATATGTAGCGATTGGAATCATCCTCTTGTTCGTTGGAGTTTGTATCACCCCAGCAATTGCACAAGTTCGAGAAAAACCACCTTTACCATCAAGTCGTATAGTTCAAAAAAACCATAGAAGCCTTTCGAGAGGTCTTGCAGGGAATTTCGCTCTGGAAAGTGTAATATATCTTTCTTGGAATGCAAGCGAAACAGAAGAGCCCCTGGAACCTGGCGGAGCAAATCGGAGTATCAATATTACGGTGACGCATCAAGTCCTTGTATCCTCTTTTATTGGTAGACTTATTCTTCTCTATTGTCTTATAGCACATAAATTTGTCACAGTTACGATGGAGATAGGAGACATCTCTAGTTGGTGTGCTGCATCACTTTCCGATACAGAGTTAGGATTTCCGATTACGGGTGATGTATCCTCACAATTTACTACTTTAACAATAGCAGTGAACGAAAACGCCCCGCATACTGTATGTCGAGTCCCAATACAAGCATCTGTTGATACGATGTATGGTCCTTTTAGTTTCCTCCCTTTCGTCAATGATAATAACCAAACCAGTGCTCTTGATTTTTGGATAGAGTACCGACCCTGCCTCATTATCATACCAGAAAATGACAGCATGGCGGTCATTCCTAATGAGAGCTCGTATCTACGGATTTCTATTACGAATGCGGGGAATGCAAGGACCGTTGTATATGGAAGCGTCGTTTACTCACCTCCTGATTGGATAACAATGATGACCAATCAGATAGTCCTTGAGGTAAATATGACGGGTTATGCATACCTTTTCGTCGTTCCACCAATTTCTTTCAACGGAACAGATACGATTATTCTCAGTTTTACTGCCTATTTATCTGACGATTACACCCAGCATGGTGAACCGGTGTATGTACTCATCCGTGTTATCTATGAACCGTAACCGTGTCAGATGAATTCCCTAGGATATTTGAGGAAAAACATATGAAAAGGAATTGGTTGGCGATTGGAATCATTCTTTTGTTTATTGGAACTTGTATTTTCCCAGCAACCGCAAGACCTTTACTTACAATAGAAAAACCATCAATTCATCCTGGGGTTTCCGTTGGATTAAACAGTAATATCGAAATAACCTGGGATGCGAACGAAACAGGAGAACCTATTATTCCAAGAGGACCGCTGCGTTCGGTTACCTTGGATATTTCGTTTTGGGTCACCTGGGGGATCCTTGGACGTTTTATAAATTATATTTATCGTGGGACAGCAATTCGGTTGGAAGTATCTATCATCGATAAACCGAAGTGGTGTGTGGCGACTCTTGCACAAGAAACGATTCTATGTATCATACCACCACCAAAAGAAAACAGCCATGATCTCGTACATACCATGTTGACAGTACAAGTGGCGGAGAATGCTCCTGCGTTTGAGCTTTGTCCTATAACGATACAAGGAATGATAGAACCATTACATGGTTTTTTCGGATTACTCACAATAATGCAGGGTATCACCAAAGTCGTCAATGTGACCTTCACTGTCGCGTATAAACCACTCATCCAACCTCAGTTTCCAGAGACAAACGTCATTGAAGCACCTCCGCTTGTCCAGGTGGAGCTTCCGATAGGAATTAAGAACCTTGGGAACGGAAAAACAATTGTGGCAAATGAAGTGGTGGACTATCCTGAGGGTTGGATTGTGTCGATACCTGACCAACTTATCGTAGATGTCGCTGAATACAACGAGATGAACCTTTCAATAGTAGCGCCAGAAGACTTCTCCGGAGTGGAAACGATTACCGTGAGTTTTACTCCACATTCATTTGACAATTATTTATTAGTTGGACAGACCACATATGCAACATTTATTGCATTCTACAATCCACCTTGATGAAAAATAAATAATGTTCGATAAGTTGAGGTAAATCAAATGAAAAAGAAATGGTTGGCGATTGGAATCACTCTACTGTTCATCGGTGTGACCATTGCACCAAGTATCAACTTCAACACTGTAAAAGCAAATGATACCAAGAAATCTCAATCAACATCAAGAGGGAACTGGTTGTATGTTGGTGGGAGTGGACCAGGGAACTATACTCATATCCAGGATGCTATCAATGATTCGAGTGATGGAGATACTGTTTTTGTACACTCTGGAATATATTATGAAAATATTAAAATCCAAAAAACCATTAGTTTAACGGGTCAAAATAAAAATAATACGATTATCGATGGGAACGAAACAGGAATCGTTGTTAATGTTACAGCGGATTATGTGAATATTACAGGATTTATCATAAAAGATAGCGGAGAACAGGGTATCTGTGGAGGAATTGTTGTTGAGGCAAATGAAGTAACGATTGCGAATAATGTTATTACCAACAACAGTTTTGGGATCTTAATCGGGTTTTTATCTGAAAGCGAAAAATTTGATCCTAAAGATCCATTTACATTGAATCCGAAGAGGCGTGGAGGATTTTCTCATTCTGATAACAACACTATCGTAAATAACACCATTTTAAACAATAGAGCCGGTTTGTTCTTTCCCGGCTCATATAATAACTTCATATCTAATAACACATTCCTCAACGACGGTCTGTTCGTTTTAAACGATACGTACTCTAATGTTGTGGTCAACAACACAGTTAATGGCAAGCCGCTTCTCTATCTGGAAGGACAATCTAATAAAATAATAACAGAAGCTATGGGACAAATAATTCTTGTTCAATGTCATAACATTACTATCAGTGAACAACAAATCAACAATACGAGTTTCGGTATTGAATTAATAGATACTACACACTGTTATATTTCTCAGAACATCATCAGGTCGAATAATTTTATTGGTATTTTTCTCTATCAAAGCAGTGATAATATTCTTATGAATAACACAGTAGGTGCTAACGCCGTCCAGGGAATATTTATCTGGGGCAACAACAACATGATAACCGACAATACGATTACTTTCAACACCGAAGACGGTTTACACCTTTATCATAGCATTAACAACACCATGGCAGGAAACAATATTTCGAATAACAATCATGATGGTATTCATATCGAAGTTTCTGAATTATATAATTTCATTTCCGGTAATAACATTCACCAAAATAAGAACTGCGGCATGTATTTTTCGTTCAACAGAAACAACATTCTTTTAGATAACAATATCACGTTCAATACTAAGGCAGGGATCTCTGCTGACTACTGTGAAAATATTTCTATCTTTAACAATACCATTTCACATCACAATTTTGGTGTCCAGCTTTTGGAGAGTGACAACAATTTCCTCAAAGGCAATACCATTGTAAGTAATCTTTATGGAATACAATTAATGAAACACAGCGACCAGAACATAATCTTAGGAAATAATTCCATCTCACTTAACACTTGTGGCGTCAATATTTCCTCAAGTTATTTCAACACCATCTCTAATAACAACATCATACATAACAAGGCTATTGGTATAGAACTTTATGAATCTTTCAACAACAGCATTAGCGACAATATTATTTCTTTAAATAGAGATGGGATTATTTTAGGATTTTTGACATCTGATAATATTCTAAGAGAGAACGCTATCATTGAGAATAGCGGAATTGGTATTGGCCTTGCGACCGATGCAATTGATAACAAAATTGCGGATAATATTGTCAATAAAAATACTCTGGGAATTAATATTTCTGGTGATTCAAATGCTATTTATCATAATATTATTTCAAACAACTCCCATGGCATATATATTTCGAATGGTAGTATAAATAACATATATTGTAATAACTTTTTGTTTAATAAAAAAAATGCTGGTTTCTATCTAACGTTTATAGATGGCTATAACAAGTGGGATAAGAATTATTGGGACCGACCAAGAGTTCTTCCTAAACTAATTTTAGGGAAAATGATTTGGAACAATCTAATGTTTGCTATTCCTTGGTTAAATCTTGATTGGCATCCTGCTCAAGAACCCTATGATATCTCTGGGATGAGTTGAGTAAAATGGAGAAAACCATAGTAGTAGGAGTTATCCTTTTATTCATCGGTGTCGCAGTCGCACCAAGCATCAACCAGAGTATTGTGACAGCATCTCAAGACGATGACCTTGTAGAAGTCACCACACAAGCATGTGGAATCAAAGGATATGGGAATACTACGGTGAAACTCACCAGGGAACAATACCAGAACTTAGAGCAGTATCTGGTTGAGTTCAGAGCCAGATTGAATCAGACAACGACAAGGAAGGAAGCAGTCCCTCTCTTCAAGGAAGCAGTGGTGGAATTGTATAAGTATGGGTTGTTGCCCCGGGGGCTAGGGGTGAAGCAAGCACAGCACTTGGTGACAGGATTGATTCCAAATCAAAATATTATGCTGCGTCAGAACATACTCCTTTCTAAACATGGAGTTGCTCAGGAAAGTACGATTAATTTTTTCTGCCTGATTGCCGGGCAGACTACATGTACTACCTTTGATAACATAGGGACTCTTTTGGTTTTATTTGTGCCATTATTATTTAATAATTTCGCGATGGCAATTTTTCGTATGCAGATGTTCATAATCCTTTCTCTTCTGTGTATGACCAATCCGCTCGCAGTGATGAATCGGATTAATCTTGGGTATCATACTTTTTTTGGTAATGTCTCCGCATCGGGGTGGATGACAACTCTTGGCTTACTAGGAATGAAAGTGGTCCATGGAAACATGTCTGGAGATATCAACGTACAAGGTACGTATTGGTGGCCAGAAATCTCTCAGATTTCTATAAAAAACCCTGCAGCACTGGGTTTTTTTGGAATAAAAATTGGTTTTGGTACGGGCGATCCTGAGGTAACCCTGTGGCAGGGGAAAGATTACTTCTATATCGGTTCAGCGTTACTAGTTGCTATATCAACTGATTAAAAAGTAGGAAAGACCGACTGAAATTGTCTGAATGATGTCTGAAGAAAACCATCAGAAAGACGGATAGCAACGGTTCAAGAAAAGAAAAATATGAATTTGGGTAAAAATTTATATATATTTGATATATTTATTAAAATAATATTTAGGAGAAAGGACGATGAAAAAAATATTATCTGCAGTATTCGTAGCAATACTTATAGTAGGAATGCCGCTGGCAATAGCACAGTCAAATCTCGGGAAGACCAACTCAAAATCCATGACAAAAAGTATCGAAAACGACACAGTAACAGACACAAAAGCAACCCATCCTCAAAGAGCTGATGAACCACCAAGCTGGGCAAATGGGAACTTCACAGGGGTCTGGGGATTTGATATCTGGGGCGAAGTCCATATCCCTCTTGGGTGGATGTTCGGATATTACAAACGTAACCCGAATATCGGATATTTCTATGCAGCATTCGCAGAGTTTAACCATGAGGACGTTTCATGGTTCATCCAAGGGTATTTCGTTGGACCATTTATGTTTGGAAGTCTTGGGGAAAATGAATCTGCAAACACCACTTTGTTCGTGGGAATCGGTAGATACAACGAGACAAACTACCACTGGCGACTCATAGGTGAGACAGGACCAGCCTTCTTCATGAATGGGGAATACACGAAGTTCGATTAATCCCCCTTTTTTTTATTTTTTTTCAATTTTTTGAAGAAATATAATACATTTTAGAAATCCAAAAAAAAAAAATAGAGCCATAAGAATGGCTCGTCTTCGCAAGGATTATTTTTCCGTCTCTGGAAGCATGTAAGCGATATCATCCCAGGGGTGTCGGTACAACCCTTGTTTCAGACGTTTCTGATCGAGATAATGACCAATAAGTCCGATGCTGCGGCCAAGGACGAACAACCCGTTGAGCGCACCCATCTTGATGTACTCGTCCGCCTCCTGTTTCGTCAGCTCTGAGCGTAACAGGTCGACAAAGCAGATGCCGATGCATCCGTCCACATTCAAAATCAGGTTATCCCTTTTTGAGGTGGTAATCCTCTCGACGTTTCTGGCGTAATCAAGCAGGGGTGTGCTCTTGAAATGTTTCTTAGCATAGGAGCTGATGATTGTCACACGCATGTCAGGGTTATGGATCGATTTTATGAGATGCCCGATCCCCTGAATATTTGCTCCCTTTGCTTTCATATCGTCGACGAACTGCTGGGGTGTTTTACCGGCATCATATGCTTCGGAGAACATCTGGGCTGCACCATCGATTGCACCACCGAACCGTGGCCCTATAGTAAGCATTCCAGAGACAAGAGAAGAAATCAAATCTTTACCTGCACGGGTCGCAACAATCGTGTTATGCGCACCGGACACTGCGGGTCCATGATCAGCGGTGACCATGATTGCCATTTCAATGAACTTCGTCGCATAATCTGGGAGCAATCGTTTGAACCATAGCATGCTGAGCACGCCGCCGATGCCTATATCTTTCTTGAACACCTCAGAGATTTGCATGTTGCCGTAGAGGAGTTCTTCGCCACGATCATCGGAGATCGTGGAGATGAAGCTAGCTGGTTTGCGGACCAGTTTGGCCTTGACTGCCGTGTTGTAATCCATGGGAATCTTCGCTGCAGGTGGCTCTGGTTGTGGCACGACGATCTTCTTTTTCACCAGGTTCTTGTAGACCATTGCGATCTTCTCGCCATAATCATCAAATGAATCAGGCACAATAGCACCAGCTGCTTTGAGGGCGGCGTTCTTCGCATCAGCTGTCTCAGACTCAGACCCTGCTTTTGCCCCGGCATGGCCGAACTGAACCTCGGTCTTAAAAGCCTTTGAGCAAGTGCCAGTCACCCACATGACAAGGGGTTTGGTAATCATCTTCTTCTTCAGTGCATCTACTATGGTGTACTCATCGGATCCACCGACTTCACCAAGACACACCAGCATCTTAATCTCAGGGTTTTTTTCATAGCGAAGCAGATGGTCAAGTAAGACGGTCCCGGGAAACCGGTCACCGCCGATGGCGATGCCCTCATAGAGGCCATCGGTGTTTTGAGACACGATGTTGTATGCTTCGTTGCTGAGTCCACCGGATTTTGAGACAAAACCAACAGAACCTGGACGATGAAGTTTGGAATCCATGATATTCTCAATGGTTCCACCGGTGTTCCCAATCTTGAATGCGCCAGGGACGATACCTCCGACGGTCGCAGGACCAATGATGACCTTCTTGAGTGCTTTCGCTTTGGTAATCAACTCCCGCATGCGACGCTCCGGGATTCCTTCTGCGATGATGACGACAGTCCGGATCTGCGGGATCGCGAAGGCTTCCTCAGTCGATGATGCAGCGGATCGGAATGAGGCGAAGTTGATCATCACATCAACATTTTTATGCCTGTTCGCCGCGTTCGTCAATGATTTGTAGACGGGGAGGAGGATTTCTTTTGGTCCGAAGAAAAATTTCTGGAAGCTGTCGTTTCCTGTCGGATTGACGATGGCAGCAACAGATGGGGTTTTCCTGCCTGCGACGTAATCAAAATCCAGCATCCGTTGTACTGCATTGGTCTGCATGTTGTAGATGAACGACTGGGTGTCTTTATCAAATAAAATGTAGTCTTTCTTGCTTGGCATGATTATTTGCCTCCTTTGAGTGCCATACTGACAATTTTGGTCATATGCGTCTCCGGTCCGTACACCTCGATGGGGACGCCGAGCTGCTCGCCAAGCTCTCGCATGACTCGCAGACCTTCCTTGTAGTTGGGTCCACCCCGACGGACATAAATCTTTACTTTGTTTTCCCGGAGTTTTTCTTTGTATTCTTTTAACGCCCGGACGATGCCTTTGAAGGTGTTGGCGACATCAGTGAAGTTCGCGATGCCTCCGCCAATCAGTAAGTATTTTCCTTTCGGGTTCTTCTTCCGGGTCATGAGATCCAGGATTGTTTTCGCATATAAGTAGGTGAATTCTTCGTTGGGATCCCCGGAGTATTCCCCGTAGTTCGCCATCTCATTCATGAACCCAAGGTCGGTGATCGTGTCAGCGTAGATAACAGAGGCCCCACCGCCGGCAACCATGGTCCAGACTCGCCCTTCTGGGTTGAGCACCGTAAGCTTCAAGGATGCACCGGTTTTGGAGTCGAGGTCCGCGATATATGCTTCTTCCTTGGAAAGCATCCGTCCGAATGGTGAGGGAAACGAGATGCCACCCCATTTCTTGCCGCTGACGAACTCAGCGGTGTCATCGAGTTTCGCGGCGAGATCCAAGGGGACAATGTGTTTTCCGACGACCACGAATGGGTTGATTTCTAGGTAGGTGTAGTTGAGGTCCGCGTAGAATTTGAACATACCCTCTATGAAGCCAGCAATGAGTTCTTTTCGTTCCTTTGGGACGTTGCCGAGTAGTTGTTTTTCAATGTCAGTTGCAGATGGATAGGTCCCGATCGGAATGGTCATGCGGACTGCTTTTACATCAATATCTCCGACATTTATTCCACCCTGGTGGTGGAAGAGGATCTGGTCTCCTTCTCGCTGGGAGAGGATCGCAAGGTAGTACTCATCGTTCTCGTTATGTGGGACAAAGGGTTCGACGATGAAATGATCAAGGATCCCTGTCACGGTTCCGACAGTGACTGGTTTGCTCATCCGTTCTTTGATCCATTTCTCCGCGTCTTTCCAGTCCGCGTTAAGCAGTAGCAGCTTGCTTTTGCCACGTCGTTTGATGAGTTGGTCTGGTTTGACGACGAGTTTTTCTTTTGTGAGCCATTTGTAGGTTGTCGGTAGTTTTACTAAATCGGTTTGTGGTCCGATGCTAAGAAATTTATTTTCGATGGTGTATGCTCCATTGGTGTATTCTTTTAAAAGACGGGCGATCATGTTTTTCCCGTCTGCTTCTCGTATTGCTTTCTGTGCCATAATTCATCCTCCTTTTTTAGAGCTTTTTCTTCAGATGATCTGCGATCGCATCGATGAATTCTTCTGTGTTGACTTGTTTGTTCTTCTGGTTTGGTGTCGCGACTCTGAGGAGATCGCCGGTCATGATGCCGTTGTGTATTGTCTCAAGGGATGCTTCCTCGAGTGTATGGGCAAAGTCGACAAGCTGTGGTGTGTTATCGAGTTCCCCTCGTTTCTTGAGTGCACCGGTCCAGGCGAAGATAAGTGCCATGGGATTCGAGCTGGTTTTTTCTCCTTTGAGGTATTTGTAGTAATGTTTCTGCACGGTGCCATGGGCTGCCTCGTATTCGAAGTATCCTTCTGGTGAAACGAGCACGGATGTCATCATTGCAAGGCTGCCGTACGCGGAGCCGAGCATATCTGACATGACGTCCCCGTCGTAGTTTTTGCATGCCCAGAGCATACCGCCTTCGGATTTCATGATACGTGCGACTGCGTCATCTATTAAAGTGAAGAAATATTCGATGCCTGCATCTTCGTATTTTTCCTTCCAGTTTTTCTCGAATTCTTCTTGGAAGATTTGTCGGAATCGTGCGTCATAGGTCTTTGAGATGGTGTCTTTTGTCGCAAACCAGAGTGGTACTTTCTGGTCTAATGCATAGGTGAAGCATGCTTTGGCGAAGCTGCTGATGGATTTGTCGGTGTTATGGATCCCCTGGATGATTCCTGGTCCTTTGAATTCATGGATGGTCTGTTTTATTGGTTGTCCACCGTCTGCAGGGGTAAATGTCAGCTCTGCTTTTCCTGCCCCGGGGACTCTGATCTCCTGGTTCTTGTAAACGTCTCCGTACGCGTGTCTACCGATTTGAATAGGCTTGGTCCAGTTCCGTACTCCTGGTGGGATGTTTTTGGCTAGGATCGGGCTGCGGAAGACTGTGCCATCAAGGGCTGCCCGGATAGTCCCATTAGGACTCGGCCATTCTTTTTTGAGGTTGTATTCTTTAATGCGGTCTTTGTTTGGTGTGATGGTTGCGCATTTGACTCCGACGCCGTGTTTCTTGATTGCGTCTGCAGCATCATGGGTGATTTTGTCATCGGTCTCATCACGTTTTTGTAACCCGAGGTCATAGTACTCCAGGTTCATGTCGAGAAACGGGAAGAGTAGTTTTTCTTTGACCATCTGCCACATGACTCTGGTCATTTCATCTCCATCGATTTCCACGATGGTGTTTTTCATCTTGATTTTTCCGGTTGTCTCTTTTGTTTTTTTCATGTGTTTGAGTCCTCCTTTCTTATTTTATGTAATTGAGTGATCCTCCCGCTAGGATGATGTGTCTATCACGGTCAGATAGATCAAAGGTTGTCGTGAATTCCTTTCCTTTTGTCTTATTTTTTACCTTCACCGTGGTTTCTTTTCCGGAAAGGATTTTGCGTATCCCTGGGATTTCCAGCTGGTCGTCTTGGTCGATGCTTGCGTAATCGTCTTTATTGACGAAGGTCAAGGGGATGATGCCGAAGTTGATCAGGTTTGCTTTGTGGATTCGTTCCATGCTTTTTGCAATCACCGCTTTCACACCCATGTACATCGGGCAGAGCGCGGCGTGCTCTCGGGAGGAGCCTTGTCCGTAGGAAATACCGGCAACGATGATGTTTTGCAGGCCGGATTCTTTTATCTTTTTTGCTCGTTCGTAGAATTTGGGGTCGACGACTTCGAAGAGGAACTCTGAGTATTTTGGCACGTTGGAGCGGTATTTCATTTTCGCTCCTGCTGGGATGATGTGATCGGTGGTGATCTCATCGCCGACTTTGATGGTGATCTGTGCGGTGATGTTCTCAGGCAGCGGTGTGTTCTTCGGGGGTTCTCCGATGTTTGGTCCGCGTTCGATTTTTATGTGTGAGGAGTCTTTTGGTGGGAGGATGAACATGCCATCGTCGATGTGGAATTTCTTCGGCATGGTCATCTTTGGGTAAAGTATACCGAGTTTTTCCAGGTCGCGTGGGTCGGTGATTTTCCCGGTGATGACTGCGGCAGCTGCAGTCTCAGGGCTGACGAGGTAGACTTGTGCGTCTTTGGTGCCTGATCTGCCCAGGAAGTTTCGGTTGCTGGTTCGCAGGGAGACTGCCCCTGATTTTGGTGATTGGCTGTTGCCGATGCAGAAGCCGCAGGCGGATTCCGCGATGCGCGCGCCAGCGGCTAGTAGATACGCTAAGCCGCCGTCGTGGGTGATGTTCTCTAGGACTTGTTTTGAGCCGGGGGCGATAACGAAGCTGACGTTTGGATGTACTGTTTTGTCTTTGAGGATGTGTGCAATCGTCATCATGTCGGTGTAGGAGGAATTCGTGCAGCTTCCGATGCAGACCTGGTCAATAAGGAGTCCTTGGATGTCTTTGATTTTTTTGATGTTGCCGGGGCTGTGAGGTGCTGCTGCGAGTGGTTCAAGTTCGCCCAGGTCGATATCGACGATACGATCGTAGATTGCGTCTGTGTCTGCGAGGAGTTCGACCCAGTCTTTTTCTCTGCCTTGGGCTTTGAGGAATTGTTTGGTGATATCATCACTAGGGAACACTGAGGTAGTAACGCCGCATTCTGCGCCCATGTTGGTGATGGTCGCACGGTCTGGGACGGAGAGGGTTTTGACGCCTTCGCCGCCGTATTCGAAGACGCATCCGACGTTTCCTTTGGTTGAGAAAATTTCAAGGACCTTGAGGATGACGTCTTTTGCTGCGACCCAGGGTCTGAGTTTTCCAGATAGATTAATCTTGATGACTTTGGGATAGGTCAGGTAGAAGGGTCCTCCGGCCATGGCGACTGCAACGTCGAGTCCTCCAGCGCCGATGGCGATCATGCCGATGCCGCCACCTGTTGGGGTGTGTGAGTCTGATCCTAGGAGTGTTTTGCCTGGTTTTCCGAAGCGTTCGAGATGGACCTGGTGGCAGATGCCGTTGCCTGCACGTGAGTAGATGATGCCGTATTTTGCTGCGACGCTTTGGAGGTATCGGTGGTCGTCAGCGTTTTCAAATCCGATTTGTACGGTGTTGTGGTCAACGTAACTTACTGAGAGTTCTGTTTTTACTTTAGGAACGTTCATTGCCTCGAATTGGAGGTAGGCCATGGTTCCTGTGGCGTCTTGGGTGAGTGTTTGGTCGATTCTGAGGCCGATTTCTTTTCCTTTTTCGGGTTTACCTTCGATGATGTGGGTGGTAAGTATCTTTTCTGTGATTGTTTTTCCCATAATCAAACCTCTGATAATGTGTATCGGAGCGGAAATAGGAATTGATTTAATAAACTTTGTGTCCTTGTTTCCTCACATAAACAATTGAAAGACATTTAAAAGTGTATTTTAGTCCAATTTATTAAAATAATTGAGCATTCTACTAAAATCTAAGAATTATTTGGGTAATATGAGATAATTATTTATGGGAGTTTTCCATTGCAGGGTCTGTGAACCAACACACACTAACCAAGAAAGAAAAAAAAGTCCTAGAAGGCATCTGCGCCCATCCACAGATCACCGACAGCGAACTTTCCAAACTCCTCCAAGTCAGACTCTCCACTCTCACCTCCATCAAACGACGACTCGCAACAGAAGGATACTACCGGCCCCTCATCTTCCCACTTCCCAACAGACTCGGCTGCGAACTGCTCGCGGTCATCTACATGCAATTCAACCCAGTCATCCCCCTCAAACAACGCATGGAGACCACCAAACGAACCATCGAGGTCTTCGACGAAATCTTCTTTTCCGTCGGAGAAGAAGAAAAAGGATTCTCCATTAGCCTTTCACAGAACTACACCAACATCGGACGCATCAACGAAATACGAACAGAGACATTCGGAAAACTCGGACTGCTGGAAAAAGAATACCCCCACGAAGTCATCTTCCCTTTCGAAACCAGCCACATCCACCGGTTCTTCGACTTCGCCCCATTCTTCCAATACCTCTTCAACCTCCAAGACAACCAAAAAATCCCAACAACCCCTGAACTCTTCAGAAAAATCAACACCGCGGAATTCTCAACAAAAGAAAAAAAAGTATACGGTGCGCTCGTCGCACACCCAACCGCGACCACACAACAAATCGGAGAACTCGTCAACCTCTCACGGCACACAGTCGCCCGCATGAAAAAAAAATTCTTCGAAGACGGACTGCTTCAGACGCTGATCCTACCCAACCTCAAAAAATTAGGCATAGAAATCCTTACGTTCACTCACATCCGCTTCAACCTTAACAAAGCACCCAGCACACAGGATTTCTCAATCCTCAACACGCCCTCAACAATCTTTTTCGCAAGCAGGAAATTCGAAGCAGTCCTTCTCTCCGCGTATCAAACCTTCCAAGACTACAAAGAAGATGAAATGAACAAAATCAGATACCTCAAAGAACATAATCTTTTCTCCCAACCACCCTTCATCAGCACCTACATGCTCGACCGCATGGAGGTCATCAAAGACTTCGATTTCTCACCACTCGTCCGCAAAATTCTCAGTAATGGTTCATAAGTACGTACATAGGAGAAAAACGAACAAAAAGATATGAAAAACTTCATATACTACAACTCTGTTGCCGCACATCCCCATCACCAGATGGGAACAGCCAAGAAGACCATACGTATGACGGCCTTTGGAAGAATCAGACACTAGATATATAATAGAATAAAAAAAAAAAAAAAAAAATTGAAAACCGGGTGAGATCTTAATATGACTAACGAAAACATATCTGTCCTGATGGACGAAAAACGGGTTTTTAAACCTTCAAAAGAATTTGTGAACAGCACAAATGTGAAGCAGTGGATGGACAAACACAACATAAAAACAATCGACGACCTCTACAAAAAAGCTGAAAACTGGGAATGGTTCTGGGACGAAATGGCAAAAGAACTCGTCGAATTCTACACCCCTCCGAAAAAAACAGTTGAATGGGAAGTTCCCTGGGTGAAATGGTTCGTTGGCGCGAAATACAACATCGTCCATGATGCAGTCGACAAACATGTAAAGACCTGGCGGAAAAACAAAGTCGCCTTCATCTTCGAAGGAGAACCAGGGGACGTACGAAAACTGACGTACAATGACCTCTACATCGAAGTCAACAAACTCGCTAACGCCTTTCGAAAAATGGGAATTAAAAAAGGAGACCGCGTCGGCGTCTATCTACCGATGATCCCCGAATTACCGATCGCCATGCTCGCCTGCGCAAAGATCGGAGCGATCCATTCCGTGGTTTTTTCTGGGTTCAGCGCCTCAGCGTTCCGTGACCGGATGAACGACTGCGAAGCCAAAGCAGTCATTACCTGTGATAGCTTCTGGCGACGTGGGAAGAAAGTGCCATTGAAAAACCAAACTGATGCCGCAGTCAAGGAAACACCCAGCGTCCAACACGTCATCGTCTACAAACGAACAGGGGACCAAGTCAACTGGGACGATAAGAAAGATTTCTGGTGGCATGACATTGTCAAAGACATGCCCCGTGAATGCGAAACAGAAAAACTCGATGCAAACGACCCGCTGTACTTCCTCTACACTTCAGGCACAACCGGAAAACCAAAAGGAATCATCCATGCCCATGCAGGGTACGCAGTCGGTATTGCACAGACCTTGAAATGGGTTTTTGATATTAAAGACGAAGATGTCTACTGGTGTGCCGCCGATATCGGCTGGGTCACCGGACATTCCTACATCGCATATGCTCCCTTGATCCTTGGTGCGACCTCAGTGATCTATGAGGGTGCACCGGACTGGCCACAGCCTGACCGCTGGTGGGATATCATCGAGCGGTACGGTGTGAGCGTGTTCTACACCTCACCAACGAGCGTCCGACTGTTCATGAGACATGGGGAAGACTGGCCACAGAAACATGACCTTAGCAGCTTACGACTCCTCGGGTCGGTCGGTGAACCAATCAACCCAGAAGCCTGGATCTGGTACTACAAGAACATCGGTGGAGAAAACTGTCAGATCATGGACACCTGGTGGCAGACCGAAACCGGACATTTCGTCATATCACCCTTACCAATAACTCCAATCAAACCAGGGTCCGCAACACGAGCCTTACCAGGAATGGCTGCCGCGGTGTACGACGACCAAGGTAAACCAGTTGTCAACGGTGGTGGGAACCTTGTCCTCCTGCACCCCTGGCCAGGGATGCTCCGAGGCATTTACAAGAACCCTGAACGATACAAAGAAACCTACTGGGGAAAATACAAAGGTGTCTACCTCGCTGGCGACGTCACCAGACAAGACAGCGATGGATACTTCTGGATCCAAGGACGAGCAGATGATGTCTTAAAGATCTCCGGTCATCGAATCGGTAACTCCGAAGTCGAGTCCGCCCTTGTCAGCCATCCAATGGTTGCGGAAGCAGCAGTCATCGGAAAACCACATGAGGAGAAAGGAGAATCAATCACCTCGTATGTTGTGCTGAAAAAAGGCATAGAAGCAACTGATGATCTGAAAAAAATACTCAGGGAGCATGTAGCAAAAGAAATGGGAAAACTCGCACGACCCGATGAAATCTGGTTCGTATCCGATGTTCCAAAGACCCGAAGCGGAAAGATCATGCGACGGGTCATCCGGGCAAAGGCACTGGGTCAAGAAGTCGGTGACACCTCAACTTTGGCAAACCCAGAATCAGTTGATGAAATCGGCAAGGGGCGATAAACCCCACTTTTTCTCTTTTTTTGTTTTTTTTTTACTGCAGAGAAAAACCTTATTGGCTTCATGTGATATAGGTACTATTGAGAGAGTATGGATAAGAAAGACCTTGAAGTTGGCCTTCTGCAATTGATGTTGAAAGCTGAAACCGAGATACCGCCAGATGTTGTTGCTGCATTGAAAAAAGCGTATCTGGTGGAAAGCGGTGCTGCGAAGCTGCAGCTTGAAGCAATGCTTACAAACGTTGAACTCGCGAAGAAAAAACGATGTCCGATGTGTCAGGACACAGGCATTCTTACGTTTTTTGTAAATATCGGGACGAGTTTTCCGCAGATTGGGATGTTAAAAGAAGTCATTGAACATGCGGTGAGCCGAGCCACCCTGGAAATCCCGCTTCGTCCGAACACGGTTGATCCGATGACGAGCACCAATCATGGCGATAATCTCGGGTCATATCTCCCGCATATCCTC
>JBFYMQ010000008.1:0-43234 GCA_041304825.1 Thermoplasmatales archaeon
CGTCCCATCCACGTCGATGATGCTATTGACCTCGTCATCGTACAACGCAGCAATCTGACAGGACCCCAGACCAAGACTCACCGCACCAAGCGCCAGGTTCTCCGCGATATGACCAGCGTCCAGGTAGATGTACCGATACGCTCGTTGCCCGTATTTGCATTTCGAACGGTTGAACACCCCGGCCCAGACGAACACGACCGCAGCATGCGCACACATCGCCTGCTGCAACGCGGCCTGCGAAATCGCACTCCGGAAGTCACCCTTCTTCAACTGATCAAGCCCATGACGCAGGATATCGTAATGATACACCCCCGCGTCTAGATCTTTCACATTGTTGACCACCAGATAGGTCTCAATCGGGTACAACGCCCCCGCAGAGGGAGCAGTGCGGAACGCAAAACCCTCCTCGATGCGTTGGATCCCGGTCGACACCCACAGCAGGTAAGAGAGCTGATCGAGCGGTACCGCGGTAGATGAAAAATCCCTGATGCTGCGACGACCCACAACAGTCTCATGAAAGCTGCAGGCGGGAAAATCTAGCATTTTCGGCAACTCAACATGCGACACATCAGGATAAACCTTATACAAATCCGGTTGGATAGACCAGTCAGGCCCGTCACCAAGACCGTCTCGTGAATACTTCGTCTGCTGCTGGAACCGATCACCTATGGTTTTCTCAGAAACAAGGATCACCCCCAAAACCAGATGAACATCGGAAGGCTGCTATTAAGCATTTACGGGACACAGAGAAGACACCACATCTACATTCAGAAAAGCCTTTGTTCCCTTATTTCAACACATCATAGAACTCCTCATAAGGCATCCGTGCAGAGAACGACGGGAGATTTTCATAGATCTCCTTGAAGAACTTCAGCTCATGGGAATTGTCATGGGATTGTCTGTCCTTCCAGTACGTGATGATGATATACTTATGGGGCGTCACATCCACCTTTGAGAAATCCGCAGGAAGGAAACTGCCCACACCGGAGATCCCTGAGATCTTCAGCAGCTTCGAACCAAGGAACCCGTCTATCTCGTTTGTCTTTTGACACAGCTCCTTGATGCACATCTGAAACTCAGCTTCTTTCTCAGGATGAATCTCAAAGTAGTTGATCGCACTAATAAGACCACGCGTTACCCGATGATAAGCCGTGTTCCAATCACCAGCAAGCACCACTGCGTTGATGCGCTGCTTGGTCAAGAATTTTTTCGCAAGCTTCGCACGAACCCCTGAATTACAGTATACCGAGACGGCCTTCTCCTTTAAGAAATCAACGTAGAACTCCAGGTCATGGACCGGGATGTTCAGGGCACCTTCGATATGGTCCTGAACGTATTCTTCTCGTGTACGCACATCAACGATGAGTTTTTGCTTCTCACTCATATGATAAGACACCAAAAGAGCACATACCAGCGTGCTATTTAAGCATTAAGGACCACGATTGTTATTTTTTGAAACAAAAAAAAAGAAGAACAGGGCAGTTGCCTGCAGAACAACCCCTGAACTGAGGCAAATCCCTTCCAAAGAACCAATCTTACTCAGGGATAAAACAGAAGTACCAGACTGACATCTCCACAGAGGCGATGTTGCCACCGCTATCCTGAGCAGTGATGTTCATGGTAAACGTGCCAAGATCAGGGCCGATCCATTTTCGCTCATGAAGACCACTGTCGCTATTCCAGGTCATGTTCCCCTGCTCGTCGTCATAGACATACATGTAGACGAGAAGGTCCTCAGGGGCGTCGATATCATCACTCACCTGGACTTGGACAGGGCGAAGTCGGAACCCACCAAACCCCATCGTGTCCCCCACCAGATTCAAAAACGTTGGGAACAGCTTAATGCCCGAGAAATGGAAGTATCCTTCGGCAGGGTTGACGATTTCAATAATCGGTGGTTGATCTTCCAATCCCATGGGTTGTTCGATGGACTGCATCAGGTTTTGCGTTGCCGCAGGAAGTGAACTTATTCCAAGAGACAAAAGCAGCAGGACACACCAGCATGTCACAAATATTTGGCGTTTCATTATCAAAAAACCTCCTTTTATCATTATTTCATTATAATAAAAGGATATATAAACTTTTTTATGGAGCTTAAGTGGTCCGCTATCCTCTTCACCAATCAAAAAAAAACATAAAAACTAAGAACAATCGGGAAAGGCACATCTCTCTTAACACCCTAAAGGTACCATAAATGAAAATACACCATTGTCTCCGGCTCGTCATCCTTTGTCTGATCACCGCGCGCCTGTGCGGCTGCACCGGACTAGTACCGAAAAGATCCTTACCATTGGTTGCGGTCCGTCTTGAAATTCTATAGGTCAAGCTTGCGAATGTTGCGGCTTATGGAACAAGAATACGGGTCGCGCCAAGAAATTCCCAAAATCTTAACAAACGGGAAAAATAGGGCCCCTGACGTACGAGTTTCTCCAGTTGGACTTAACGGACCTGGCGGGATAAGGACTGGTTTCTCGGAGGAAAAACAAGCGAAAAACATCGAAAGAACAGGCTTTCGGAAATTCGATTCTTTTACTCACTAAAAGCCTTCTTTAATTTTTTCCTTTTTTTTCACTTTTGAAGGTTTGATAATGAAAGATTCATCATCAAGGATGACTTATCCTGAAAGAAAAGTAGCTGAGTATCTAGGGAAGATGAATATCGAATGGGTGTACGAACAACCGGTGTTTGTCTGGGATGGTGATGGACGACCTCGTGTCTGGACACCGGATTTTTACCTCACCCAGTTTGGTATCTACGTCGAAGTGTGCGGTTCAAAGGATTTCAATTATGATTATAGAAAACATGTCTTTCTAAAGAATGGGTATTGTGTGATCTTCCTGCATATTTTTAAGGGACCAAATCAATGGGAGAAACATTTCAAACGATTCCTTAATTATTTTCTTGTACAGAGAAATCAAGCATTTTTCGATATCTTTCAGAGGAACCGGAGTGAACTTGATAAATAAAATAAGGTAGGCGTAAGTGGTTATAATTTAGTTTAAATCTCTGAGTTTTCAATGGAAAATTCGATGATAATCTCAGCGATAATTTCTCACGGACTTTAATCCTTATCTTTTTAGAAAATTTTAAAAATGTTATCAATTCCAATACCATTTACTTTTCCATCATTTGATATTGCATATACGGCAATTCGATGGAACGATAAACTACGATCAAGCCATGCCCATTGATAGGGTGCATCGTAATCAGAAAAACGGTACTCATGATCAATATAAAATTCAACATGTTCAATTCCTACATCTTCTTGGAATGCTTCAGCTTCAAGCGTAATCCTCCCAATAATCACCGGAAGTTTTAGAGATATTAGTCTAATATTGAATAAGTACAAAGCATTTTCTGGACGAAGAATCCGTACAGTCGGTAGAGATGTTCCCACCGAAACATTCGCGGTATCGCTGCTGCTGTTTCCTTCGCCATCAATCAAGGTTAACATAGCGACATATTCCCCAGGTCGGGCATATGTATGAGATGGATGTTCTTGATCTGAGATGCTCCCATCACCGAACTCCCAGTTGAAGGTATATGGGAGTGCCCCCCCGAAGGTTGTGCTCATAAACGAGATTGACTCTAACGCATTCCCACTGTAAGGTCCCCCTGCATCCACAGAGAGTGGTGCGTCACCGAATGCGTGGAGATATCCCCAGGTCAGAGTACCATCATGATTCCGCCAAGATGAGCCTACATAAATAGAGCTGTTCTCATCGATGCAGGGTGATGAAAGCACAGCAACGTTAGAAATAAGTTTCTTCCATTTCATCGTCCCATCAGGATTCACTGCAACAATACAAACTCCTGCGCTCACATAGATCGTACCATCCGCAGAGAGTGCAGGTGATGTCCCATAGACATCTCCACCAACGTCAAGACTCCATTTCAGAGTACCATTTGGGTAGAACGCCCGTAATACCTCTGTTCCCACATAGAGCGTCCCATCAGAAGAAACTGCTGCAGATGCAGCCGCAATCTCCGTACCAGTAATTACCTTCCAGATCAATGTTCCATCGGGATTCAGAGCATAAAGGTACCCATCGAACGAAGGGATATAGACCGTTCCATCTGGTGCGATGGAAGGATGTCCCTTGATGACCCCACCAGTAAGATATCGCCAATGAAGAGTACCATTCGGATAAATAGCATACAAATAATTGTCACCTGAGCCAATGTAAATGGTACCATCCTCTCCGATAGCGGGATCTGATGTTGCTTTATCTCCTGCATCATACAACCATTTTTCCGATCCATCAGAATTTATTGCATAAAGATTGCCACTTGAATGACCAAGATAAATCGTCCCATCATCACCAATAGCAGGTGACGAATGAAACTCCCCGCTACGGTATATCTGCCATTTCAATGAACCATTCTGATTAAGAGCAGAAAGGTGCCCATCCCAGTCACCAACATAGATAGTGCCATCATTAGCAATCGCAGGTGTTGACCAAATTAACCCAGGTATACGATATTTCCAATGTAATGTCCCATTCGGATAGAGCGCATAAAGATAATGATCAGCACCCATACTTCCAAAATAGATAATTCCATTGTTGTCGATAACAGCGCCTGATTCAACTGTACCAGCATCTATTAACGTTTTAAATCGCCATTTCTCTGTCCCTGGATTGTTCATGGTACTGATTGGACTCTGACTGGTGTGATGTATATCATGGCAGCTCATCGGCCACGAGGAGTTCATCAAACCATCATTAGATTTTTCATGATCATTATTCCCAATAAATCTGGAAGGTGACTCTTCAATCTGAAAAGATGCTGTATACATTGTTTGTAGTTTATCGTCGTTGATGCTCCATGATTCTTCATATAGATAATTATCATTTTCATTTAGTATCCGTTGTATTGGGTTTCTCAAAGAAGTTGATAATATTGAATCGGACATTGGAATAACTAGTATCAATAATACGTAAAAAACTAAGAGGTATCTCCGATTAATTTTTTTCATAGATTCTTTCCTTGATTCTATACATATAATTCATATTCTATTTATAGATTTCCATCCAATAAAACACAATGTTAACATAATAATATCTTTACATTATTGATAATCCTAATAAAAATACTGGAAAAAAAAAAAAAACTATTTAAATTCATTTATGTTACCTATCTCTCATTAATAGGGGAATTGAAAAAAATGAGAGGAAAGAAAATTGTAGCATTTTTATTATGCATGTTGGTGATTACGAATGGGATACTGCTGATACCGAAAAATACGGATGTCCGAGCAGATAATTATCAACATCATAATGGAGAAAACGAAATAGGTCTTAATACCACATATGTCTGGGAGATGGTGAAACAATTCTGCAATGTGACATTTGATGCTGATTGGTCAGAGGAGAATAATATACCGAAAGGACGATCATGGGCAACTGCTGGAGAGAATTATACTATCGACAATATTTTAAAACGTCAATGGGAGAATTTTACAGATCCCGTATTTCAAAAATTACCCATCGGACCTATTACCTATGGACCATACAAAGACAGATTATACTCAAACAAAATCGTCATAAATGATTATAATCTCACGATTAATACTAATCCCCCAAAATATCTCCCGTACAACGAAACATTTCCCATAGGCATTGGTGTTAATAGTAGGCATAATGATCTCAATGATACCTATGGATTCGATGAAGCTACGATCAAAGAATTAAATCTTTTTTTAAAAGATTATCTCGGTGGAACATATTTCAATGACTGTCAAAGCGTGTCAACCCAATTTTTGAATACCGAGTATCTTATCGGTGGTTCTCCCGTATTTCTCAATGAGACTGAAACCGTCCCTGAGAACCAGAATGACCTTGTGTTCCTCATGAATGAAACAGAAGATTGCAAGAATAAACTGGATAACATCACCACTGCGGTGGCTTGTATCCTGATCAATAGCGCTTCTTTTGGATATAGTTATACAGAAGCAGAGGAGAAACAGTTTCCGATATTGCGTGTTGATGAAGACGATGAAAATCTCACTAAGATTTTATCTGAAATGGAAAATGGTTCAGTGTACTTCGTGGATAATAACTATGACCCTGACACGTTGGTGTTCACCAATTTAAGTAATGATACCTGTGTCCCAGATGAGACTTGGGTTTATGTCGTTCAAAGGCTTGCTCCTTCAGATAAGAATGCGACAGATCCTTTTTATGAAGCTTTGGGTTTGATAGGTCCTGGAGCTTATTATGATTTTATTCGATTGGAAATCAGACAGGCATTTTGGTACTGGTATCATTATTCTGTGTTTGGGAGTGCAACAAAAGGGTGTAAAGGTTTTATTATATCTGATTTTAACGACACTCATTTTATGACACATACCGTGAAAGGTTGGGGAACAATTAATAAATTGCTTGATTCGGAAGATGACTGGTTTTCTGCTTTTACAGATCGATGGTGGTTACCAATGTTTTCAGTGAACGAATCAATTGGAGAATTCTTAATTGCTAACAATTACACAGTAACTGGGTCCATCAAACAGACGTATCATTGTCAAAACAGTACCAATCCTGGTGTGATAAGCCATAATTTTATCGGATATCGAAATATTACCCAGGATGAAACTGCTCCTGTAACAATATTGTCTAATAGAATAGATGGCTGGTGGGGTACTACGCCGGGCGACAGTGGTGTGGGTGGAGCGATTCTCCTTGGTATTGCTAAATATTTTAATGACTATAATATAATTCCAAAGTGTAATCTGCGATTTCTCTTCACCACAGGAGAGGAGTACGGGATGCGTGGTGCACAACATTACAATGACAGTCATCCTCATAATGTTACCATCCCTTATAATAATATCACACGATGGATTGGGTTTGATCAACTTGGTTTTAATTATACGACATCAGATGATACTATTAATTTAACTGTAAACGTATTAGATGATACGACAAAGACTATCATTAGAGCAATTGCGAATGATACGCAATATTTGAACCGAACGGGGTATGGTATCTGGGTTGGTCAACCCGATGGATATGGTTCCGAGGATAAGGTGTTTAAGACAAGAGAAAATTGCAGTACGATTTGTTTCGGGAAAGATAATTCCTCCCGATGGGATGGCTATCATCGTGCAGGTGCTGATTTCTCAAAGGGGGATAGTTTACAGTATATCGATAGGAACGATGTGAATGTAACTTTTGAGCTTGCGTGGAATGTGACAAAATATTTCACGGTGAACCCCGACTGCTGGTTCGATAATGTCACCTTCACGGCTTTTGATTCACCCAACGATGGTGATACTCTGAATGATTCAATACGGACAAACTTCACGATTCATTCCGTGTTGCCAAGTGATAAAGTCCGGGTAGAACTCAACCTTAGTTCTGAGGTAAACGATGTTGGAAGTCAAAATCCAACCGCCGATTACATTGATTACCTGCTGACATATCGGAGTCAGAACGAATCTTACGTGTTCACCATCCCTGATTCTGTCGCGGACGGATATTACAACGTGTCTTTTACATTATATAATTCGACTGGACGAATCAACAAAATCGTGTACGGCTCCCCTGGATCATATTACAATGACACTACAGGTGCCTCCGGGTGGTATCATTTATATCACCCGTTAGGATACACAAAAATCGGGGACACTTACAAATGTGTCAATGATAATATCAGCGGCTCCGTGTTTACAGCAAATGAGTACGGTACAGCGGATAACATCACTGCATTCATCAATCAAGCCTATATGTCTCCAGGGCAGTACAACTGCATGCTCTATCGAGCAAGTGATAATGCTCTTATCGGGACGACAACCAGCGATTGGGTGTCACTTCCTCAAGAGGATCCGGAGTCATCATCCTGGTGGGCAGTGTTCAACTTCACAGGCACGAAACCCTTGCTTGTGAAGGGTACTCAATATGTAATGACCTGTTGGGGTGATTCTACCTACTCACGAGTATATTATAATGAATCCAACGGTAGTGGAACCGGACGATATGATGCTCACCCGTATGGATCTCCACCGGACCCGGCTAATTTTACTAACGAATCAAGGTACTACTCGATCTATTGTATTTACACCCCGGATAGCACATTACCTCAGATCTCCGCGGTTAACGCCAGTCCACATACCGTGGGATTCGGATATAACGTTACCATCACCGCGAATGTCACCGATGATCTTAGTGGCGTTGATCTCGTAAAAGTTCAAATCGGTTATCCTGGTGGAAAATCCGGGAATTTCACCATGACGCACACCATGGGGGAAACCTATCAATATCTTTTCACGGACACCTGGCTGGTCGGGCAGTATAACTATACAATCTGGGTGATCGATAACTCATCGAACAGTAACAGCTCCACCGGGCATCACTTCCATGTCTCCGCGGATGCATCTATCAGCATCGCCACCCTCCAAGACAGCTATACCGGCAGTCAATACATCAATATCACGGATCCACCGAACTCACCAGAGAACTACACCCTCATTGACCGGGGGCTCACCTGGGACAAGTACTACGACACGACGACCGGGCAGAACATCCTGGAAGTCTCCACCGGACCAATCAATTATCCAGAAGAGAATGGTACCTGGACACCGATCAACACCACACTCAGTCAACTCGCTGAAAATCACTCCGCGTACGTCTACGGCTACCGCAGCGGGAATGATCATGGACTCTATGGAGTGTATTTCAAATCCAATGCGCAGAATGAATGGCCAGTCGCGTTCACCTACAACAAATCAGATGATCCAACGATACACGCAGTCAGAAGTAAGTTGGTTGGAGTCGGCTACGTCGATCCGCAGAACAACTGGACATATCAGTATCTCCAAAGTGTGCAGAGCAGCCAAGGACAAACCAACGACTATTCAATCACCTACCCCGGTGTGTTCACCGGGACCGATGTGACCTGGAGTTACGGTAACACGGGTATGAAAGAAGAGATCACCCTGAGTAATGCGACAAAGACTGTGTTGCAGAATCATCCACCATCACAATATGGTCTCAATAACACAAGTTCCTATCTCGTATTCATCACCAAACTTGACTACCAGAACCTCAACCTCTACAACAATTCAGGATTGTTCGAAGGGAACGTTACGATCTCAGACATGGGGATTGAATTCAAGGACATACTCGGGCAGTTCAAATGCGCTCTGCCGCTTGGAGAAGCATATGAGCTGAACAATGAGTCCGTTCGACAGAAACTGACCTATCGTATTGTACACCTGAATGGTAATACCTACCTCCTCTCAGGATTAAAACTCTCTGATCTGAATACGATGACTTTCCCTGTTGTCATTGATCCGACCCTCACAGTCTATTCATCAAACAATGATGGATACATCGAACAATCCAGTACAAGCTACAACACCGCCTGGACTACATCCACCGGAACAGTCCATGATACAGTGGATTTCATCAATATCGGACAGTACAAATTCAAGACCACCTACTACATCTATCGAAGTTTCCTACATTTCAACACTTCCGCATTACCCTCAAACGCGTACTTCGATAATGCGACACTCTCCTTGTACAAGAGAACCGATTATTCGACAACAGATTTCGACATCACGATCCAAAACGGACAACCAACCTACCCCCATGATCCATTGCAAACCAGTGATTACAACAAAAGCCATTACTCCGGGAACGGAGGAGCACTGAACACCGCAAATCTCACAAGTGGATACAACCCGATCACCCTGACGAACCTCACCTGGATCAACACAACAGGAATCACCAAACTCTGCCTACGCAGCAGCAGAGATATTAATGGAATCGCACCGACAGGAAATGAATTTATAAGCGTGTATTCCAGAGATTTCGTTTTCGCATACCCACCAAAACTCGTGATTTCCTACCGGAACCAATCAAAGATCAAGAACAGCGGCTCGACAGACATCAAAGGATACCTCCTAATACAGATCCAGTTCTACAACACCTCACAAAGCACATGGGTGCTTGACAATGATACCATCAATGAGACCACACCACGAATCATCACCAGCGGCAACCAACTCGCACTCGACACGATCTTCAACGGGAATGTCCGAGTATCAGATCTGACCCATGGGATAGGAACCTATCGAGTCTACACCGCATACAGGGACCCGGAAGGGAACATCCTGAGAACAAACGATGATGTGGACCTGGAAGCCTGGTGGCAGTTCAACAAAACCTAAAATCACCCTTAATAAAAATGAGGGAAATCAGGTTTTTTCCTGATTTTCTGTCCTTTCTTTTTACATAAAAGATTTCTAAGTTCTATTATTTTTTTGTTTCTAATTTCTCCCTTAGAACCGTAAGTCCCCATTCAATGGCATGGGACCAAGATCCAAACTGTTTTGATTCTATTCGAGCTTCGACCCATTTATCAAGTTCTTTATCGATTCTTACAGAATGCGAATCTCCTTTCGGTCGTTTGCTGGTCCTAGGGGACATAATGTATACATATACCACAAAAACATTTAAATATTTCCATTGTATACATGTTATTTGTATACAAATAAGTATATGTATACATTAAGTAGGTGAACAACACCGTGAACACCAAACAACAAACACTAATATACAATTCACCACAACAAGAATTGTTAGGAGGTAGAAACCAAGAATGGAAAACAATCGTAAATCAATTAGGCCAACATATAACAAAACCAACTTCTCCAAAACACGGAGAGGAAAAGGTGAAACTCAATTATGACCTAACAAAAATCAAAAGAACCGACTTTCCGATCGTCCTCACCCCACAAATCGCGTCATTTACCGACGTAGCAACCCATGCCTTCTTACGACAAAGACTAGGTTCAAACACCATTGAAAAACGACTCTCCACCGCACGATACATGGAAACACATCCAGTACCAGTAAATTTTCGAAACCCAACATTTGAAAATTTCATGGCACATATGGACTACCGAGAACAAGTAGAAAACGCGGGAAACGGAGCACTCTCCAACGAATGGAAAACCATGAGAATGTTCCTCAAAGCATACGGCATAGAAATCTGGAGCTACAAGGCACCATCGCAACCAATCTACAAAGCACGAATCATTCCATTCCCTGACCAAGTCTACAAAATGCTGAACTTTCACTACTCGGACGACCCTTATGAAAACGCACTCATCCAATACCTCCTCACCCACAACTTTATCGTCGGATGGAGATTCCCCAGCGAGCCGACCGAAATGACCACATCCCACGTCAACATCGAACGAGCCTATATCACCATCACAGAACCAAAGAAACACCACAGTACCAGAAACATATCACCAACAGAAATAATGACCAATACCCACAGAAAATCATTCAAAAACTGGATCGACAACTGGAGACCAAAAGTAGCGAACCAACACAGCAAAGATTACCTGTATCTCAAACCAGACGGAAAACCATTCACCAAAGATCTCATGAGACAACTCTTGAACAGAAAAGCAACACCCATCATACAAACCGTATTCCCCCAATACTACAATTATTGCTCCCGACACTTCGCAGCAGTATCACGACTCATACGAACCAAGTTAGAATACAAAACATTCGATGAATACGAAGTGCGAGACTGGTTAGGACACACCAAAATAGAGACAACCATGGGCTACATCAAGGATGCAAAACACTACTATCTCTTAGCACCGTACGACTGGATCCATCGTACCCTTAAAGCCCCGGACGGACGAGGATAATACAATGCGAATCCGAAAAGCGCAAAAAACAGGGGCTTTCGACGAAAAACCCTCCGAGAGAGTGAAACGGACCTGGCGGGATTCGAACCCGCGATCTGCAGCTTAGGAGACTGCCGCCCAATCCAGGCTAGGCTACAGGCCCAGAGTAATTATAGATACGGATATTCAAGAACCTTTTATACATTAGCAAGTGTCACTCATCGAATTGACAGAGGTGATGTATTACATTCGACGCTCTTTGAAAATCCTCCTTTTTTATAATGAAAAGCATCTCTGGAGGACAAGTCATGACTTCGACTATATTTATACCGTTAATGGACAGCTCGTTTGCAAGCATCGCAAGAATACCAGGGGTTTTCTGCATGAGGGGATGAATGTAAATGTTAATCTCAGAAAGATGTAATTCCTTTGAGATGATCTTATTTTTTGGGAGTAATGAAAGAACTTCGTCCATGTTCTTTTTATCGATTAATAATCGTATGGAATCGTTTGCTTGCATGATACGAAGAGTATCTCCTCGAACATAACTGATAATCTTGAAAACGTCAGAGAGAGCTTTTTGGACATCGGAGTCTTTTATGAGTGATATTTCGACTAAATTGCTCTTTGTGGAAATGTTGACTGCTTGACTGAGTATTTTTGTTGCTTTGGTAAAGATATCGTCGTATTGATCAAAGTGATAGCGGCGTATGGCATTGATTGCTGCATCGAGTGTTCCATGGATTTTTTTTTCTTTGATGAGGTATCGTGCGAGGGCGCTGGTGTTGATGAGGCCTCGTTGGAGTTCTCGTCTGATGGATGGGTCGTTATCAAGAATCCTCCAAATCTCATGAGTAATATTTGTCATAATTTACAAAATATTGAGATATTATAATAAATTTTCTATTTCCTGTCAATTATTATATAATCGGTTTTACCTTAAGGTTTTGAGAAGAGGAAAGAATATGAAGATACATCAGAGGAATACTGTTTTAAAACAGATGATGAATCCTCGATATCAGATTGTAGAACTTGGAACGCAACTCGGACTCAATATGGAGCAGATAGATTCGATCCTAAAGGAGCCCCAACACACCACTGAATATTTGAATCTCAGCGTAGGTCCACCTCACTATTGTGGTACCTTCTACGGATCTGTGAGCATCAACGATTTCAGTTTTTTGAAAAAGTAAGAAGCGAAGAAAAAAAGAGTAAAATATATAAACTACAAATGTATACGTGCGCCATGTTACCATGAAACAAATATTGAACACTCGTTCCCAGATAGAAGAACTCGGAAAGCAACTCGGACTCAACACAAAACAAATACACTCCATCCTGAACAACCCCACACACATGAATGAACAATTCTCCCTTTCTCAGGGCCCACCGATGTACAATGGGGGCTACTATGGAACCATAAGCATCAAAGATTTCAACATACCAAAAAAAACAACGAAAAAGTAACAAAAAACGGAACGTACCATATTAAAATAATGCATACAAATACAATAGCTCGTCAGTGATACGATGCCATCTGCACAAAAACACAACCCGAAACAAGTCGTTTGGGAACTCACCCTCCAGTGCAACCTCCATTGCATTCACTGTGGCTCATCAGCAGGTACACCACGACTACAGGAACTATCGATGCAGGAGTCACTACAATTAATCAAAGATCTCGCGACAATGAACACTGAAGAAATCTGCCTTATGGGCGGGGAGCCTTTTTTACGAAAAGATTGGCATCGAATTGCACAAACGATAAAAGATACAGGTATGAAACTATTGATCATATCCAATGGATACGCGATTACCTCAGACACCTTATCAAAACTCATTACCCTGCAACCATATGCCGTCTCAACAAGCCTTGATGGAGCAACACCAACCACACATGATCATATCCGGGGAAAGAAAGGATCGCATCAAAAAGTACTGAACTTCATCTCACAATTAACAAAAGCAGAATTACCAACCACAGTAATCACCACCGTAAACAAACTTAACTTCATGGAATTACCAGCAATAAAAGATTTCCTGCTATACAAACACATCGCATGGCAGATACAAACCGCCGCACCAGAAGGAAGATTTTCAAAAAATTTAGCACTATCAAAAGAAGAGTTCTACGCAGTCGGACTCTTCATTGCATCACTACGTAAACGGTATACACCAGAAGAACTCCCCGTGATAGGTGCACACTGTTTCGGATACCACTCGTCTTACCTTCCACGCCTAGGCTTGTCTCCAACCTGGACCGGCTGTCAAGCAGGCATCTCAATTCTCAGCATCAAGAGTAATGGAGATGTCATCGGATGTCTCTCAATTCCGGCCATGTATACAGAGGGAAATATCCGGAAGAAATCAATCATCGACATCTGGTATGACCCCGAAGCGTTCGCTTACAACAGAAAATTTAACAAGAAACAGTTAGGAGATTACTGCAAAGGATGCACATACGCAGAAACCTGCAGAGGAGGATGCATGGGGATGTCAACTGCATTTACTTTTTCACCACACAATGACCCTTATTGTTTTCATACCATTGAAACAAAATTCCGTGACAAAAGAGTACCACGACGGTCGTTGAAACAATGAACAAACAAATATCGTATAAACCTACAATAGCAGTCTGGGAGCTGACTTTGCAATGTAACTTACGATGCGTCCACTGCGGATCTTCAGCAGGAGAGGTGCGGGCAGACGAACTTTCCACCACAGAAGCACTCCATCTGTGTCACGACCTCTCAACTCTCGGATGTTCCGGAGTCGCACTAATGGGCGGTGAGGTATTCTTACGACAGGATTGGCAGAGGATTGCACAAGAGATAAAGCAACAGGGTATGGTCCTCTCCATCGTCACCAATGGATACTTCAACGCAGATCAAATCATCCCACAGCTCTCCGCGGTGGGAACCGACAGTGTTCTGGTTGGATTAGACGGGGGGACTGCCAGCACCCATGATACCATCCGGGGAGTGCAGGGTTCCTATGAAAAGGCACGTACCTTTCTCAGATCAGCAAAAAAAGCAAATCTTCAAACCGGCGCAATCACGACCGTGCAGAAATCCAATTTCTCAGACCTCCCAAAAATACTGGAAATAATACTTAAAGAAGACATCAATTGGCAACTCCAAGAAGGCACCCCTATCGGACGATTCGCGCACAATCAAGTGCTGACCGAGGCGGAATACTACACGTTAGGCATATTCATCCGCTCAACGCAGAAAAAATATGCAACACGAGACCGCTCCATTATCGGGACACACAATTTCGGGTTTTTTTCATCACACCTCCCAAACCTCAGCACCTATCCCAAATGGCAGGGATGTTACGCAGGAAAAACCGTTATCGGAATACAGAGCAACGGCAATATCAAAGGATGCCTCGCATTATCAGACGATTTCATCGAGGGAAACATCCGAAACAAAAGCATTATAGATATCTGGAACGACCCGACAGCGTTCTCGTACAGCCGACATTTCAACAGAAAAAAGCTAGGAAAAAATTGCAGACACTG
Source organism: Thermoplasmatales archaeon (assembly GCA_041304825.1). Classification (GTDB taxonomy): domain Archaea; phylum Thermoplasmatota; class E2; order DHVEG-1; family DHVEG-1; genus SM1-50. The sequence continues at coordinate 15,180 of JBFYMQ010000008.1, forward strand.
CAAACATGGTTCATCATGCGGAGGCGGATGCACCACCCGATCGGTCAGCATGACCGGCAAGCCCCATAACGATCCCTACTGTTTCTATCGATTTGAAAAGGAGAAAATCGAATGCGTTTGAACCTCGGCTGCGGGAAACACTACAAGGAGGGATTCATCAACATCGATGCGTTTGATACGACAGTCGCTGATAGAATACTGTCTGTTGAGGACCTCACGTTTCCGTCAAATACCATTGACGCAATCGAGGCAGACCAGCTCATCGAACACCTCGGGTACATCCATACGATTTATGCGTTTGCTGAATGGTTCCGCGTGTTAAAACCAGGCGGTACCCTACGTATCGAAACACCAGATCTCGAGTCATCAATGAAACAATATCTTGATGGTGACCACCAGGCAAAAAAAGAGACGTTATCCTGGCTATACGGCGTTGAATCCCCCGGCATGGAACACCGACTGTGCTACCCAGAAATTCTCCTGAGACGCTTGCTGAAAAAAACTGGTTTTACTGAGATAACAACCTCTTTCTTCACCAAAGAGAAGAACCATCCAGTGATGCAGATTTCCTGCAGAAAAACGCAGAATCTTGTGGCATTTCAAATCATCTCACATAGCAGGAAGACGATGGTAAAACAACACCTCATCGCTTTCGAGGATAGCACTCTTGCATTAGAACAAGAGAAACTGCTTGATATTTTTCTTCGAAAACTTCTGCAATACTTGAAAAAAAACAATGAGAAAATCCTCAAACAACTCATGATAACCGGTTGCCTACAAAACCCTCGCATGACACAGGTGTTTTTCCAAGAATGCCTCCATGAAAAGAGCATACCAAATCGAACAATGAAGAAATACAATGAGTGTGCACAATTTCTTTGTTCCATCCATTTTTCTCAGCTCCTCCTTTCGACCCTCACAGGAATACCTCCTGTCGCAGGAACACAGAAAAAAACCATGCAGACGGTTACTGAATTTGGAAGACAATGTATAAAAAAAATAATAACAAACGACACGGAAACAGATATGGTGAAAAAAACACTTGTTGTCTTTTCGCAGCAATACCAACGTGATGATGAGATATTCTTTTCAGAAACAATCCTTGAACACAAGGCTGCGGACCTCTGCTATAGGGCGATAAAATACTTCCATGAAAAGGATTTTACCCATGCAAATGCCTTATTGCACGAAGCGATTCGGTTCGACAGAAATCATCTCTTGTATTACTGGAACCTTGCACGATTACTCATGCTGACAAAAAAAATTTCAGAGGCAAAACAGTGCTATCATGATTCATTAACCCTGGTCCGACTCTCTGAAACCCCGTCGAAAGAGAAATTAAAGACAGCCCTTACCACAGAGCTCCAACACTTCTCCAAGATGAAACACGGCAGACCAATCCTCGATGTGAGACCATGAATCAATTTTTCAATCCGCTCTTGCTCACCCGCGTCCTGAAATGGTATCTGGAAGACCCACATACACTTCGTCGAATGACTAACGAGGAGCTTCGAAGGTTTCAAAATACTTCTTTCAAAACGATGCTGAAGTATGCCTACACCGTCCCCCTTTACAGGGAGAAATACAAAGCCGCCGGTGTTCATCCTCATGATATACGAGGACTAAAGGATATCAAAAAACTCCCTTGCATAACTAAGGAGGATTTAAGGAAAAATTTTCCAACCCGCGTTGTGCCTCCCTCGTTTCAGACGAGGTCTGCGATCGTTGCAGCAACATCAGGAACAACCGGGCGATCACTGTCTCTCTATGCTGATTTACCTATCGTGATACGAAGTATGCTTGGGTTTCGACGGGCGCTCCTTGTGCATGATATCCCATGGCAAAAAACCAGGATGTCTCTTTTGCTGGATCTCTCCGAGAACAGTTTCGAGAACGAGTATTTCATTCAAAGCATTCTTTCAACCATGCGACGCGTCATTCCACTCAGACACCTACAGATTCTTGACATGATGCGTCCCCCAAACGACCTTATCGAACAAATCAATCAATTTGAACCTGAAGTCATCATTGGGTATCCTTTCGTAATTATTCAACTAGCGACTCTCAAAATGAGAGGATATGGACAGAAAATCGCCCCGAAATGGATTGTGACGTCCGGTGCGGTTCTTGATAAATATTCCAGATTATTTGTAGAACAGGCTTTTCACGCCAATCTCTTTGATATCTATGCTGCGACTGAATCAGGGATTCTTGCGTTTGAATGCAAAGAAGGCCGATACCACGTGTGCTCCGATCTGGTATTTCTCGAATGTCTCCAAGGTTGTAATGACGCACCATCTGGTCATCCAGGGTCACTTACCATCACGAGATTGTATGGAAGAGGCACCCCTCTCATTCGATACCAAGGCATTGATGATGTAGTGACGGTTTCATCCAACGGATGTAGTTGTGGGCTTGTTGGTGACATCCTCGAAGGGATCCATGGGAGAGAAAGTCATTCCATCGTGTTACCAGACGGGAACCTAGTGTTGGTGTCTGTCTTTGAACAGTGCATCGGAAAAGTCCTGTATGAACTGAAGGTCAATAAAATTAAACGAATTCAAATCGTTCAGAACAGAATCGATGCTATCGAACTACGGATACTTTTTGATGATCATCTCCGACATGCAGGGTGTTCTGCAGAAGAGACAATATCATTGATACATCACGCATTACAAAAACGCTTAGGAACCCAACTGGAGATAAAACTTACGGAAGTGGAGGGATTTGATGAAAAAGCACCGTATATTCTCTCAACGATGGATAAGACTCGCATCCTTGAAAAAAACTACATTATTTGAAGGACACCAGCCGGAGAGGCTTCGCTCTCTTATTTCATCTTTTACGAGAAATTCTACCAGAAAAAATGTCGCAAATAGATGAGATATCTTTAAATATTTATTATTTATTATTTTTTTTAATGCAAACACAGATGTTTTACACGCTTGGAAAAAAACTTGGCTTGACGAAAGACGATATCGATCAGGTACTGAAAACTGTTCAATTCTCAGACGAACAGCCAACCCTATCACTAGGACCGCCTTTTTATCATGGCGGAAGTCGGTACGGGACTTTTAGCATCAGTGTTTTCTAAAAAACGGAAAAAATTAAGCAGTAGATGTATAACACTATTTTACGGTTAAAGTAAAACCATCCTGATTTTTTTTCATATCTTTCCTTTTAAAAAAAAAAAAATGAGATCTTGCCCGCTAATGAGAAATTAATCATTCGAAATGATCGTCACTTTTGAGAAGAAGAGTTTGAATTGTTGTACTGCTGCAGCAGTGGAACCTTCCGCCCAGGTGACGTTGACTGAAACCTGTGGCATGTCTTTGAGGACTCCAAGTCCGATACCGAAGAGTGGGACGACGACGGTTGCTGTTTCTCCAGCAGGGATCGTCTCTGGGAATACAAAGGCTCCTTGATGGATGAACAATCCTCCGGTGATGAGGATATCTCCGGTCACTGATGAAGCGTTCGCATCTCCCAGGTTCTCAATCTCAATGGTCAATCCTTTCCCACCAGAAATGTTCGAAATGATAAGAGACGGTTCATGCGAGGTTACTTGGCCATAGCAATAAATCCCACCCCATGACGAAGTTGAATCACCTTCTGCTGAGCCTATCACCAGTAAACCATCGGCCATGGATGGCGTCCCATAGACATAGTTCATCGTATCTGGATTCACATAATGGCCAGTGAGGAGTGCGCCGGTGAGCAGGTCATGACAGCAGATGCGTGCATTCCGGTCCAGTCCGACACCGATATCCTCGGCGATATACAACCGGTTCTGCGTAATCGTAGGCTTCGCATTATATTCCCCGTTGTTCACTGAGGAATAATTCCAGTATTCAGCTCCCGTCTGGATGTTGATACAATGGATCATTCCAGGAATCGACGCGTACGGATTCAGAGCACCAACAACTAATCTGCCGGAACCAACAGCCAGCGAAGATGCGATCAAGAAGCCTGCTCTGAGGGGAAATTCCCATTGGGTCGTTCCTTCGCAGACGCAGTAGACAGCAGTATCGTAGGTAGCATAGATGTTGTTGCCAATGACTACGGGATGGCCTGTTGTTATCTGTTTCGTTGACTGCCAGATTGTCTCTCCGGTGAGTGCATCAAAACAGGTGAGGATGTTCCCAGCACCCGCAGCATAGACCTTGTCATCAACGACCGCTGGTGAAATATCTTTTGCATTTTGCGTTCCATTGAACCAGGCTACTGACCCGTTCTCAGCATACAAGCAGAAGAGTTTGCTTCTGTTGACTGCGGGATACTCATTGGTGCAACTGATGTAGACTTTGTCAGCATAAATCACTGGAGAGCTTTGTATCAGAATATCGGTATCCAATAAAACATTCCAGACCTGCTGCCCTGATGAAGCGTTGATGCAGAGAATCCTTCCGTTCAACGATGCGATAAAGACTTTCCCGTTGGAAACTGCAGGAGATGAATACAGTTGATCAGTGATGGAGTAGTTCCAGAGAAATGAGCCGTTATAAAGATTAAGACAATGCACATGACCTTTCCACCAGTTACATGTGGCGATGTATGCTTTTCCATCGACGATCGATGGTGAGGATTCGATCCAATCTTCGACCGTATGATTCCAGTTCACCGAAGCGATGTTCGGAGCTGGTGCGCTGGTATTTGCAGTATGTGCTTCATCATGACAGAACATCGGCCACCAATCAATGGCTGATGCGGTGTGCATTGTCTTTATCGTATCCAGCGTCTGAGACGGATTGTTCAGAGCCAATGCAGGAGTTGCCAAAAGAATCTGAATCATAACCAGCACAAGTATCTTCTTCATAGGATCTCCCTCTGTATAAAACCCATTACTGGCATAATAATCCTAAGCGTTGTATATAAAATTATTGAAGGAGATATGTGAAAGGTTCACAGAAGGATTCGCAGAAAGTTGTCTAGAGTGGGTTGTAGTTGATGGAAAAATGTCCAGACGACCCGTCAGTCGGTGGATGTTTCCAGTTCTGCAATTCCTGTAATCGGATTGTTTCAAAGGGTATTTGTTTTTCTAATAAAAGCTTTGAAATCCCTGAGACGTGCCCATCACCGACGCAGACGATGATCTTCTGGTGTTTTTGGTGTAGTTCGACGAGACGCTGAGTCATAAACTCGTTGCGGTCATCGATTAAGGTCCGCTTGATCGTGGGGAATTTTTTGCCGATCTCCTCGAGGTAGGAATCATAGTGGGCTTGATAGTTCTTGAGTTCTTCTTCGACGCGTTTCTTGCTGACGAACAAACCAGCGACACCTGAGAACATGAGACGGAGTTTTTCAAAGAACGGCATGGTCTTCCACATGTGTGTGAAGAGCTGCTGGGCGTTGGTATCGATGAAGGCGACTGGAATAACATGTGATTGTGCGTAGTTGATCGCGGAGAGCATCTCATCTCCGGCGTTCACGCCATAGGATTCGGCCATGCTTTCCTGGAATTGTGCCATCATCCGGTAGATCAACGGAAGGTTCTTTTTTGCGGCGTGATAGGAGGCAGGGTTGGTGTTTCTCAACAGGATAGCTTGGTATCGCTGGGGGTCGAGTTCGACGCCGACGATCTCTGGTTGTTTTTCGTCGAAGATGGAAAGTAATGCTGCTGAGAGGTCGAAGATATGTCCGGTTCCGATGAGTGTGATCATAGTTGGGGCGGCAAATACGCTGGGATTTCATTAAGGTATGCGTCCAAAACACCCCATTATTCGTCAATTGTCGATAATCAAATCGACAATATTAAATAGTATTAAAGATATAATAATATGTATGTGTAACGTCATCGACGATTATCGGGAAGATGAATTATCCGACGCATGGATAAAAATTGAAAGAAGGAAAATGCTGTATTGCTAATCCTTTTCCCCCATTTCCTTTCTTTCACCTACTCTTTTTTTTTATACAAATTCATTTTTTTAAAAAAAAAAGCTGTCTAGTACCGATAATGCTCCGGTTTATACGGACCGTTCACCTTGACACCGATATAATCAGCCTGCTCAGGGGAAAGCTTCGTCAACCGCACCCCGAGTTTCCCCAGATGTAACCGGGCGACCTCCTCGTCAAGAATCTTCGGTAACATATACACACCAATCGCATAATGCTTTTTCCATAGAGCGATCTGCGCTAAGACCTGGTTCGTAAACGAATTGCTCATCACAAAACTCGGATGCCCATGGGCACAACCCAGGTTCACCAACCGACCTTCCGCAAGAATGAAGATCTCATGACCATCAGGCAACACATACTTATCCACCTGCGGTTTGATACTGACCTTCTTCACACCCTTGAGCACTTCCAGTTTACCGACCTGAATCTCATGATCGAAATGACCAATGTTACAGACAATCGCCTGATCCAACATCCGCTTCATATGCTCCACCGTGATGACGTCCTTACACCCGGTCGCAGTCACATAGACGTTACCCTCAGACAGACAATCCTCCACGGTCTTGACCTCATAGCCCTCCATGGCCGCCTGCAACGCACAAATCGGGTCTACCTCTGTGACAATCACCCGGGCACCAAACCCACGCATCGACTGACAACAGCCTTTCCCGACATCACCATACCCGCAGACCACCACGGTTTTGCCTGCAATCATCACATCGGTCGCCCGCTTAATCCCATCGGCCAGACTTTCCCGACACCCATAAAGATTATCGAACTTTGATTTCGTCACCGAATCATTCACATTGAACGCTGGGAACAATAACTTCTTTACTTCCAGCATCTGATACAACCTATGCACCCCGGTCGTCGTCTCCTCAGACGCACCACGAATCTCTTTGACCATACGGGACCAATATGTCGGATGCTTCGAATGGATCTGTTTGAGCAGCTTCATCAGTTCTTCGAAATCCTTGCCTTCCGTTGCGTACTCCTTCTTAAGAAGCGACGGATTCTTCTCCACCTCGACACCCTTATGTACCATCAGGGTTGCATCCCCGCCATCATCCACGATCAAATTCGGACCCTTCCCTCCACCGAAATCCAACGCCTTCTGCGTACACCACCAGTACTCCGCAAGACTCTCACCCTTCCAAGCAAACACCGGAACACCAGCCTTAGCGATCGCCGCGGCAGCATGATCCTGCGTCGAAAAGATATTACAGCTAGCCCAGCGAACCTGCGCACCAAGATCCCGTAACGTCTCAATGAGCACCGCGGTCTGAACCGTCATATGCAGACTACCGGTAACCCGTGCGCCCTTCAACGGCCTAGTCGCAGCGTATTTCTCCCGAACCGCCATCAAACCAGGCATTTCCTTTTCCGCAATTTCAATTTCCCTGCGCCCAAGACCAGCAAGGCTGATATCCTTAACCTTATAATTGTTCTTCTGTGATGCTTTCATGACATCATACTCCAAACTAAATTTTTTTATTATTTCAGGATGAGTTTTGCATCCACGACACAGACACGGTTCTCATACACAAACACCGGATTTAAATCCATCTGATCCACCTGATCAATGAGCTGCTCACCCAGTTTTGAAACATGCAATAATAAATCGATGACGAGCTGTTTATTTGCTTTCATCCCCCGGAAGCCTTCTAAGAGCTTCTTCCCAGCTAGTTCTTCGATCATCTGAACAGCATCATAGGAATCAATGGCGACGACACGGAATGAGACATCCTTGTACAACTCGGTGAAGATCCCCCCAATCCCACACATGATGGACAGACCAAACGTCGGGTCCTGCACCAGACCAATGATCATCTCTACACCTTTCTGTTCCATCTGGTCGACAAGGAGGTCCTCGGCCGGGAATTTCTTCCGGAACTCCTTGAATGCTTTTTTCAGTTCATCACTGGTCTGAATGTTTAATTGTACTCCACCTACATCAGTCTTATGCAGGATCTTTGATGAGCAGACCTTCAGGGCGACAGGGAACTGTACCGTAAGTTTCTCAAGGTCTTTTTCTGTTTGAACTACCTGATATTGTGTCGTTGGAACCCCGAATGCCCTCAGCAGGTCTTTGACTTCGTTTTCCGCAAGCGCACCAGTCCTGCCAGCAAGCAGCTTCTTCACAGTCGCGTTCATACCTACTCCTTCTTGCGGTTATCGATAACCCGTTTTGCCTTTAAACCTGTTTCGAGGATCGTATTCGGCGGCAACACATCAACCTTGGGTGTGAACACGATTACGGATTGGATGTCGACCCTCAGCTTGCCTGCCAGCTGCTCCATGTCAGCGATGCTGAGTCGCTGCTTGGTCTCCACCTCAACGGTGAGCATGTCCACATCATGTTCTGTAGTCAGCACCATCCGCCAGTTCCCCCCGACCAACGGGTTGTTCATCAGCACCGATTCGATCTGGCCCGGGTAGATGTTGGTCCCCCGGATGATCACCATGTCATCAGACCTGCCTTTGATCATCGAATGACGCACATGCGTCCGGCCACAGGAACATAGCTCTTGGTCATAGAGTTTCGCGATATCCCGTGTCCGGTATCGCAACAGTGGCATACCTTCTTTCGTCAGTGTGGTAAGAACAATCTCCCCTTCCTCTTCAAGCCCCACAGGCTCAAGCGTCAGGGGATCGACACATTCAACAAGGAAATGATCCTCCCAGAGATGCAATCCGTCATGTTGGTCACAGTCCGTGGACACACCAGGACCGCACATTTCGGTCAGACCATAGATATCATGCACATCCATGTCCCACGTCTCCATGATCCGCTTCTTCAGACCAGGGGTGAACATCTCCGCGCCGAACAATCCGCTGCGCACCTTCAGCCGTTTTGGATCAATACCCATCTCCAAGGCGACCTGACCAAGACGCATCGCATAGGAAGCGACCCCGGAGATAAACGTTGTTCCATAGTACTCCATGAGTTTGATCTGGCGTTCCGACTGACCCTTCCCAGAAGGAATCACCAAGGCTCCTATCTTCTGCGCACCATAATGGAATCCGAACGCACCCGTGAACGTCCCATACGGGATCGGGTTCTGAAAAACATCTTTTTTTGTCAGACCGGACATGGACAGACAGCGCGCCATCACCTCAGACCATACCTCCAGATCACCTCTGGTGTAACACGCGGTCACTGGAATACCGGTCGTCCCTGAGGACGCATGCAGCTCAACGCAGTTCTCCAACGACGTCGTCATCATCCCAAACGGAGCGTTCTTCCGAAGATCATCCTTGGTGGTGAACGGCAGTTTCCTGATGTCCGCAAGGGTCTTGATATCCTCAGGTTTTATTCCAAGTTGCTTGAATTTTTTCTGATAATGCGGCACGGTCTCATACACCAGATGGACGGTTTTCTGCAATCGCTCCAGCTGCAGTTCCTGGATTTTCTTCCGTGATAAGGCCTCCATTTTCGAATTGAAAAGATGATCCATAACACTCCCACGACCCCCATCTCGTGGTTCTTTATTAAGGTTGACGACCTCCTTATAACAAACCTCCCTTCCCTTGATGAAAAAGATGGCAAAGAAAATGACAATAGAATAATAAAAGAAGATCGTATCGAATAAATTGATACAAATCCGTGTTCTTTTACACCAAGGTGGCCATATATTTAAATACATGTGACGATTTATAAATTGATAAGGAGGAACGAATTGATGAGAAAAATACTCATACTGATTTTTATCCTGGGGCTGGTACTCACCAATGGAATCCCATTCGCCACAGGAATCCCTCAAAGAAATACACAACGAGGTAACAGCAGCAGAGAGGACACATATAACCTGAAAATCGATATTGATGCAGACCGACACGTCTCACCTCATAGCTATGGAGAAGGAGTCGAAGCGTCGTTTTCAGTTACAATCTGGAACACCGGACAAAACGAATCCAACACCTGCAATGTGACCTGCAGTATCATCAGACTATTTACGATAGGATTTTTAAACTTTAATAGAGAACCTCAGGAAATGCAACAGACGGAATGGACTGAGAATTCCATGGAGCCACGAACAGGACATAGTAAAACCATATCGTTTGGCTGCCCTATTCAAAATGGTATTTTTGCGATATATAAAATACATGCTCGAATAGACGCAAAGGACTTAGACACCGATGACAACTCAGATTTGTTCATCTTTTTTGTCGTCTGGGTCGGATGGTGGGATCGATGGATCGATATCATCGATTAAAGAGTACAAGAACAATTTCCAAATCAGTGACGTTTGGAGTCATCCTCCTCACCATCGGTGCCTCCATCATACCATGCATCACTCGTTGTATTGTGACAGCAAGTGATCCAAACAATAGAATACAAGTAACCGCCCAGGTGTATGAGGATCATGGATTCAAAGACATCACCGTGCAACTCACCAAAGACCAATACAGAGACCTCGAACAGTATCTTATCCATTTCAGATCACAATTAAATCAAACGACAACAAGAGAAGCAGCTGTTCCTCTCTTCAAAGAAGCAGTTCGACAGTTGAACAAGTATACGCTATTACCAAGAGAAACAAGTATTGAGCGAATCAACAACCTCATGGTTGCGAACACCAAGGACGTCCAACATACAACGATGTTGAGGAGCACTTCAAGGATATCTGATTTCCTCAATCAAACCAATGCCTTCTGTCTCATCGCAGGGGAGACAACAATGAACACACGGTTCTTTGGTTTCCTGGAGAGGGGCTGCTCAGGATTGTGCTGGATTCTTTATTATTTAACCCTTCTTGCGCGTCGTAACGACAACGATACAGCCCTCCTCAACACGACCCTTACGTTCGTAAAATCACTACGAAACATGATCTATACTATAAACGCAAAACGAATCATCGGGACAGGGATGATCACCTTTGGCAATAGCCACCCTGCAACAATCCCTCCCCCATATCGATACGATCCCGCGCAAGGATGGATAACATCCCTTGGATTGCTCGGTAAAAAATCCTGGAACGGCACGTTTTTCGGAAGACTTCTCTTAATGGCACCATTCAATTCCGATTCGTATGTGTTTTATCCTGGAGCGGTAGGGTTTGTTGGAATCAAATTGAACCTGCGTGATGGAACATTCTTCTTAGGATCATCTGCTCTTGTGAGTATTAAATAAATAAAATGGGAAAAGGGAAACACAATGAAAAAAACAATAGTAACTGCCGGAGTCATTCTACTCATTGTTGTACTAGTAAGTATCCCATCCCATAGTATAGTGATAGCGGGAATTCATAATGGAACAAACCAAAGTGTACCAAATACAAAAGGAGACCAAGGGACATTATCTGGTTACGTGACCGATACAGAGATGAACCCCATCCAAGGAGCTCAGGTCAGGGTTTCTTTCCACGACACCTATCAAGAGAGCTACAGTGATGCCGCCGGGTTTTACCATGTCACTGATATCCCCCTGTGTAATTGCACAAAGAATAGTACCTGCTCAAAACAAGGATATTACCCCATTTCTGTCATTCTCTCGATTTGGGAGAACACTACCTATAATTTCGTTTTAACTTCAAAAGGTCAGTGGTTCTATGTCGGTGGTGTCGGACCAAACAATTACACAAAGATACAGGATGCGATCGACAACACCAGTGATGGGGACACCGTCTACGTGTTCCCAGGGACCTATAAAGAGCACATTGTCATAAACACCAGCATCCAACTCCAAGGTGCCGGCCTTCTCACAACTCTGATTGATGGTAAAAATACAAGCAAAGAAATCATCACCTGCGTCGGAACCGATGTGATCATCAGTGGATTTACCATCTACAATTGTACCAAGGGTCATTCCTGTGTCCTCTTCAATCACACTAGGAACTGCACCCTCTATGGAACAAGGATTCATACAGGAGAATACGGGGTCACCATCCAAAACGCACAGAACATAAGTATCATCAACAACACGTTTCCCCAAAACTCGTCCACAAAAACCGGATATATTGCTATTCGTCTTATTCAAAGTATTTTTTGCATTGTTTCACAGAATAACATCTGCTCATGGGTAGGCGGTATTCTCCTCTCAGGATCTCACCTCCAAATCACCAAAAACACGATAACGGATGCCCATCGAGGTATCACTGATATGATGAATGCACTTCCGGGAGCAAACATGTATTTTATCATCGATGAGAATCATCTGAGGAATAACAAGGTGGCTATCTTTCTAGTGGGTTCACGGGATTATTCCATTACACGCAATGAAATTACCAATTCAACAACTGTCGGATTGCACATAGCTGAGGAAGTTTTTTCAGGTACTACTCCAGAAAATGTTACCATACAGGATAATCTTGTCATCGATTCAGCTCAGGCGATGGGTATTTGGGATTCCCGTAACATGAGCATTGAAGGAAACCAGATCCAGCGAAACACACGTGGTCTTTTACTTTTCTGGTGCTCCTCGACGTCTGTTACGAAAAACACCTTTCAGGACAATGAGCAAACAGCTACATACCAATGGGCGGTCTTTCCTTTCTCAGGCTTAGAATATAAAATCCCGCAATTCAATAAGAATTTCTGGGATGAACCCCAGGTATCACCCTATCCAATCATCGGCCGATGGACTTTCTTCAAACTAAACTTCTTGTTCAAATTCCCCTGGGTAACCTATGACCGACACCCCGCTTCAGAACCATTTCTGAAAGGTGGATATAATGAAAATACAATATGACTCTTTGATAAGACTCTTTGCTCTTGGAATCATTGTTGTAGTCCTTGTATCCTGTTTTTTCCCAGCGACTGCACAGCCGACCAAACAAGCATTTTCGACATCCCGAGGAAACTGGTTATACGTCGGTGGAGCTGGACCAGGAAATCACACAAGGATTCAGGATGCCATCGATAACGCTTCCACGGGAGATACCATCTACGTATACCATGGGACGTATCATGAAGCACTTATCATTGATACGCGAAGCCTTACGATTATCGGAGAGAACCGAGATACCACGATTATTAAGGCAAACACCTCTGAAGATACAATTATCATCAAAAATAGTGACATCAGCATCAAAGGATTCACCATCATCGGAGAAGACAGCGGGATTTACGTGCGAGGAGAATCATTCACCATAACCATTTCTGACAATAATATCATGCAGTGCTACCGAGGAGTGGAATTCCAATATGATTGGAATAACTTCCAGATTATCCTGGAAAATAATAATTTCTACTTGAACCACTGCGGGATCTATCTTTTCAGTGACCTGTGGCCCATTACCATAAGAAATAATCTGTTTGATGAGAATTTTAATGGGATGGAAGTCGTTGGGACTCTTCTGTTCATCGAAAACAACACCTTTGTGAATGCCAAGGGAAGCGGCGTTTCCATTTACGGAAAACAATCAATTATTGAAAAGAACATTTTTCAGGAAAATGAAAAGGGTTTGAGTGGTGGTGGCGAAGAACACAGCATCACAGGAAACATATTTATTGACAATCGAGTTGGAATCACCCTTGGTGGATCAAAACATCAAATCACAGGTAACCTCTTCAAGAATAATTCTTTTGGCGTCGCGATCACAGGCTTTGCCACAACAGTGAGTCAGAACAATTTCATCCAGAACGAAAAAGACGCATGGTTCGCAGAGGAGAACCGATCCCATGGGAACATCTGGGACAACAACTATTGGACTGACTCCTTCCATCTTCTTAGTCGTACGCTGATCTTCGGTAAAATACACACGCCCATAAAAAAAATCCTTCAATTCAACCCGTATGAAACCACGTATTATTGGATGATCTGGATCAATGCCGACATTCATTCTGCAAAGGTGCCTTTTCCGATTGGATGATAGAGTACGAAAAATATACATGAAGAAAAAAAATATTCCTAATGGGAGGAATAAAACTATGATAAAGAAAATGATCGTAATTGAAATACTCCTGTTTTTTACAGGATTAATACTAGCTCCGTGTATCATATCGGACCGCACAAATCCGGTCACCGCGACAACCTCTGAATGTCCTCGGATTCTTCTTGATGAGCCAGGGACACTCTCCGGCTATGTTGCCGATACCGAGATGAACCCCATCCAAGGAGCTCTCGTACGAGTTTATTTCCATGAAACCTATCGCGAGAACTATAGTGATGCCACAGGCTATTACCATGTCACAGACATCCCCCTTTGTTATTGCCTGAAAAATGCGACCTGTTCTAAAGAAGGATACAACCCAGAATGGGTTCTGTTGGTGATAACGGAAAACACTACCTATGACTTTATTTTGACACCAGTCCCTTCTACTATATCTTGTTGGGGAAACCTCATCTGGCATGATGCCCAACCAGGAGAAACCGTGACTGGAGAGCTCGGGGTTATGAACGTCGGAGAATCAGACCTTGACTGGAAAATCACAAGTTGGCCCTCATGGGGCATCTGGGATTTTGGCTCATATTTCCCAATCCTCCCGCCCGGCGGTACTTGGATTCTGACTGTCAATGTAACAGCACCAGGTCAGGAAAACGAAACCTTTACAGGACAGGTGATTGTGACCAACACACAGAATGAGAGTGACTTTGGTAGTGTCCCAACCACCCTTACCACTGCTGAGCTCAATGGGTATGATGTTGCAGAGCGAATAATCGGATTCATCCGACATCTACAGATTGAGGAAAACAACATATCGTTTCAAATCCTCATTGGCATGGGGATTCGTATCATCGAATATGATGAGGGAGGAATCGCCGCATTCGCAATCCCGTATCTCTTCTGGCCGATACTCTGGTCAGGGGATTTCGTGTTTGAAGGAATCCTGCAGCCACATTTCATCAAAGGAGTCCTCAGATACCGAGTCAATTGAAAAAAAACGATACTATGCAATCGGACGGGACAACATTGCTGAACCATCCATAATTACCCTTGTGAGAAACACAAAGGAAAAAGGAACGAAAAGATTATGACAAAATATTGTAAAATCTGCGGGTCAGAGCTCCCTGACGATTTCCCAACAGACATCTGTTACGACTGCCAAAGTCTTATGAGTCAGGATACTTTCTTCTAATACTCATATTATTATAGAAGACTATATTTATAAATGATGATGGGTTAGGAATAGTATGATGCATCCTTCATTCATTCGAGTCTTGTTGGTATGTGCGATCCTCTTTCTTTTCGTCACTAGCAGCATCTCCAACAACAACGCTGCAGGCAAACCAACGAACGACCCATCCATCATGTTGACTCCTTTGGTCTGCAGAACGATGGAATCATCGACGCAGGAACTCCGTCTCACATCACACCAACAAAAACAAGTAAAAATGATCTTCGATACGCTTAAAAACCGTCTTTCAACCTCACAATCCCCTACAGAAACTCAGACCATCTTCAATGAGACAATCATTGAACTTGACTACCACCATCTGCTCCCGGATGATCTGAACATTAGGGAAGCACAACATCTCGTCAATACCCGCAAAAGACCCCACCCGTTCATCCAGAGACTCACCCAGCAGCTCCAACCGCAGAACACCGAAGGAACGATTCAGAATACGTTTTGCTCAATCGCTGGCAACACCAGCAACACCCATGTCGCGAAGCTCTCTAAACGAATCGCTCTACGCATGTACTACATCATCGATTATAACACGGGAAACGAGCCGTTAAGCAATCTTGCCACGGGTCTGTACATCATCTTCAATGAACTCAGCAAGATCAATTCATTTTTCCTGCGACTGGATGGATGTCATCTCGGAGTCTGCCTGTATTTCGGGAACTATCATTACACCCCCTATCCAAATTGGTTATCCCCCGCGCAAGGATGGATCGAAACCGAGGGATTGAACGGGAAAAAAAACATCACTGGCTCCATCTGGGGACAGACCATGACCGGTGGCTGGCAACCACAGGTCGACTGGTACATGAACTACAGCTGGAGAGGATGCCTGGGGTTCACCGGACTCATCTACTACAGTGGAACAGATACCGTGTATTTCCTCGGCTCAGCGCTCTCCGTCAATGTTGGTCCGAGCCGCCCATAATCCTTTAAAAAAACACCACCAAGAAACTTATTTAAATAACAGCTTCTTCAAACCGACCATTTATGAGTCCCACAGAACAGCAAGTCGGTTGGCAACTACATCACCATGAACAACTCTTCATCCATGCGAACAGTGGTGCACCTTCCATCCGACTCAAGTTCTACCATTATCCACCTTACCGGCAAACCGTTACCATCAACCAACCCCCGGTCGACTGCAAGCTGAAAAACAAAAAAGACAACATGTTTTTTCTCTTCCAACATAAGGTTCGAACGAAAGCAACCATCTCCCTCGAACGAGTCATCTCCATCTACCCGACCCCTTCGACAGTCTCACCGCACACCACATGGGGACGGGTCTCAGATGTGCCTCGAGCCCTGCAGCGAAAATACAGACAAAGCTTCACCTACTGGCCAATCAACTCACCAGCCATCCAGGGCATATCCCAAGAATCTTGGTTTTCCACTGATGATCTTTCCGCTTGGGTACATGCAGCATACAACTCTATCACCAAAAAGATACGGTACCCGGAGAAGCAGGACAGACGCCTAGGCGCTGACCAAGTGCTTCGCACCGGCAGTGGTGACTGCGATGAATTCACCGACCTGTTCGTCACCCTTGCACGGATACGTGGTGTTCCTTGCCGGCGGTTAACCGGTTATTTCATCCATCAGACAAACAATGAAGCGGAGCCTCACGCCTGGGCAGAGCTCTTCTCACAGACCATCGGATGGATCCCAATCGATGTCGCATTACGAAACATCGGGAAACATACCATCAACTATGTGATCAGGAAGATCGAGGAATTCAACCCTGTTCTTCTAGACTTTCAAATCCTTAAGCAAACATCGGCTGTTCACTATCACTGGGAACGACCAGACCCGCTGATTACTCCGATCTATTGATAGAAAAAAGCGTAGGAATGAGCAGGACAAAATCTTTTCATCGTTGTAGGAGGAATCCTATGGAATCCCGACAACAAAGAAGAAGAGCAGAAGAGCAGGTACTGTTTTCGTGACTGGTTCACCATCAGGGACCTCGACAGTGATTGTAATTAGGATCCTCCCAAACCCAAGCACTGGTTTATCGATAATGACGGTCGAGTCACCTGCGGGAAGAGAAGCAATCATTCCAGCTGATGTTTTTCCAAGCAGAACAAACCCACCATCAAGAGAAATACTCCAATTCAAGGATGCTACATCAAGGATTCCTGTGTTGAGGATTTCCGCACTCACTCCCAACAATCCACCGGTGATGTTACCGATCTCCACGATCGTGCTACCTGCAGGGAAAACAGTGATGTAATCTACCTTGGCCTCTGTGTCCGTAATATCTCCATCAGAAACCGTCAATGAAACGGTAAACGTCCCAGTCTCATGATATGTCCATGAGGGGTTCTGATCATCTGAATCAATTGTTCCATCGCTTTCAAAATCCCATTCCCAAGAGGAAATCGTGGTGTTTTCCGCAGTTGAAAGGTCAGTGAACCATACGACGAGTGGGACATCCCCAGACAGGGGATACGCAGTGAATTCCGCAGAAAGATTCACTGGTTGCTGCGTCGCGTTCTCACCGCCTGAGAGACAATTGACTTTCCCATTTCTCCCGCCAGCCACCATCTCCATCGAATAATCACCGACGACATCAGGGATGCTTGCGATCGCGTCCACCGCCTGACCATACGAGATTTTCTTTAGCTCAGAGCCATTGGTCCCATCAAGGAAATACACATAGTTATTATTGAATAAGGTCCCAACAAGGACATCATCGATAGTATCCCCGGTGATATCTGCGATCCGTGCGACGTTCCATGGTTGATCCGCTACCGCATGAGACCAGATCACCCCGCCGGTGTATCCATCAAGGACCTGGGTCGTTGTCGTGGTACTATGTGCAGGGATAATATCAGAATACCCATTGCCGTTCACATCACCAAGTTTCTCCAAACGGGTGATGATCACCGTTCCGATTGAAAGATAATACGCTTGGGTGCCGGTCGCGGCATTCAGACCGTAGATATGCCCAGAGAAATCACCGATGATCACATCCTTTATCCCATCGCCAGTCACATCATCGAGCTGTTCAACACCCCAGACTGAGGAGCCAGCGGCTGGATACGTCCACATCAGAGCACCTGTAGCTCCATTAATCCCCTTGCCGTATCCATCGGATTCAGCATCATCGGAACAACCTGCAAGCACATCAGGAATCCCATCACCGGTGAAATCTTCTACGCCCATTGCTGCAAACCCTGGTCCATCCAAGGGTCGCTCCCATAAAGATACCCCCGTCAAACCATTCAGACAATAGACCCGTTTCGGACCAGTCTCAGAAGAATCATCCCCTGTTGCTGCGACGACATCAAGGATCCCGTCACCATTATAATCATAGCCACAATCCACCTGGTAGACCCATCCACCATCACCATACTCGTGAGTGTCATGTGTCCAAATCGTCTGACCACTAAAACCAGAGAGACAACGAATCAGCCGGGCACCACCAGTCGCACCGACCACACAATCATTGAACCCGTCTCCATTGATGTCCTCTGTGATCGCCAATCCATGTTGCTGATAGATGTTCCCTGAATAGATTTCATGGGACCACAGGACATCACCTGAACCATCTGCATAACCACTGAAACAGCGAATCGTATTTGATCTGATATTGCCAGATAAGAGCACCAAGCGGATAGTCACCCTTTCCTGCTTCATTGACAACGCTATTTATCATGGTAGAATATTGAGTCTGTTGGGAAAAGGAAGACTGAGCAGCAGAATAGAGACGTGCAGAGAGATCTGGAGAAGCATCCATTGACAACAGCACATCCTGATTATTTTTCAGATTCATACCCGAGATTCCGACGATCCCAAGCCCGCTTAAACAAAGACTCATGCTTATAATATACGATATGATTTTTCTCATATTTTTCCCCTGTCATATTATAAAAGTAAATTTTATATATAAATGTATGCGCACATTTTTTCACATCACCAGCAAAAAAACTCATGAAAAACAGTATTTTGTCGTGAAAATTTAAATACTATAGCGGGCATAATATGCTGGGGATAAACCAGATGAAGAAGAGCAAAATTATTTGTCTTGTTATATGTACGCTGATGATCGTGACTGTTTTGCCTGTGATTGGTCTTCCAATCCAGACAGCGGAAACGAAGAATTTGAAAGTCACGCAACCACCAACGCCGGGTTACGCACCGATTCCGCCAGCAGATGCGCTTTTAGATTCACCAATACTACGCGAACGTCCTGAAATGACAGCACCAACCATGGATGACGTCGTCATTAGCATGATCGAACAGGTTGACGAATCCATCTTTCTCAGTTATGAGGAAAACCTGACAGCAAACGGACCTCGACCGACAGAAAGCGCTGCCTGTATCGCAGCAGCTGACTACATCTACAACCAATTCGAAAGCATGGGTCTTGAGGTGCGGTATTGCCCGTGGAGCAATGCTGGATACGACTCAGATAACGTGGAAGGAACATTGGTTGGTACCGATGAAACAAGCGATGACATTTACATCATCTGCGCCCATTACGACACGGTCTCGGGAGCTCCAGGGGCAGACGATGACACTTCAGGTACTGCCGCTGTTTTAATCGCAGCGTTGATCATGAGCCAATATCAATTTAACCATACTATCAAGTTCGTTACATTCTCCGGTGAAGAACAAGGTCTTCTTGGGAGCGAGGTCTATGCAAGCGAAGCAGCAAACGAGGGGTGGGACATTGTCGGTGTCTTAAACTGTGATATGATCAGTTATGCGATTACCAGCAGCGATGGCAGTAACCTCATCGTGTATGAAAATACCGCTTCAGAATGGCTCTACACCTATACGTTCAACATCAACACAGAATACGATGAGTATATTGATCTGACGCTTCATCATGGTGGGTCCACCTGGGGTAGCGATCATAATTCCTTCTGGGATGAGGGATACGATGCTTTGTTTTACTTTGAATACGAAATGACACCATACTATCATACCGCTCAAGACACAATCGCAAATATCAACCTGACGTATGCAGTAAAGAACATACGACTTGTTCTAGCGACCCTGGCTGAACTTGCAGAGGCTGGTTTACTTAGTAACCCTCCAGCGACACCAGTGCTCACTGGTCCAAATACCGGGGTCATCAATGAATTATATACCTTCCAGGCTGTCACCACTGAGCCTGATGGAGAAAATGTCTACTATTTCTTTGACTGGGGCGACGGGTCCAACAGCGGATGGCTTGGTCCTTATAATTCTGGACAAGAAGCAGCAGCGCAAAACGCATGGAGCGTAATCGGTACCTACACGGTACGAGCCAAGGCAAAAGACATTAATTCAGCCCAAAGTGGATGGTCAACACCGATCATGATGACGATTATGACAGACCGGCCACCAAACACCCCGACCATAACCGGTCCTGCGGAAGGCAAACCAGATACCTTGTATAAATACACATTAACCACCATTGACCCTGACGGTGACATGGTGTATTATTACATCGACTGGGGAGATGGTCAGGTCAGCGAATGGGTCGGCCCCTACAACTCAGGCGCGACCGCCTCAAAGAACCATCAGTGGGCTGAAGAAGGAACCTACACCATCCAAGCAAAAGCAAAAGACACCTATGGTGTAGAAAGCGGCTGGGCGACCCTGGACGTCACGATGCCGGTCAGCATCGAAAAACACCAAGCAAGACCCTTGCAGGGGTTCCTCCAACATCTGCTTGAGATGTTCCCGAACCTCTTCCCATTCCTCCGACACCTTGCAGGGTACTAACACCCCGTCTTTTCTTCTTTTTCTTTTTTTCAATTACACAGTCATCAGATGAGTTGACAAAAAAAAACCTTTCGAAGAATCATGCGGCAAAAGTTTTAAATAAAGATTTCCCTTCCTTACCCCCTACAACCAACCAGAATGACAGGTGTAATTTATGGTAAAAAGCGTGTACGATTATATCGGTGACAAATGGAAAAAACCAGATACATCCTTTAAATCACCGCAGAAAAACAGATTGATTCAATGGAGACGAGAAGAGAATTTCCTCAGGGTCGAGAGACCTTTACGAGTTGATCGTGCACGATCACTTGGCTACAAAGCAAAACAAGGGTATATCATCGTGCGAGCGCATGTGCGGCACGGTGGGTTGAACCGCCATCAGATAAAAGGGGGAAGGAAACCCTCAGCACGAGGAACAAAGAAGTTGACCCCGGCGAAGAATTCACAACGGATCGTCGAAGAGCGAACCGCAGCTCACTATCCGAACATGGAAGTCTTGAACTCCTACTGGGTCGGAAAAGACGGCATGTACCATTACTATGAGGTTATCTTGGTTGACCCTGCACATCCTGCGATCGTCAATGACCCGAAGATCAACTGGATCTCCGCATTCCCGAACAGACGACGTGTGCTACGGGGAAAAACCAGCGCAGGACAGAAAGGTCGAGGGTTGATGTATAAGGGAAAAGGTGCGGAAAAAATACGCCCCAGTATCCGAGCACATCAAACCAAAGGGAAATAAACAATTTTATTTTTATCGGACGACCATCACGGGTTTTGCTGCGTATTGAACCACTTTATTAGCGACGCTGCCAATCGGGTATTTTCCTAACGTGCTAGAGCCGCGGCTTCCCAGTACAATCAAATCGCAGTGTAATTCGTTTGCCACATCGATGATCACTGCAGCGATATCTTCTCCTTCTTTGACCAGGCCGTTGATCGTGAAACTATGGGTACCTAGATCACGGATGACGTTGTTGATCAATGAATGTGCTCGTAGCTTGATGATCTCATAGGTTTTTGAATCCAAGAGATTGCTATCAGAAGGTAACGGGACGATCGCAAGAAGGATGATCTCTCCGTCATCATCGATAATCATCATTGCTTTGTTTAACGCGTTTTCTGCTCCTTCTGAGCCATCAAATCCGACAAGCACCCGTTTCATGGCTTATTTCTTCCTCCAAACCGAGCCCTGCGCGGTGTCCTGTATCTCAAAGCCGAGGGACTCAAGGCTTTTCCTGATGTCATCTGCGGTTTTGTAGTCTTTCTTCTTGCGTGCGTCGTGGCGTGCTTCAAGCAATGCCTGCAGCAAAGCATCTAATGTTGAAGTATCGATTGTCTTACCATAGGTTTGGAGAAGTGCTTGCAGGGCGCTAGTAACATCTGGTTGTTTTTTCAGAGGCGCTTTCATCTGTGGTTGGAATAATGTCAGCACCATACCTGCCTTCAGGTAGACATCTAGCGCTTGTTTGCACAGCTCTGGGTTTGGGTTTGACTGCTGTTCGAAGAACCGATTGCTTTTATTGACAAACTCGAAAAGCGAGGCGAATGCTTTGGGGGTGTTGAAATCATCATCCATTGCTGTTTCAAATTCATCCTGAAATTCTTTAATCGTTGCCCGATATTGTTTCTCTGGTGCCTGCAACAGGGAGTCGTTTGGTTTCTCAGAAGAAGCTTTTTTTGCATGTTCTTGGAGTCGTTCTTTGACCCGATGGAGACGTTCACGACCTTTTTCGACATCAGCCAGAGCTTTTTCACTAAAATCAGGGGGACTCCGATAATGCGCCTGAGCGAAAAACATCCGGAGGACCTCTGCATCCCAGCTCTGAAGAAGGTCCTTGACATTAATGATGTTCCCAATCGACTTGGACATTTTCGCCCCGTTGATGGTAAGCAACCCGATATGCATCCAGTACCGGGCGAACTGCTGCCCGGTAGCAGCCTCAGCCTGTGCCACCTCGTTTTCATGATGGGGAAACTGCAAATCCAAACCGCCTCCATGGATGTCAAACGTTGGCCCCAAAATGCTGCAACTCATCGCTGAGCATTCGATATGCCACCCAGGTCTCCCTGAACCCCAGGGGGAGGACCAGACCGGCTCGCCAGGTTTTGCTTTCTTCCAGAGCGCAAAATCCAAGGGGTTTTTCTTCAGGTCGCCTGGTTCTATACGAACGCCTTTCTTCATCTCAGCGATATTCTGACCAGACAGCTTCCCATAATCATCAAAGGTTTCGACAGAGAAATATACATCACCACCTGCAACATACCCGAACCCATTCTGTATGATTTGTTCAATCATCTGGATCATCTCAGGGATGGCCTCTGATGCTTTTGGATACAAATCTGCCCGTCGGACGCCAAGTGCATCAAGATCGGTGAGACATCGATCAGTGAACCGCTGTGAGTAGATCAGTGGGTCGATGCCTTCTTTGTTTGCCGCTGCGATGATCTTATCGTCAACATCAGTGATGTTCTGTACATAAAAGACGGTGTTTCCCTTGTATTCAAAATAACGGCGAATCACATCAAATGCGACATAGGTACGCGCATGACCGATGTGGGTATCGCTATAGACGGTCATCCCGCAGACATACATTTTCACCTTGCCAGGCTCAATAGGGGTAAAAGGATCTTTTTTCCTCGTAAGCGTATTATAGATGTGTAAGGTCATCTCCTGCACACAACGTCTCTCGCTAATGAATGGAAAAATATATACTTTATGGGTGTTTTGAAGGTTTCATTCACTCATTTACCGAGAGAAAGTAAAAAACTATTTATATGATACTGTCTTAGATAATAGGGGGATATGATTGTGCAGAAAGGAAGAACGTCACTGTTATTGAAATGGAACTATTCTTCATATTTTCGATTGCACACGATGGTCGTTCTTTTTTTATTGATAGGAGTATGGTTTGTCCCTCTCTCTGCATCCCAAGAGACAAATCAAAAAACATTTCTCTCTTCAACCAGTATTGATGGTCAGATTCTTTTCTCACCTATGAACGGCGCAACAACCTACCTCATCGATTCTGCAGGGGTAGTGAATCACACGTGGTCAAGTACATATTTGCCTGGTGAGGCGGTCCGCTGGTTAGGCGATGGCACCATTCTTCGTTCGATCAAAACAGTTGGAGTTGGTTATGGAGGTGGATCAGGGGGTGGCGTTCAGAAAGTACGATGGGATGGGACAATCGAATGGGATTTCCGATATGATACCGACGGACGTCTTACCCATCATGATATTCTGCCACTCGCTAATGGGAATGTGCTGCTAATCGCATGGGAAACAAAAACCCGATCTGAGGCGATCGCTGCCGGACGCAACCCAAACTATGTTTCAAGCAGCGGTTTTATGCCTGACCATGTCATTGAGGTTCAACCAACAGGACCTTCAAGTGGTGAGATTGTCTGGGAGTGGCATGTCTGGGATCATCTCATCCAAGATTTTGACTTTTCAAAAGCAAATTATGGAGTGGTTGCTGGCCATCCGGAGCTTGTGGATATCAACTTTGCATCAGACATGATGTCTTGGAAGGATTGGCTGCATACCAACTCTGTTGATTACAACGAGCAGTTCGATCAGATATTACTCAGTGTCCATAATTTCAATGAAATCTGGGTCATCGATCATAGCACTACGACAGAGGAAGCCGCGGGTCATACCGGTGGGAACAGCGGCAAAGGAGGCGACCTGCTCTATCGATGGGGCAACCCTGATGTGTATAGAGCTGGTGATGCCAGTGATCAAAAATTCTTCGGTCAGCATGACGCGACATGGATAAAACCCGGCTATCCGGGCGAAGGCAACATCCTTGTCTTTAACAACGGAGCAAACCGTCCAGGGGGATGGTACTCCACGGTCGATGAAATCGTACCTCCCGTGGATCAATCAGGGAATTATTATCTTGAAACAGGTATGGCATACGAGCCTGATGCTCAGACGTGGATCTACACTGCAAATCCTCCACAAAGTTTCAATGCAGGTATTGTCTCCGGTGCAGAACGGCTAGAGAGCGGCACTACGCTCATCTGTGACGGAGTCGCAGGACGGTTCTTCGAAGTCACCCCGGCAGGGACAACCGTCTGGCAGTATGTCAATCCGTACCCAAGTCCTGCGCTGAACAACGTGTTCAAAATCGTCTATATCCCACCACAGGCACCCCCGGAACCCGACACCTCAGATTTGGATTGTACAGGCAGTCTTTCCTGGACCGATGTCGAACCAGGTGCAACCGTGATAGGGACGTTTCAAGTACGAAATATTGGGGATACCGATTCTTTGCTCAACTGGACCATTAATACCTCATTACACTCATGGGGTACCTGGTCGTTCAACCCCGAGTCAGGAACAGGGCTGACCCCAGAAGAAGGAGCAGTCGACGTTGTTGTTACCATCATTGCCCCTGATGAACCAGAATCGAATTTTGAAGGATACATCCTGGTAGAAAACCAACAGGACCCAACCGATTTTAATGTCATTCCGGTCTCACTTCTCACCCCCGCCCAAAAGCAGCCTGCACAATGGATGCCCAATCAAAGCCTGTTATCCATGATACAGCACCATCCAATCCTCTTCGATATCCTCTTTCTTCTCACGATTTTACGAAATCATCTCTGTTCCTTGAAATAAAAGCATCTCATCACCTCCAAGTATTTCTGTAGCATCCTTGTCTCCGTGGATCCCGGAGGCTGACACAATGACCTCTTTCCTTGTTTTTTTATCCTTTACCTTTAGCGGATGCCTTATTCTTTTCCTGATTTTCCATTAGCTGAACCTCTGTTTTTGTCTGAATAAGAGCAAAAGATTCTTCATCCAGAACCTTATTCTTGGCTTGGATCAATCCTTATTTTAGCGTTTTGTTGGTCCTAGGTAGGGACTTTCAGAACTACGGGATCAACCTTTACTTTTATATACGGGTAGTTTATTAGGGAGTTCCCTTAAGAATCGATAGCGGAGTGTAAAGAATGGCACGAATCCACGCGAGAACAAAAGGTAAATCAGGTTCCACTCATCCCATGCGGGAAAAACACCCAGAATGGAGCTCCCTGAATCCACGAGAAATCGAAGGACGTATCATGGAGCTGGCAAAAGCAGAGAAGACTACCAGTGAAATCGGCATGATTCTGCGTGATCAATACGCGGTTCCTGATGTGAAAATCGCGACTGGAAAAACCATTACACAGATCCTAACACAAAACAAGATAACTCAAGAGATCCCCGAGGATCTTCAGAATCTGATTAGAACCGCTTTGAAACTGAAGAAACACGTTGACCAACATAAGAAGGATTTTAAAACAAAACGGAGCCTGTCACTGACAGAATCAAAAATCCGACGGTTGATGAAATACTATCATCGTGAACAACGGCTTCCACAGGGATGGAAGTACAGCTTAGAACAAGCAAAGCTGATGTTCGAATAATAAAATCTTCCACTATCTTTTTAGCCTGGAACATGTTTTTCATTCTGTAGAGTAAAATCTATGGCAGAAGATATCTCCCAAGCCTGTCAGGATGCAGCATCTCTGCTGCAGTCCATTCCAACGACGAAACGAATCCGGATCGTATCCCATTACGATGCAGATGGGATTGCTGCGGCAGGAGTGCTCTGCACCGCGATATATCGAGCAGGGTACGAGTTTCAAGCATCATTAATGCGCAATCCATTTACCAAAGGATTTGACCGTTTGAAAAACGAGCATAACGAGCTGATTGTTTTTTCTGACATGGGTAGTGGACAGATAGAGACCATTGAATCCCTCGGCTGCAAAGCAATCATCCTTGATCATCACCAATATCTCACAGCCCAGACGTCAAAGAACATCATACAGATCAACGCGAACCTCTTTGGTGCTGATGGGAACTATGATGTGTCTGGTGCGACCTTAAGTTATCTGTTTGCCGCCGCACTTGACCCAGCAAACGAGGACCTCGCGCCACTTGCGTTGGCTGGTGCGACTGGTGACAAACAGTTCATCGGTGGTGTGCGCGGGTTGAATAAAACCATCCTTGAGAACGCCCTGCAGAAAGGATTCCTGTCAGAACAGACAAGCATCAAACTGTATGGAGAAACAATCGCGGATGCATTGTATTATTCAGTGGATCCCTACTACCCGGATCTTTCAGGGAAGGGAAAAAAAATCGAGACGATGCTGGAACAGTTCCATGTAGAGAAAACAGCATCCATCCAGGAAATTCCCTCTGAGACAATGACGTCGATACAGTCCTATCTTTTATTCTTATTAATCAAAGCAGGTTGTCAACCGAATATCTTGGAGATGACCATTCGAAAACGCTATATCACATCACACGGCTGGGAGTTGGAGCGTTTTGCTGATCTGCTGGACGCGTGTGGAAAGAACGGGTACCGCAGTTTGGGTCTTTCACTCTGCCTTGGTGATGGCACCATCTGGAAAGATGCTGTGCAAGTCGAGAAAGACTATAAAGAAAAACTCCTCAACGGTCTGCAGAGTTTTGAGAAGGGCGGCATCCATGAGACCGAAGGGATGCGGTATTTCTACTCAGAGAACTCATCACTGGGTGGGGTGATCGCAGGGATTGCGATGAACTACGTCCTTGATGAGAAGAAACCATTGTTTTCCCTGACGCGAAAAGAAACAGATGATGAGATACATGTCTCCTGTCGTGGGAACCAACAACTGGTGATGCAGGGCCTTGACCTTGGTGCTGCGATGAAAACCGTGGCTGGGGAGCTTGGGGGGTATGGCGGTGGTCATAAGATTGCTGCTGGTGCCACGATTGCGTTTGGAAAAGAAAGAGAGTTTCTGAAGAAGGTTGATACCTTGCTTGTTCAGCAGATAAGGGGGGAACCATGAAGGCGTTATGTACCATTACCTTGGAGTTTGAAACCGAGGAGAAAGCAAAAAAGGTGCTGCGGTCCATCCAAGCGGATGACGAGGGGTTTGTGATATCTAAGGTGACCGGAAAGACTCTTGAGGCGGTGGTAGAAAGCGCTTCCGTCTCCTCGATGTTACATACGCTGGATGATTATCTGGCGTGTGTCTCTGTTGCCGCTGAGATTGTAAAGAAATAACACCTTGCCAGGGAGATCGAAACATTCCTCTTTTTTCCTGTACGCTTAAAAAAAAAAAAAAATTCATTCTTGTTCTGTCCCTGCTCATAAGAATTAAATATCCATCGAGTTTCTTGTCAAAATGAAGGAGAAAAACCACAGATAACTACCATAGGGAGATTTTCCTCTCTTTTTTCTTTTATTTGAATCAATAAGAATAAAGAGTTTAAGTATATTAGAATCAATAACTTTCTTATATGAGAACATTGTTATAAAATACTGATAAAGGGGGAAAGCAATGAAAAGGAAATGGATTGCGATTGGAATGATTCTTTT
>JBFYMQ010000009.1:0-31256 GCA_041304825.1 Thermoplasmatales archaeon
TCGTTTCATTTCAATCCTCATCTGTTTGGACGGGATGGTTCCTATGAGCTCAGTGGGGCTGGTGCGACGTATTTTGTATCCAAGGCGGTAAGTGAAAAAAACAAGGATCTTTCGAGTCTTGCGATTGTAGGGGCTATTGGTGATCTTCAGGATAGACGGTTCTGTGAGCTTCGGGGGTTGAATACCGAGATAGTCAAAGATGGTTGTGACGCTGGGGTGCTTCAGACGGTCAAGGATATCCGGTATTTTGGTAAAGAGACACGACCTTTAGCAAAACTCCTTCAGTACGCCTCTGATCCATTGATTCCTGGTGTGAGTGGACGGGAGGATTCCTGTGTTGCGTTTTTGCAGGAGCTGCAGATAGAATTAAAGCAGAAGGACTCTTGGCGGACCTGGGTTGACCTTCGCAAGGAGGAGAAGCGGAAGATTATCTCAGCGATTATTCAGATGCTTCTGTCGAAAGGTTTTGGGTATCAGGTTGCGGCACGAGTGTTGGGCGAATCATATTTGCTCTGTAAGGAGAAAGAGGGAACGGAGTTGCATGACGCAAAAGAGTTTGCGACCCTTCTAAACTCCACTGCACGATACGGTCAGTATGAGGTCGGTCTTCAAGTCTGTCTTGGGGATCGCGGGAAATGGTTAAAAGAAGCGTTAAACCTCCTGAGTGGCCATCGTCATAACCTTGTCGAAGGTCTGCAGTTTGCACGGGAGGAAAAAATCCAGAAGCGGACGTATCTTCAGTATTTCCATGCTGGTGATGGCATCCGTGATACGATTATTGGTATTGTGACAAATATGATGCTGAATACAGAGGATGTTGATAAGGAGCTTCCGCTCATCGGATTTGCTCATACTGAGAATGGCGAGGTAAAAGTCTCTGCGAGAGCGACTCAAAACCTGGTTGATCGTGGATTGGACCTTGCCATCGCATTGACCCATGCTGCTAAGGAATTTAACGGTATCGGGGGTGGTCATAATATCGCTGCTGGTGCGACGATACCAAAAGGAAAAGAAGAAGAGTTCTTGCAGGTAGTGGAACGTGAGATAAAACTTCAGCTTGTCTCTTGAGAGGTTTTATACACTTTTTCAACCGTGACTTCGAAGAGCAATGTTTCCCCTGCGAGCGGCTCAAGGCTGTATCCTGCTTTTTGGATGTCCTCTCCATAGAAATACGATATGTACATTGATGGAATGTCTTTGTATACTCTCGGGAGGATAAACGTTCTGTTAAACGTCAGTTCCTTATAGACTTCAAGATAGCTTGGCTCTGGGTTTTGGTCACTGGTGATGGTGACGTTGATCTGATCTCCAACGATACTGTTAACGTGAACGGTGATATTGACCATCCCGGTATACCCTGGGGTCTGGAACGTGTAATTCTGACCGATCACTGGTGAGGAGACGACTGTTATTGTTGTATTGTCCCATGTTGCTGTGGTCGCATTTGGGAAGATCAACATTTGTTTTTCCCCGTATCGGACATCTTTTACTTCATTGGAGAGATTCGTACTTTTTGTTGGTGTTGTCCTTACCGTGATATTGGAATCGGTGATGTTGATAATGGACGTCGAATTTTCCCAGATGTAATAGGGTGGTGGATAGATGACCATCTCTGTTTCATTGGTGCTTTGAAGATTATTGATGACCAGTTGAGGCATCGTGAAATTCCCAAGGTCTTCCATCTGAATCCATTTGACGGTAAGATTTTCGCTGGTGTACTTTATAACTTCTACGGTCTGGTTCATCCCAAACGCTAGATATTGGCTGGTAAAGATAGCTCCCTCACCAAATTTGTTTTCTCCATATGCATCCTCTGGAGGAATAGGACCGATTGTTTTTGTTTGACCTTCCTGCATTTCGATGATTCCATCCATGAATCCTTTGATCATTCCAGCGGTGTACCCTGATTTTGGGGAGGTTGCACTGGTGTTGTAGCTGATAAATATCTTGAGTGGTGTCGCACCTGTCTTATTTGTAGTGTCATTATACGATGAATCAAAGACCGTGTTATTCGATGCGTAACGCCCTATATAGTTTACATCAGCGCAATCGCCCTCTGCTATCGTGAGTTTCTCCTTAAAGAGATTTTCAAAAATATCTGTATTGACTGCAATTAAAAATACTGATAGGGCTCCGATGACGATTATCACTAGCGTGATAAGGGCGATTTTTTCCTTTTGCATGAGCGTGCGAAATGAAATTGATGTATATTAATCTAAGCCTGTTGTTCTTTCCACATTAGACCCAGACAGGTTTTTATCATTTTTGCTCCGAGAACAGCGGTCTGCCCCTGGTCGTAAGGTGGACAGATTTCGACAAGGTCACAACCAATGAGCTGGGGAGCAAATGCTTCAATGATATCTATGACTTGCAGTGGTGTCAACCCACAGGGCTCTGGTGTACTTGTCCCTGGTGCATATGCAGGGTCGATAGCATCAATATCGAAGGTGAGATAGATTTTTTTTCCTTTCAACTGTGTTTTTGTCTGTTGGATGATTTTCTTGATTCCTGTGTCGTTGATGGTAAATGCGTCACGGAAAAAAAGCCCTTGTTTTTGTGCTTGTTCATATTCTTCTTTTTCTGCTGATCGTAGGCCGAGCACCGCGATGTTTTGGATGGGGATATGGTCTGCGATTCGTCGGATCACACAGGCATGATTATAGATATCGTTTTTGTATTCCTGGCGGAAATCCATATGTGCATCCAGCGAGAGGACCGCGATATCCTTTGGGAATGCTGAGACGATCCCGGGGGTGATGGAATGATCCCCTCCGACAGCAATCGGGATCTTCTGCTTTTGTAATACTTTTGAAGTAAAGTTTTTTACTGTTGCAAACAACTCTTTGGGGTTTAGCTTTTGAACGTCAAGATCACCGTAATCATGGATCGGGATGTCCTCAAAGTTCATTTTGGTTCGTAGATCGAAACGTTCGAAGTTCCAGCTGGCTTGACGTATCTCTGATGGTCCTTTGTCTGCTCCGTGGCGGAACGATGATGTTTTTTCAAATGGTACGCCAAAGAAAATGAATGACGCTGCCTCAAAACCTGATTCTGCGTCTGCAAAATAATTCGGGAACTGCATAATGACCGAAGCCTATGGTTTTCCTCTTTGGAGTTGTTACACTCTTGTGATTTTTCGTTTTCCCATCGCCTGCAAATAGAGGATTTCTTTTCCTGGTTCCAGTTGGCCTTTGAGGTCTTCTGGGATTGGCATTTCGAAGGTCTCATAGGTTTCCATATCCATGAGTTGGACGACCTCAGAGCCCATTAATGCGAGAATCTGGGCGCTGCGCTTGTCAATGATGGGGACTCCGACCTTGTGTTTCACGGGATGGACGACACTGCGTTTCTGCTCATCAAAGATTCCGACAGCGTCAATCCGTGCCTTTGCCTCACCATGCTTCCCTGGTTTTGAGGTAGAAATACTTTGGATCTTGCATGGTTCTTCATCGATTAATACATATCGACCTACTTTTAATTCTCGTACTTCAGCCATTTCTTTCATGCTGTTTCACCTTTTGGGAGTTTATAGACAATATCATGCTCCCGGACCTTGTCTTTTACCTTGATTCCGATTGCATCGCCTGTTTTTGCGATTTCAACAGGGGACCGGTTTATTTCCATCCGGTCAATAAGCTGGGTAAAATCTGTATGGGCGCCGACGAAATGAACGGTGTCCCCAACTTTAAGTTCTCCTTCTGTGATTTTAAGAGCTGCAACGCTGATATGTGAGAAGAAATGTTCCACGATTCCGATTTTTTCTTCCACCATAGCTATTCACAACCCCGTAATATGAAAAGGTATACTTAAGTTTGTCACCTTTCTCCTGGTTAGACGACGAGTTCGTAGATCGCTTTTTTCCCGTGTTTTGTACAGATAAATGCCTCCCAGTTATCGTCCCAGAGCATTTCGTTTTTACATTCAGGGCACGCCAGACTTTCAATGACCGTCCGCTGGCTTTTCACACGGGTTTTTACGACCTGAACCTGTATTTTCTTGCCTGGGTCTAACGAGTTAATAACATAGACGGTGCCCTCAGGCGGTAAATAAGGAGTACTATCACTTTTCATTCGTTTTTTCCTGTAGGCTTTCATTTGGATCTTATATTTTTCCATCATTGTTTGTCTTCGGCCCATAGCTTCACCACAATGTTTGAATAAAAGGAATAACATGTTTCTTTATTAAGCTCTTTCTCTATTGCGAGACTTGGTATGTCTATTGAACAGTTTGGATTGGACCTTCCGATTCAGGAAATTCTCAAGAGTCAGGGGATAACTGATTTCTATCCTCCTCAGGCTGAGGCATTGCCGTATGCGTTACGAGGGGATCATCTAATCTTGTCTATTCCTACTGCTGCTGGGAAAAGCCTGGTTGCGTATCTGGCGATCGTCCAACGGTTAAAACGGGAAGGGGGAAAAGCGTTCTATATTGTGCCGCTTCGTGCGCTTGCCCGGGAGAAATATGAGGATTTAAAGGCATTTGAGGCACTGGGGTTGAAAATCGGTCTTTCCACAGGTGATTTAGATGAATCTGACGTGCGTCTCTCTAAGTATGATGTCATTGTTTGTACTTCTGAGAAGGCTGATTCGCTGCTTCGGCATGGGCTGTCTTGGCTTGATAAGATTAAGGTCCTGGTAATTGATGAGGTTCATTTGATCCATGATCCGACCAGGGGGCCTACACTTGAGGTGATTATCTCCCAGATCAAAGCACTCAATCCCGCGACACAGTTGATTGCATTGTCTGCGACGATAAAAAACGCTGTGGAGCTAGCGGATTGGTTAGGGGGTAAACTCATTCAATCTGACTGGAGGCCGGTCGTCCTTAGGGAAGGCGTATTTTATGAAAATTCGATTAAATATAATGATGGTTCGACGAAAAAGATAGCAGGGGA
Source organism: Thermoplasmatales archaeon (assembly GCA_041304825.1). GTDB lineage: Archaea > Thermoplasmatota > E2 > DHVEG-1 > DHVEG-1 > SM1-50. The sequence continues at coordinate 4,895 of JBFYMQ010000009.1, forward strand.
TGCGAAGAAAGCATTGGAGTTGTTAGTCCAGGAGTCGTTGCAGGATGGCGGGCAGACCCTGATTTTTGTGAATAACCGCAAATCCACGGTTTCCCTTGCAAATAAGTTATCAAGTGTTGTGGCCGGACTTCTTACTGAGACTGAGAAAAAACATCTGAAAAAACTCGTCAGTTCGATGAAACAGGAACAAGCGGAGATCACTAGTATCGAACAATCATTGGTTGTTAGTGTTGGGAATGGTGTCGCGTTTCATCATGCGGGTCTGGAGAGTAGTCAACGCAGACTTGTGGAGCAAGGCTTCAAGGATCATCTGATCAAATGCATTGTGGCTACTCCTACCTTGGCTGCTGGGGTGAATATCCCTGCACGTCGTGTCATCATCAGGGATCTTTGGCGGTATGATGCGAATTTCGGTATGGCACCCATCCCTATCCTTGAGTATAAGCAGCAGGCGGGTCGTGCTGGTCGACCCCGGTATGATACCGTTGGTGATGCGATCACGATCGCAAAAGACAGCAATCAGCGGGATCAGATTTTCTATAACTATATCTTAGCGGATACCGAGCCGATTTATTCAAAACTTGGTAGTCAGGCTGCGTTGCGGATGCATCTACTTGCTGCGGTTTCGACCCAGTTTGTCCATAACTCTGAGGAGATGTACCGGTTCATCGAAAGCACGTTTTATGCGTATCAGACCGATGAGTTCACCATCAAAAAAGAGGTGGACAACGCTGTGGGTTTTCTGCTTGAAAACCAGTTGATTGAGCAGATTGATGCCCAGTTTATGTCTACGTTGTTTGGAAGTAGGACGTCTTCCTTGTATATTGATCCGTTGTCTGCGATTCAGTTGAAGACTGCTTTGGAGCGATCCACTGAAAAAGAAATGAGTCCTATATCGTTGTTGCATGCGGTCTGTTCCACCCCTGATTTACGGTCGTTGTATCTGCGGGGGAGCGACTCCTGGGTTGAGGAAAAAGCAGAGCAAGTCACACAATCGTTGCTGTTGGATGCCCCTGATGCGACCAGTGATGAGTATGAATGGTTCCTTAGTGATTTGAAGACGGCTTTCCTGTTGGAGGATTGGATTGATGAGACGCCCTTTGATGCACTGGTCCAGAAGTATAACATCTGGCCTGGTGATGTCCATACTATCGTGGAGATGGCGGAATGGTTGTTGCATGCGACCCGAGAGTATGCTCGGATGTACAATTTCTCTAGTGTTTCAGACGTTAGTGATTTGTTGATCCGGGTGCAAAACGGCTGTAAAGAGGAGCTGCTTAACCTGGTTACTCTGAAGGGGATCGGACGAGTACGTGCGCGTGCCTTGTATCGTGAAGGATTTAAAACCGTGAATGATTTACGAAACGTCCCCTTGGAGCGTCTTTCAAAGATTAAGGGGATTGGAACCGCTGTGGCCAAGAACATCAAGCAGCAGATTGGTGAAAGTGTAATTCGTGGGAATAAGCAGCTTCGGGGGTCTCGTCGATGATAACAGTGCTTGGAACATGGGGGGCTATTACAAATGTCGAATCTTTTGTACAACAGCTTGGAGTCTTTTCTACTCAGGAGCATGTCGTGATCCAGGCGTTTGATGCGCGGGTAATCTACGGTGAAGACCATGTGATTTCAGCGGTGAATCATGCGAAACGGGCTTTTCGACAGGGGACGAATGCGACTAACACTCTTGCCTTGGAGATTTTGTTGTATGCTGCGGGGGAGCGGCAGATTCAAAAAGCGATTAAAAAAATGGGGGTAAAGAAAGGCAAGCAAGGGATTGTTTTTGTTTTGACTGATCACTCGTATCAAAGCACTAAAAAGAAAATTGATAATGAGGTGATACGCAGGCTAATAGTCTTCTTTCAATTGACCCTTGATGAAAATGTTATTGATGGAGACTTAGATACGTTGAAACGCTTCGGTATCACCAAAAAGGAGTTATCAACGATACCTAAAGAGAAGTATGGTGCTGTAATCCTTGAGAAAGTCGCCCTGGTTGATGTCATTAAATAACAAAGACTGGTTTTTCTGCAGGGTTATTGTTTCTCCGATATCCTTATTAAAAGAGTCTTGTTTTCGAGTCTCGAACACAGATTTTTTACATCGGTAGTCCTATGTGAAGCATCTTGGTGTTCTTCTTAGCCCGTATGGGGTAGCTTGGATATCCTAGAGGCCTGCGGAGCCTCGGACTCGGGTTCGAATCCCGATGCGGGCGTCTTTTTTTTTTTAAAAGGTTGATTTAAAGACTATTGAATTCGACGGAATTTCGATAAAACAGAAAAATTAATGCTCCTTCGGTTTCCGGTACCATAGAATCACCGCGAGAAAACCTAATCCAAACGGAAGAAGGATAATATAATAAATGATATTAAATTCTTTTAAGTATTTTATCAGATCCATGAAATCGTACATTCCCGAGAGATACATAATTATGACAGCTACGAAAATAATGGGGAACATTATTCCAACCACGAGTGGCACTCCTTCTCGATTCATATTTATATCACCAGCATAATAAAAAAGATTCTTCTATTACAAACAATTCCACTTATTTCATTATTTTTTATCGCGAAGATTTCTCTATAAGTTGAATGTAGTATTGGCACTAAAATCATCTCCCTTTTCCTACCCTTCTATCTTTATTTGTTATTAGATAATTATTACACTATCGTGGTAGAATGTCATTATGTAAAATTCCTAATTTCTTCTATGCAATAGCGGGTGCATTGATTATTATTTCTCGATTTGATTTGCCAGTAAGGACAATGATAAACACTCACTATTGATAGATGACCTAGATGCTCCATAGTAAATAGATTCATCTTATGATTCTTAATCTTGCTTTCAAAAATTAAAAATTTTTCAGATAGACTGAGTTGTAGACATTTTTACTGTATATTGGGTTTCAATTGATGCAAAATCAAATTTTTTTTGTTTGTTTTTATAGTTTTGTAGAATTTTTTAAGACAAACTTTTATATATTCTGTGCCATCTATAAGAGGTAAAGGGGAATAAAATGGAGTTGATTGCCATGAAAATAAAACTAATAAGCCTCTTGATTTGCACACTCGTTTTCACGAGTATCTTTTCAGGAGTAACCACTGCAAAAAATCTTGGTAGTATTGATACGTGTGTCGCACACGCTGATGTTGATTTGACAGGTAATCGAGATTTAATAAAAATCACTGATGAGAATCCAGATTGTGATATTGATAATTTTTTTGTAGTATATGCAGACAGTGCTAATCTTTACCTCTATCATCTAAAAACAGGAGAGACAAATACTGTTTATGTGGGGGGCGACATAAATTTTCCTAAAATCTCAGAAAATAGAGTCGTGTATTATGATTTTGTATATATGGGTTTTAAAATGTATGATATAAACACCAATGAAAAAACAGATCTGATTGTTACGAACTGGGATGGTGGGGATTCAGATTCCTTTCAGTTCTTCGGCGATTATGTAGTGTATGAAAACTATGATTCAGATTTGTATAGCACCGAAATTTTTCTTTATAATATTGCGACCAGTGAAAATATTCAGTTAACAGAGAGCCCAGGTGAAGATTTTCCAGAAAATCCATGTATCCATAAAAATATTGTTGCCTGGCAACTGAGCGAAGGCAACCTCAATGATATTGTTATGTATAACATCGATAGTGGCGAATACACAAGAGTAACAAATACGTCCCAGTTTGAATCGGAAACTTTTCCTTCAATTTATGATGATACTATTGTATTTAGCTATTTTTATTATGATAAAGTAAATGGGACAATACTCTATGGACTAAAAATGTATACTATAGCCACTGGCGCGGAGACAACCATATTCACAGGAGAAGAACCTACAGCGAATTCTCCAGAAATATTTGGTGATATCATTGTTTATAGTGCACCTGATGGTCGTCTCTGTCTCTATAATTTAAGCACAAATTATGAAACACAGATTTACGAAAGCTCTTATCTTGTGCAACCCTGGAATTTGAATGAATATTTTATCCTATTTACCATATTGGGTGATGGGGTATATCTTTACAAATATCGTAATCCAATAGCAGTCGAGATCGGAGACATTACTGGTGGATTGTTTAAAGTAAATGCAGTGATCAAGAACACTGGTGATACCGCTGTCACCAACATACAATGGAGCATTAAGTTGACTGGTGGTCTCATCATCCTTGGAAAAGAATCCACAGGTACGATTCCTACGATCGAGGCTGGAGCTACGGCTGATATTTCCTCGAAATTAATCCTTGGTGTCGGGAAAACAGTTCTGACCGTCACTGCCGATACTGCATCAAAATCAATGAATGCGACCGTTCTATTTGTTTTCATTAAAATATAGAACTGATAAAGGAAATATCTCATCTCCCTTATCACTTTTTTTTTTTTGAGTAATGTTGTAATTGATTGAAAATTTCGCCTCAGGTCATATTCATTGGCGTGAAGAAATCAAAAAACATAAGGAGAATTTTTTCTATATGGAAATAAAAAAAAAAGAAAAATAGGGTGGTTATTGTCCCAAGAGATTGCGTAGTATTGGGAATGCGTTGGGGAATCGTTCGAAGAGGTGTTCTAGGAACTGTAGGAGCAGGGATTGGAATGGATAGGAAACGTCCTTAGGCATTGTGCTCTCTAAGGGTTCCGACCAGTCAGACTCCGCACCCCATACATCTTTTGCTTTTACCTTGATAAGATATTGTCCTTTGGTGCTGTAGGATTTCTGGGCACTTCCCACACTTCCTGAATTGAATGGTCCGAGCCATTCGCTGATGCTTCCGTCGTCCCAGTCCCACATGTAATAGACTTGGTCGCCTTCAGGATCTATGGTCGTGGTTCGATAGTTGTAAGTGATGCCGGGTTTTCCTTTTGCTGGCCCTGTGGGTTTATCAGGTGTGTTTGGCGCCTCGTTTTCAGGGTAGACGGAGATATGGAGGATTGGGCTGTACCACCAGGTCTGTCCGATGAGCTCCTCAGTCCCATCCGTACCTTGTAAAATCTCATGATAGGACTCGTTGGTCCGTTCTTTGATGAGTCTGAGGTATGGGTTGTTGAGGTAGACATCAGGTCGTAACACATTCTTGTAGACCTGATCAACCTGTGCTTTAGCTACGAAATAATATTCACCCGGAACTGTGAAGGTGAGTTGTTCGACATACGTGGTGCCATCGGTTTGTCCGTTCATCGCGTTGTCCCATCCAGTCCCCCCAATATAGTCACCAGCGTGTTCATCATGGTCTGTTGTTGTATAGGTCCATGTCTGGATTGGGTTTGGGTTGTTTCCATATTGGAGGTAGGTATGGTCGACAACCATGCTTCCGTTGACCTGCCATGTGAAGTTGACTGGTGTGTTGGTGATGACAACCTCATGATTTTGGACGCTGTCAGATTGCCAGCGAAGGTAGGGTTGGGCTAGATCGGTTTGGTGTAAGATTACACGGCGAACTTCAGCACCGTAGCGAGCAACGGTGTCGTTTCCGAAGGTATCTTGGTTGGGATTCTTTGTATTTGACATCTCCGGGGAAAGCCATAATACTCCGGCCCCATAGTAATTCCCAAAAGTTTCATCATCAACGTATTGATCTTCGACAGGGTTTTTCTCGACATCAGCACCATAGGCCCATGGGCAGATTCCACCGCCTACTGTATATCCGACGGTGTCAGGGATTGTCCCTATACTATATTTATCGAGATTCCCACCGTAATCACCGATGTAGTCTCCCAATCGAAGGCTAGAGGCGTCATGGAAGTAGAAATCTGGTGGGGCATAGTGATATGAATACCCTGTGATCGGACTTGTCCCAACGATGCTGCTGTGCATGTTTCCCCAGGAGTAAAGCAACATGCGAGCGCCACCATGGAAATCAGCACCCACCCGGATGGTATGGTTGTTTAAAAATGCTGCAAGTGTTTTTCCATTGACACTCGCCCAGATCCCACCAGTTGGTTCATAGGGATCCCAATTCATATCTGCCTCTCGGTTTAAATCCCAATTATGGGAATCGTACCGTTGGTCATGATCAAATCCATAGGGGTTGTGTGATACTTCAAGGTAGATTTCTCTGTTGTCGATGAGCCAGTGTAGCCAGTCTTTTGAATAATGCGGGCTTGTCTCATCAGTAAACGCCATGCGCATGAGCCAGTCGGTAAACCAGAACATTCCAATAGTCCCAACGGTTTCATCACCATGAGGGCCACCAAGGAAGAGGACCTCGGGCTTGTGTAATCCGAGGGATTCGTTCGTGATCCGGATGTAATAATCATCATAGCTATTCGGTATCGTTCCGGTGTTGTAAAGGACGTTTGCTTTGAAGACTTCGATATACCCTGGATATTGGGTTTCAAGTGCTTCGTACCAACTAATAAGCTGTGCATAGGTACTAGGTTTATTGTACCAACTTGGACCAAAGCTGCTTTCTTGTTTGCTTTCCTGAGTAAGTTGAGTAGAAGTTGTTTGGTTTTGCATATCATTCGAATATGCAGAAGTTGGTAGGATGGTGGTAAGGAGCGTAAGAGCTACAATACCTGAGATGATTATTTTTATGAAATTTTTCTTCATAACGTCCCCACATGTAAATATACCACCTTCAGATATAAAACTTTCTATAAAAGAGGTACTGAACGGTGGTGCCCTAAAATCTATTTTTCCTTCTCACTTGTTTTTCTCTGTTGTTTTGTATATTCTTTGATGAGGCGATGGATGCTAATCTCCCCGAGGAGTCGTTCTGTATCATCGATGATTGCGAGTTGATTGATTTTATGCTGTTTCATTTTTATGATAACCTCGCCAAGGGTATCCTGTGGATGAGCAGTGATTGGTTGTTTTGACATTATTTCCTCAACGCTTGTTGGTAGACCGTATTGCAGTGATTGGAGGGTTGGTTTGTCATAGGGTTGAAGAGGAGTAATGGGTGGGGCTAGCAGCTGGATTGTATCGGATTCAGTAATGACACCAAGTAGGTGTAACGTCCTCTCGTCGTCAACTACCCAGAGGTGGTTTTTTGTCTCAAATAATGAAAAGACATCCTCGATGTTCGCATATTTTTCTACAAAGAAACCTTTGGCTGTGATTGGTTCAAAAATGTCTTGAACCTTAAGGCGATAGACTGTTGAAATCGTTGTGTGATTTTCACTCATATTTCTCAAAATAATGCATGATGAGACGGTTATTTAAAAGCTCTGAAACATCATTTTTCCATGATTTTATATACCAAGAATTGTTATCCATTTCAATAACACAACTGGTTAGGGATGCATTGGATGCTGCTTGAGATTACGCTTGCGATTATTTTTGCAAAGATTTTAAATGTTGTCTTTGAAAAATTTAAACAACCAGGCGTCATTGGAGAAATTCTGGCAGGCATCATTCTTGGTCCCTGTCTTTTGGGGGCATTATCTGGTTCATCCATTAGCCTATTAGGAACATCGATGTTTAATTTTACTATAAATCTCACGTCCCCGGAGTTCAAAGAAGTCGCGTTCATCGGAGTAGTATTTCTTCTGTTTATTGTTGGTCTTGAGACTAATACATCAGATCTTAAGAAAACCAGAAAAGCAGGTTTTTTCGTTGGTATCTTTGGGACGACGATTCCATTTTTAATGGGATGTCTCTTCGGTTTATTTTTTGGTATGGACGCGATTCAGAGTATGGCTGTGGGGGCTATTCTGCTTGCGACATCGGCAACCATTGCTATACGAATTCTTGCAGATATGGATATGTTGTCGACACGGGTAGGATTGACGCTTCATACAGCGGTTGTCTTAAACGATATTTTTGCCATTATTATCTTTGCTTTAGTGTTTGGAAATGGAAACTCGATGATTCTTCTTCTCCAAATTTTGCTCTTCTTTGTCTTGACAATTGGGGCAGGTTTTCTTCTTGTCCGCTACACCACGCACAAGGAATCAACACGAAAAGCCCCCATCATTATCATCACTTCTGGGTTGGTTATATGTTTTTTGTTTGCGGCATTCGCAGAAAATATGGGGTTAACTGCCATCATCGGTGCGTTCATTGCTGGTCTATTTATTCGAAAGACACCGCAAGCCGGGGTTCTGATAGATTATATTAAAACCATTGGATATGCTTTTTTTATTCCTTTGTTTTTCGTCAGTGTCGGAGCGAGTTTCGACTTTCTCTACCTTATCCAATCAAATAACATGGAAACGTTAGTTTTCTTTATTGTCATCTTTGTCTTTTTAGGGATTTTTGGGAATTTTTTGGGTGGAGCAATCGGGGCGAGAGTATCAGGGTTACATAGACGAGAAGCAATCAGTGTTGGTATTGGGATGATGCCGGTTATGGGGGTCGCGTTGATTATTGTAACGACCGGAATAGACCGGGGTATCTTTGGTGAGCCAGATGGTTTGCTTGCAAATCAGATCCGTACAGCAACGCTCCTTTTGATAATCATTAGCGCTCTCATCACACCACCGCTTCTGAAAAAAAGCATGGCATCTCCACTGCTGAAAATCATTGGGAAAACAAAGACAAAGCTCTCTTTATATGCGCATCCTCATTGTCATGATTGTTTCTTGCCACTTCGGTTAAATCCAGTGAATAACGAATGGTATTGTGACACCTGTCAAAGATTCGTGAAGATTTATAAAAAACCACCAAAGCCGTCACATCATCTCAACACTAAGACTGATAGGCATATCAAATACTTCATCGGAGCAGGGACCATGCTGTTGTGCGGGTATGTGATTCAGACTTCTCTGACCATGAGTTTGATTGAAAAAATCACCGCACTTATCGGAATCTTCCTAGGTACGACCCTTGCGTTTTTTACGCTTCGTCTTCTTTTTTCAAATCAAAAAACCACGGGTAAAAATGTGTGATCTTTCCTTTATTGTTTTTCTGGCTAATGTTTAAATTCTGGGAAATCATTGACCGTAAAAAGAAGGTTTTCCTATGCTTAATTTTACGTATATGGTTTCAACAAGAATCTTTTTCGGAAGAAATTCCATTGAGCATCTCGGTGAAGAGATCAAGCAGTACGGAAATAGAATTCTTTTTGTCTCTGGTAAAGGAAGCATAAGAAAAACCGGGTTATATGAGACAGTTATCAACATTTTCATGAAGAATAATTTGGTTTATTATGAACTTTCTGGAGTTCAGCCTAACCCACGGATTTCTCATGTTCGTGAAGGTGTTAAACTCTGCAGGGAACATGACATTGAATGTATTGTTGCTGTCGGTGGAGGAAGTGTCATTGATTCTGCCAAGGCGATTGCGACTGGTTATTATCACGATGGAGATCCCTGGGATCTCTTTTTGTTGGGGGATTCTTCTGTGAAAAAAGCTCTCCCAATTGGAACGGTTCTGACGTTCGCTGGAACGGGTTCTGAGATGAACGGTAATGCTGTAATCTCCAATGAGGTAACCGAAGAAAAACTTGCTATTCATAAGGACATTCTGCGGCCAAGGTTTTCTATTCTTGATCCGACCTATACATTCTCAGTACCAAGGAATCAAACCGCGGCAGGAACTGTAGATATATTCAGTCATATCCTTGAGCAATATTTTAGCCCTACGAAGGATGCGTTTGTGCAAGACAGAATGGCGGAAAGTCTTCTGAAAACCTGTATTCAATACGGTCCTGTTGTTCTTGCTGAACCTACCGAGTATGAGGCGCGGGCACAGTTGATGTGGACCAGCAGCATCGCACTGAATGGTCTTCTTGGGTATGGACGGGTGGGTGATTGGGCGACTCATGGGATGGAACATGCACTCAGTGCTGTGTATGATGTCACCCATGGAGTGGGTTTAGCGATTTTGACACCTTATTGGATGGAACATGTCCTCACTGCTGAAACAAGGGAGAAATTTGTTGAATATGCTCGGAACGTCTGGCAGATAGACGGAAAAAATGAATTGACTGTTGCAAAACAAGGGATCGTAAAAACAAGGGAGTTTTTTACCAGTCTTGGTATGCCTCAGACACTCGGGGATATCGGGGTAAAGCAAAACGATCTTGAGAAAATGGCTGAAAAAACAGTCAGCCATGGTGATGTTGGGAAATTCAAAAAACTAGGAAAAAATGATGTCCTTACTATCCTGAAAAACGCTTTTTAGTATAAACATAAACAGATGCATTGGTTTTTCCATGATTTACCTTTTGAGGTGATCGTTTATTTTTTCTGATGTTTCAGTTGAACATAACGAGCGATTATCAGCAGGAGCATAGCGATGGCACATCCGATCATAAAAAACAGAATTCCTAATCCCCCGTATCGATCAAAGATTGTAGCAATAGTAGGTACTCCTACAAACATCCCTGCGCTGATGACGACACTATACACCGCCATGGTCACCCCTCGTTTCATCTCCTGCGCCTCATCGGCAAGCGATGAGAGTGCAGATGGTCCAAACGCAAGAGTCATGAACCCGAAAATTCCGAGAAGCGGCCAAAATCGAATGATGCTGTTTTTCACATCCTCACTATTGGGTGATGGAGCCAGACCGTATCCGATTCCAAGGACGGTCATCACACCGATAAACCCTATCGTACCAATGAGCATTATAGGCAGACGACCATACTTGTCGGAAAGCCGCCCGTAGATGACCTGTGTTGTAATAAGGACTACTCCTGCACCTGCGATGATACCTGATAGCAGCAGCGGTGAAATCGCAAGAATCCCTCCTTTTGACGTTGAGACTGTTAAGAAGGTTAAAACAGCCCCGATGATCATAAACACAATGAACCAGGGGAGTGTGAGGAGGATGACGGAGCGTTGTTTGAGCACATCAATAATCGTCTTGAACCGTATTTTCTGGCAGAGAACATCGTATTTCTTCGGCTCTGTGATATTTAAAAAACAGTACAGGCATCCAAATAACGCCATTGCTCCAGCGATAAGGAATGTCTGTCCAAGTGAGCCTTTGAAAAATTCAAGGAAGAGAGCGCCTAAGGCATAACCAACAACCCATCCAAGCATATTAAACGCATCGAATGCACCCATCTCTCGTCCGCGTCTGTGCTCTGGTGCGTAGTCGGTTAACAGAGCTAATGATGATACAAGAATGGCGCCAGCAGCCATTCCATGGGCTGCATTAATGCAAAAGATCGCATAGAGGTTTTGTGTAAGGGATAGAACGAAAAGAAGGAGTGTTGCTGTGAGAAGACCGGATAATAAGACGATTTTTCGTCCGTATCGATCAACGACTGCTCCGATGAATAGAACCGTTCCCATCTCAAAGAGGGGGGCTGCGGCAGATACGATACTATATCCAATATACTCTGATGTAATATTCAGATATATAGGCAGTGTGGCCAACATGATCCCAAAACTTGCTCTGATAAAAAATGTTGAGATGTAGAGTGATGAAAGCAGTCGAAGGTAGAATCGGTCATGCATGCAAGCCACGTAAAATAGTATCTCTATAAGTAGGTTCTTCTAATGAGAATCGCTAAGTACTTTAGTCATGTATCGTAGTTATACTCCTATATAGAAAAAAAAATTTAAAATCATTTTTTTTTAGCTTAGAACATGGTATTGAACTTTTTTCTGATCGAATTTTTCTTTTATCATCTCAATTTGTTCTTTTCCCAATGTCTGAAATGTGATGATGATTTTCACATACCCGACAGGTACCGCTGTTGTGATACGGTCATGTTCTATAGATTTGACGTTTGCACCGACATTACCAAGAATTGAGAGTATATCTTTGAGCACTTTTGGTTTATCAAGAGCAATGATTGCTACTTTCACTAGGAGTTTATGGCGCATCATTCCTCGTTCGATGATCTGGGCGAGGAGGGAGAGGTTTATATTTCCGCCGCTGAGAATTGCGACGACATTTTTATTTGGAAACGTGATTTTTTTGCTGAGCAATGCAGCAAGTCCGACTGCTCCAGCTGGTTCAACTACAAGTTTTGTTCTCTGTAGCAAGAGGTAAAGGGCGTTAGCAATTTCTTCATCATTTACGGTGACAACATCGTCAACATATTGTTGAGCTAGAGCAAATGTCAGGTCTTTTGGTGTTTTTACAGCGATTCCATCTGCGATGGTCATGATGCTTTTCAGAGGTACTATCTTGTGTTGTTCTAACGACAGTTTCATGGATTGTGCACCCTCCGCTTCGGCACCGATGATTTTTACTGTTGGCTTAAGTGTCTTTAAGGCAAGTGCAATACCTCCAATGAGTCCTCCGCCGCCGACAGGGATGATGACTGCATCAACTGTGGGGAGCTCATTAAAAATCTCTAGTCCTATGGTTCCCTGTCCTGCGATGACGTACTCATCGTTGAATGCATGGACAAATGTTAATTTTTTTATTTCTGCATGTTTTTTTGCAGCAAGTGCAGCATCATCATAGGTGGCTCCTTCGAGGATGACCTCTGCTCCATATGATTTTGTCGCGATGACTTTTGCTGGGGAGGTGTAGATAGGCATGTAGATGGTACTTTTTACATCCATCAGGGTTGAGGCATGTGCCACTCCTTGTGCATGGTTCCCTGCTGAGGCACAGACGACGCCTTGTTTTTTTTCTTTTTCTGTTAAATGATAGATTTTGTTGTATGCGCCCCGAATTTTAAAAGACCCTGTTGTCTGAAGGTTTTCTTCTTTGAGGTACAGGTTTGTTTTTAGTAAGTTGGAGAATGTTTTTGATCGTTCTAGTGGTGTTTTTCTGATTGTGGGTTGGAGTATCTGAGCGGCTTCTTCGATGTCTTTGAAGCGGACCATGGTTGTTTCCTCAGAGGAGTTTTTTTAAGAAATCCTGTGCGTTCATCCCGTCGGTGAGTCCTTCTTTTTTTGCGTTTTCTGATACTTCGATGACGGTCGCTTTCAGAACATCTTCAAATGTCTTGACGCCGGTTACTTTTCCTGCGATGTCCCCGAGTTTATTTGCGGTATTCATGTTCAGATACCCGCACATGATGTATCCTTTCTTCGCCTGCAGAATGAGCAGCGGGGCTTTTCCAAGGTTGATATGATAGCCGGTCAGCTGTCCTTTTTCTAGTTTTATTATCTCTTCTTTCATGATGATCTCATCCCTTTTATTCTCCTGGGATTTTTGGTTTTATTTTTTCATCATTTCTCTTAAGAAAAGTCCTTTGATTTTTTATCAATACCTACGTTATTTTTAATCGGGGATAGTAGATATCGTATAAAATTGGTTAATTATTTCTTTTTTACTTTACGTATCTTGAATTCGCCAATCAACGTTGGAATTATCTCTAATTCATCTCCGTCGTTGATATCATGTGCTTTCGCTAGCTGGCTTGGTATTGTGATAACAAGGCTGCTTCCCACAATACGTGCCTTCCTTGTTAGAGGCATGAATCCCCTCCTGCAAGAGTAGGTAATGTATAGCTAAATATATATATGTTTCTGTTTTTTCAAATATATCTATTTGCATATCTCTTTTTATCGTGTGTTCCCTCGATTCGACCTCCTAGTCAGAAACCAAAACATTATGAATTGTCACCAGTTACCGGAGGATAGCGTGAGGCATTATGAAACTGTTCATCGATACTGCTGATTTAAATGAGATTAAGGAAATCGCATCATGGGGGATTTTAGACGGAGTCACCACCAACCCAACGTTACTTGCGAAATGTGGCCGATCCTTACAAGATGTGATTGATGAAATCTTCGAACTTGTGGATGGGCCGATCAGCCTTGAGGTACTGAGTGAAAAAGCAGAAGATATGGTCATCGAGGCAAAGCAGATCCTCTCCAAAATACCGCAAAAATATCGGAAGAATGTCGCCATAAAAATACCGATGACCTCGGAAGGTCTCAAAGCGGTAAAGGCGTTGTGTAAGGAAGGGATTAAAACCAATGTCACATTAATTTTTTCAGCAAACCAGGCTCTTGTAGCCGCAAAGGCAGGTGCGACCTTTGTCAGCCCGTTCATTGGACGGCTCGATGATAACGGGCAGGAGGGCATGCGGGTCATCGAGGAGATCATGGAAATCTTCTGTAATTATGACATCCAGACTGAAGTGATCGTCGCAAGCGTCCGACACCCCATCCATGTCATTGAGTCAGCACGACTCGGTGCGGATATCGCAACCGTCCCACCTGATGTCCTCAGAAAGATGATCAAACACCCGTTGACTGACGCAGGCATTAAAAGTTTCCTCCGAGACTGGGAGAAAGTAAAAAAGTAATGTTTTATCTCTTACGAAGATCCGATAAATATTGAAGTCCTTTCTCTGTCAGTTTTACTTCGTTCTCAGATTGATATTGCAGCATCTCTAGCTGAAGAAGTTTTTGGACTATGGTGTCAAACTTCTGTTGAGAGATATGAAGAAGGGTCACTGCTGTTTGAACATCGATATCCCGTCGACGCATCATCTCCAGTAACTCATGGTCTTTATCTGTCAATTTCATCATCGTCCTGGGCGATGACATCTCTTGTTGTTTCTGGGATTCGGTCACCCTCTCGACATATTCTTCGATGATTAGATCAAGCTGCAATGTATCCAATAACCTGCCTTGATCATCATACAAGAGGCACACATTATTGTCATATTTCCATGTCGACACTGACTCCCAGGTATAGGGTTGTTCTTCCTGTTTTTCTTTCGGATGCATTGGTGGTGACGGGCGCGGTCCTTTGATCTGATACCTCGAATGCTGTTCTGATTCAATACGCTCAAATTGGACTCCGTTCTCTCTTAATTCATCGACAGTAATGTCCCCAAGATGCTGTTTTAGCTCGGTGATAAAATATAAACCGACATCGCTTCCAATAGTCTCTGTTAATTCCAGGTAGATGACACGTAAGAGCGCATCCATTGCTTCGCCGAGATGCGAAGGGTCGATGGCATCGAAGGTTTGATCAAAGGTAGTCTGAATCCCATCCTCTGAAAATAAATCCTCATGAATCGTGACAAGGTTAAGAAAATCATATTTTGTTTCCAATTTCTCAAGGGTTTTTTTCAGGATCTGAACCGCAAAACTATCGAGAGTTCGTCGTCCGATAACCGTGAAAAGTGCATCGAAAACCTGTTTGGTAAGACGGGAGTTTTTTGTTTTCGACATAGATTCTAATTATGCAGAATTGGTTCATTGTTTATAAACTGTTGTCTTTTTGTTTTACCAAATGTGCCCCCAGTCATTACTCTTGCATTCTGGGCAGACAAACTCGAAACGGTCATGTCGTTTTGGCATTCTGAGTGGCACCAGGAAGTTGATGTCACAATTCTTACAATGATACATATTTATGATAGAATTTCGTCTCCCCTTCATATAGGTTATAGAACTATTGCAGGTTAAAATAACTTTCTATGATGATAATATCATCATTTTTTGAGTTTATTATTTGATATTATACGGAGAGTTATGAACGAGGTTTTTTGTTAAATAAAAAAAGGAAGAAGAAAGGATATTCCTTCTCTTATTTGGAATATCCGCCAAACAGTAAACTTGGGTCACCGAGGAGTGCCCAGTTAGTTATGACGAATGCTTCTGTTTGTTGAATTTCTTCTTCGGCAAGGAATTTCTGAATCGCATGACTGTGAGCCTGTGCAACATGGGTCGAACCATGACCAATTTCATAAAAGAAGTTCGACTCAAGCTCCCCACTGAGGCTGACGGCATACCCGACGTATCCTATCCCATACCCAGTGCTACCTGCTGAAGCAATCGCGCCACCACGGTTTTTCAAGACAAGACCAGCGCAATAACACACAGGGACCGGTACACCATAGCAGAAATACCTTGTCTTGGAATGGTTCCTGTCAAGCATCGCAGGGATCATCGATACATTGTACATCGCATTATGGCAACCTCCGACAATAACAACAGGTAATTTATTGCCATTGATGAGGAAGGGATAGGCAAAGATGTTGAAACCCCCTGTCCAATCCTCAGGGTATTCCCCATCGTGCCATATCGTATTCCATGAATAGGGGTTCCCATGGCCTTCAAAATCAACAAACCCTGCTCCCTCATTCATGGATTTCAGGATATCTTTAGCTATTGGTGTTCGTCCATTGGTATCACGATTTGTGGTATAACACGTCGTGAGTTGTAACTCAGGGATAGCGAGCTTTGTATAATTATATGCAAGGTCGCAGAGGTACTCCCCATCAGGTTTCCCTTGGTAATACTCCCCTGTTTTGCCGGCAACGCCAACAAAGTTCGTGTACCAGGGTTTCTCATCGGGTCCCGTGCTTTCATAGGTCATGATCTTTTTTACGACTCCTTTGACTTCACGCACTGACACTGCAGGGATTCGTGAAACATAGACTTCGGGGTAGAGATCGAAGGTGTCTTTCAAAGCACCAGGTTTATTCCAGGCAGCATACACACCATCACCGTTTGAATCCCAGGTGTCAAAACCGCCGGTTCCATTATACAAACAACCATAATACAAATCAGACAAGCATCCCTCATCATCCTCATGTGGCAAGTTTACATAACGGACTGGGACCCACCAGCCAGTCCAACCAGCAGATGTCGTATCTTTATCGTTTGCAAAAATATGTGATTTCAGACCACCTAATAGTAAAACATAGGTGATATTGAAAGTATCATACTCGTTTTTAATGAAATTTTTTATCTGCTCAGGAGCATCGTACCCATCGTACTCATTTAGGATAGTCTCAACGGATTTGAACCTGGTCATGACGCCTTTGCTGTTCTTAAAATCAATAAATGTTTGCAGGCTTGAGCTGAATTTCTCAGGACCGATGATGACCATATCATACTCCTCGGCCGAAGACTGCAGAGGCATCTGCGGTTCGTTATAAGAAACTATGATTTCGAGGCGACCTGCCAATGAAATCTGGTTGTTCATTGGTGAATATCGAACAGGATAACAGATCACCTTGACAAAGGTCACCTGCTGGTCATTTTCATTGCGTCCAGCACCAAGATCATATCTGCACCAGGAATCTGGATAGAACTCAGAACTCCCATATACCGTAGGATCCTTGTCGTACGCAGTCTGCATATTTGCTTGTGATGAGAGGGCGATCCTCGCAGGAATTATCTCTTGCGTCAGATACTCTACGCCTATATCCTCCGCAGCACAAGTCACCTGAATATCGGTTGAGCCAAAGGGTATCTGATACGTTTTTACATAAATAGGTAACACCGGTTTATTAGGTTCTAACAATTGAGTTGTTGCACCATCGACCTGGATTTCAACAAAACCATCTTTTTCAGATAAGGTTGGTTGCGGTGAAAAAAAAACCATAGCCGATTCTGTTTTATGGTTCAAGGATTTTTCCGTTGAAATGTTCGTTGAATACGAGCTTTCTATTGGGATAACTAATGCGATCACCAGCCCGATTACTAAAATGCCAACTACCTTTTTTCCCATAGCATTACCTCAATATCTAATACGAAAAAACACTACAAAAGACTTCTTTTGTTTATATTGTACAAAACGATAATGAACTGATTTATTATAGAGCATTTGTCCAATATTAGAAATTTCCTATTTTACTTCTAAAAATAATACTTTCTTACTCAAGAATGAAAGAAATATTTTTTTTAAAAATATGTAAAGAAAATAAATAGATTTTTGATTCTAAATTTTTCCAAATTCCTTTTTCCGTTCTTTTGTATCTTTGCCTGTTGCGTCAAAGAGAAACTCGTTCCATTTCTTAATAATGGAATAATCACCACAGACTGTTTTTGGGGGGACGATATCAATAAACAGGGAGCTTTTTTCCTGCTTTATCGTTATTGCGCCGATTCCCTCCACTGTGAACTGCATGCCTTTCACAATGTCACCTTTTGTCCCAAAATACTGGGTGATAAGTGTATCAAGATCTGGGTTGTGGCCTTTTTTAATTTTGTATTCTCTCATAAAGAACGGTATAGAATAAGAGCGATTTTAACGTTTTGTCTTGTAAAACCATTTTATTGAAACTTGTTGATGTGGATGATGTCTTCTAATTTTCTTTTGGGAACATGCAGGATATCCTTTTCATCGCGCCAGTATTTCACTGAGTCTTTCAGATCTTCAACAACAGATGTCTCTGCTTTGTATCCCAGTGCGATGACTGAGTCGACCGCAAGGGTTAACGGTATGTTACATAATTCCTGAATCTTCACCCGTTCGATATTGCATAAAATACAGCTTCCAAGACCTTCGCCTTCTGCAGTCAACACAATATTTTCTGTTGCAAGACCAACATCTCTTTCATAGTAGGGGTTCTGGGTGTCTTTGATTAGTACGACGATATACGCGGTGGGTCGTTCCGTTTCTTTTGGAGTCCACTTTGGTTGGATATAGGCCGCCCAGTGGAGCGCCTCAAACAGGTGGGTACAGAGCGTTTTATCGTTGACAATGCAGTACTCAATTGGTTGAAGATTTGCAGCAGAGGGTGCAAGCCTTCCAGCGTTCGCACATTTTTTTAAAATCTCAAGTTTAACTGGTCTTTGGTGAAACCGACGAATACTCCTTCGGGAGATGATTGTGTCATACGCATTCATGGTATCACAAAATCTGAAACGCTCTCTGTGTCCTTTAAGGTTACGGAAAGTAAAAATACTCAGGTATATCTCTTATATGATGCATGGTTAGATGCGTACGAGGAACAAAAAGACCTTGCTTTGTTCGATTTTTTGAAAAGAGGCAATGGAAAAAGTAATCGTGGGTGTGCCAAATCCAAATACCCATGTGTTCAGAGTGATTTCGTCTCCCGCGTTGATGTCTATTTCTCCTGTTTTTTGTTTTCCAAAAAGAATGAGTCCCCCGTCTAGGGAGAGCGTCCAGGGTTCCTGAGCCACATTGGTTGACCCAAGATTTTTTATATGGATTTTTATTCCGAATCCTCCTGTGATTGTGATCTGCAGGGTTGGTCGGTGTTGTATGATGAACTCGCAGGTTTGTTCCTCTTCACTGTTTCCTGCGTTGTCAACGGAGTAAAACAGAAGCAGATGAGTACCGTCTCCGGTCACGGTAAATGGTCCGACATAGATATCCCAGATGGCTTCGTCGAGTTTGTACATCGTTGTTGTAACACCTGAGATATCATCGGTTGCATTCAATGAAACAAACACATCACTGATGTAGACATTTCCGTCCAGAGTACCTTCTAATGTACATGTCGTCTGAGGTGGTGTGATATCGTCTGGGTACCCCCCAGTGTTTGTACGAAGGATAACTCCCTGTTCCCCCGTAACGATTGCAAACATGTCGGTGACGCAGTATACTGCGAGGAGATCAACAGTCGTCCCACTTGTTTGCGGGGTCCAGCTCAGTCCTGCATTTTCGGTTCGCAGGATGATTCCATTGTCTCCGACTATGGTTCCTCTGTTTTCTGAGGAGAAATCAACTGCATGTAACATGTTGTTGACTCCGCTTTCTAACTCCTGCCAGGTTCCACCATCATCAAGTGATCGAACGATGGCCCCATGGTCTCCGACTGCGTAACCTACGCCGTCATAGGTAAAATCAATACTGAGGAGTGCTTCATCATAGAAAAACACCGTGTCCCAGGTACTACCTCCATTCGTGGTTCGGAGAATCGCGCCACCTGCCGGTATATCAACAATTGCCGTCGCGAACCCAACTGAAGCATTTAGGAAACAAACATCACTCAATCGTCCTTCATAAAACACACTTTCATGTTCGATATAAAAACTCGATGAATCCCATGTGTTCCACCCATCGTTAGTCCGTGTGAAGAAGGGTTGGAAGATTGCATTCACACCAACCGCTACACCAATCGTGTCATTGATCATCTGGCAGCTGTAATACGTCCCCATCATCCCGTTCTGCAGGACTGTCCAGTTCTGCCCCGTGTTAGTCGTATATAGGATTGTTCCACTTGTACCAACAGCCAAGGTGATACTATATCCGTAGTAGGCAACCGCATGAAGGTTATCTATTACGCCGGAGTCTTGTACTGTCCAATTGTCACCCTCATCACCGGTGCGAAGGATGAGTCCTCCATCTCCGACGATAGTCCCACGATTCAAGCAGATGAAAAAAACACTGTTGAGGTCTTGGGTGACTCCACTGTCTATCTGCTCCCACCCGGCTTTCTCTGATAGAAGTTCTTGAGGGGTAAAAGAAACGGTCTCAGCTTCTTGTGTAGTTGCGACAGAGAATGGAACCGGAAGTACAATAAAACCCAGAACAATACAAAGAGAAATCATCCTGGTATATCTCAGAAATAATAAATTAAAAAGCATGTTCTTATTGTTCTTCATAACTATCCCCATTCTTATGTTTATAGATGATGTTTCATATAAATTTTTGGATAACCCAGCAGAAAAAATGTATAAAAAAATTGAAAACCGTTTCTTTCGAATATTTTCTATACGACACCACTTTCTCCTAGCTTTCATGAAGAAATTTATGAATTTCTACCACAATATACTTTAATACCTCACTTTTATGGTTTCACCACATGGCAAAGAAAAGTAAAATGAGAAGAAGCTTTGCACGTACCGCGCCAAAATCACAAGAGAATTACCTTATTGAAAACGCAAAAAAACTACAAGAAAACCCGTTTTTAATCCTCCCCACCTGCTCAGACGAAAGCGCAAAATACTTTCAGAAACTCCGAAAAAAAATCACAAAAATCCATCACTTTAGCGCTGATGAAAAAAAACTTGAGAAACTCGCAAATAAAAAAGGATTAGATGGCGCGTTGGCAGGAACCTATCTTCTCGCCATCTCAGAAAAAGCACCCTACCTAGCAGCACTGACGTTTCCCACCGGTGATATCACCTATGCACAACGCGGAAAAGCAAACCGCGAAAAACTCATCGCGGTCCAACATTTCGATGACCCTGTGTTTCGCCTTCGCGGCATCGCTGATATCGTCTTTAAGAAAAAACTCCATGTGTACTCCTGGGATGCCGGATATGTCTGCACCGGACAAGAGGCGCATCCTCCTGTGGAATTCGTTGATTTTATTCGGAATAAAATCGGTTTTATTTCTAAAAAAGATGTCATCAGCTGCCCGCATATCCCTGCTGATATCGCACGTAAGAAAGAATATCTCCCCTTGAATTATCTGAGAATTGAATGGAAATCGGCACAGATCACCATTGCTCTTTGCGAAAACTGTGCAAAGACGACGAAAAACACCATGTTTACCATTTCAAAATACATGGTGCAACGAAATCTCTCAGATGATTTTGCTATCGAGGTTATCACACAGGTCGGAAGACATCAGGATCTGTCCGATTCGCAGAAGACCGCTTCACAGCAAGAATATCTCTCTGGGAGATTGACCGATGCTGATTTTATTAAAAAAATCTCAAAAAGCCAAGAAGATTCTGTCAAAACGGCAGAAGAAAAAATCCTGGTGTTAGACGGCGTCTCCTACGGAACCGATGTCCCTCGTTTTGTCGAAGCGCTCCAACCAACATCCTACGAAAAAACAGCCCTGGAGTTCTTCCTTTCGAAAACCCAGGAGCCTTTAATTATCTCAAAGACTACTCCGAGTAAAGTCTTGGAACGTTACTGGGATCAATACGGCAGGGAATTCCTTGAATCAATCTTGGATGATAAAAAGAACGCTGCTTCGTTGTGTCAGCTGGATGATACACCCTCTAATATCATCCTTCTTGCCTTTGAGTATCAACAACGACAGGTGATATTATCCCGGCTCCCTGTCTATAAGAGCCTCCCGCCGCTTGCGACGTTTGCTGATGCCGTCGCACGAACGTATATGACGTTTGGTGAAAAAAAGGCTCTTGCAGAGATAAAGAATCATCCTGATGCCTCAAAAGCAAAGTCAATTGCGTATGCTTTTTTACTTGCTCTTGGAAAAGGTACTGAAGAAAAATGGAAGTATACCAAAGATGAAATTGACTACGGTGAATTCTTACAGCAGTATACGAAAAAACTCCTCAACGTCGAACCAGATAAGTACAGTGCACTGTTACAAGAACTTCTCGCAGCCTCTGGTTCTTCTGAGACGATCCCTTAAACCCTTATTCGTTCTCTTTTTTTTGTAGCGGGGTAAAAAAGTCCTCATCCATTAAATAATACTCATCATTATGGAACGATGAGAGGTATGATGCCATGGACATTTTTTTTTCACCTACTCTTTTTCCTTCACAGATTTGATCATTTCCTTGCCAAAATCCGTAATCCCGTATAAACGCACATTATTCCCGCAGCTTTTTTCTTGAACGATATCAAGGTTCAGCAGCGATTCATCCTCCTTGTATCGTTCTTCCATGCCCCTGATCGCCCCAATCACATTTGAAGGAGTTGTCCGCACATGGTACGCTATCTCAGCAGTATAACTATAATTTGGACTGATTTCAAAAAGATACTCCGCTATTTTCTTCCGTACGTTACTTCTTCTCAAGGCTCGAACCGCTATTGGGCGTTTAAACTCAAGCGTTGAGGCTATCGATTCCTCATCCTGCATCCCAATCCACCTTCATAAAACCCATCGAGGGTTCTATTAATAAATAGTTTTCGTATGTAATGCACCTGGTATATCTTCATCTACCTATTCATGTACATATCCCTATCACTTCCTAACAAAAAAAGAACAAGCTGTGAAAAAAGAAAATAAAAAACTCGTTCTTCAGTGATGATATCATGGGTGTTACACCGAGGGGATGATTTGTGAAAAGAAGAATTGACCTAGTATTACTGTTATTGAAAAAACAGCAATGGACACGGGCATGGTTTTTCCAAGACTATACATGAACGTAGCGGTATCATCGCCTTCATTCAGACCATTGGTGAAACGTGTGAGAAGGATCACTAGTTCAATAAGATAGACTCCGATGACCAATACGAAATATTCTGGTCTGATATTTTCCGTCATCAAAGAGCCTGCTGCAGAAGACAACGTTGAAGGCATCCCTATGAAGGTCTCGGGTGATTGTTTCGCCTGTATTGATTGAAGGATTGTTGAGATCAACGTGGTAATCGAAAGAGTAACCCCTGCGATCAATGGGGCAAACACAGACACCGTTGAACGTAATGTAGAGGTCAGCTCATAGAGCATGTCTGTTATTTTTTTTTCTACCTCTTGGAGTTGTTTGAGATGATCCGCGATACGAATCAATGATGCACTCACCGCTCGTTGACTTTTTTTTGTTCCTTCGACAAACAACCGCAAAATCGCTTTGATACGATCTGAGTACACATGTTGTAACGATCCGTATTCATTGCTGTAGAGAGCATCATAGAAACTGGTATGCAGGGCAGTAAGATTATAACTCGTCTGAGAGAACACCTCCGCAATCTTGGTCCCCTGCAGGGTCTGTGCAGCATACGCAAAACTTTCTTCAGGGGATTTCTCCTCAGAGATGCGTTTTCCAAGGATGTATAACGCATCACTGAATTCTTTTTCCATCTGTTTGATTTCATCACGTACTTTTTTATACGGGCGGTAGACGCTCAGGCAGTACAGAGACACAGCAATCGCAGCGCCCCAGATGAAAAATAACGTAACCGGGAAAAACGAGTTCAATCCCTTACTGCTTCTGATAAATTGTATCAAATCATTTGAGACATCCGATGGAGCAACAAAGGGAATAAAAAGAAAAATAATCCCTGGTGTAGCACAAACAAAGCCACAGATGATACATACAAAAAATCCTTTACGTTTATTGATCTGATGAAGCTCCGGATGGTTCGATGGAATGTTCGAGGGATGAAAGGCAGCGGGACGAGATAGAAGGATCTTGCGTGTGTAGAGATACACGAACAAGGGAAGGATGAGATCGTAGACGAGAAATACCTGCACAAGAGTGATTTTCATCCCCACCAAGCCTGCTGCCGGTAGCATCGCGACAAGGGACAATGGCATCATGATCCCTATCGAGTACAGAATAATGGTGGGTTGATGGAGACGATTGGCGAACTGGTTCATCGTTTCTTTTGTACCCTCTAAGGAGACATCCAAGGCGCGATCTAAGGTGATGATCCGGGACGCCTCATCTCGTTCTTGTATCGAACTGCGGATAAGATGCAAGGATCGCTTGAAATAATCACTCCATCGTCCCCAGCGTAAAGCAAAATGAATGATCGCATCATTGACCCCATGGTACAGCCGTATCTCCATGTCCCAGACAAGCTTCCGGAGATCGGAGGCAAGGGCTGTGGAGGATTCCGCTGCTGCGAATTTCACGCTATTTTCAAGATTTGGGACAAGCTTCAGGTACATCACGAGATAACTGAGTATCTCAGGGATGTCGCCCAGGGAATGTATCTGGATGTACCTGGCATAGGTTTTTGGGTAATGCGCAATGAGGTTCATCACAACGAAAGGAACAATAATCGATATGCTGATCAATAAAATCATTGTCATTGCTTCCATCTGTCTGAGAAAAAAAATATCGATGCAGAGAAGGAGTAAAGCAATAACAAAAAAACCTAGAAAGCTCAGAAACGCACTTGTATAGGCAAATAACAAAATATCGTATCGTTCCACCTCCAATTCTGAGAACAGAAGCAGATCCTCGTAATCAGATGGAAAGTATCGTTGCAGTTTTTGTTTTGTTTTTGTATTATCCTTCAGAAGCCAAAAAAAATATTTTTTTGCAAAGCATGTTCCATGGATAAACCAGTTGGGTTCTGGTCTCATGTCAGACACCTCAGGTAATCGGTGAACCATTTCATCCATCGTATCCGTACTTCGTCATAGTCCACAGTCCCCTGACGCAGCTTGCTTTCCTCCAGGCACATCCAGAACATGTTGTTGGCGTCTCTGATCGTCTCAGCTTCAAGCAGTTGTTTATGGTTTTTCCCCTGTTCGACAATTGTTTTTTTCATGTCTGTACGTAGCTGGATGTTTTCCAGTGCTTTTTCTACGGTGATCCCCCATTTTTTTGCAATGGACTGAATCACCTGGGATTGACCCATGTCCAGGAGATCGGTGGTGCAGAGTTCGTCTTTGCTGGTGTTATACAACATGACGTCCTGGAAGATTTTTTCAGGGTCCGGGTTGGTGCTCCAGCCTATTTTTGTGATTTCTGATATTTGTACGACTCTTCGTTTCCGCTCAATGCCGCCTTCGCATCTGATGGGTGCGGCGATGATGACGGCATCGACTGCTTTAAATGAGGTGGCTGGTACTCCGATGTCATAGACGACCCGTTCGTACACGTCTCTGGTTGTCGACCCATGGATTGTTCCCATGATCAGGTTTCCTGCTGCTCCTACACGCATTGCTTCAAAAAGGACTTTTGCTTCGACGCCGCGGACCTCTCCGAGTATTAAAACTGACTCACCAAGTCGAAGTGCGGTGCGTAACGCATCGGTCGGGTCCACCTCTGTCGACAGGGAACTTGTTGTGATCGATTTTGTGATCAGTGACTGCATCTTGTATCCCAATCGTTGGAAATCGTCGATGGGGATTTCTGGGGTGTCTTCGATGCTGAGAAGGCGGAACCGTTGTGGTATTTCAAAGACGCATGCACCTAGGAGCGATGTTTTCCCTGAGCCGCGGCTCCCGGCGATCAACAGGGATGCTTGTCCGTCGATGAGGAAGCTGAGGAATCCTGCGGCAGCGGCAGAGATCATGTTATTTGCCACGAAATGAGCCAATGTCCAGGGTTTTGACCGATGCCTGCGTAACGCGAATGCGATCCCCCGGGGCGTCAAGGGATTGGATATGGCAGTGACCCTCGTACGGTATTTTTCCAGGTCCATGTCAAGGACGGGTGATGCCTCAGAAAAGGCTCGTCCGCTCAAGGTGCGGAACCGTGATGCGAGTGCATCGATATCGCTGTCGGAAAAATACATGTTAGATGTGTATTCCTCACCGTCGAGAACCAGATGCAACGGGTTGTTTGTCACAGGCGCGTTGACGTAAATATCCTGGATATGCGGGTCATATAGCAGGTCTTCAAGGATGCCGAATCCCGCACTGTATCGTGCGAAGAGGTCAGCGAGGTATTCGATTCTGCCTGCATCTAGATCAAGATGTCTTTTCTCGTTATAGGATGCGATGACCTGGGCTCCAAGACGTAGGAAATAATCCTCTGCTGTCTCTGTGTCCATGAATGAGACATCCTTAGGTCGATGTTTGGAGAGATGCTGTCGGACATCCTCAAGGATGTAGAGTTCTTCACGGGGCAGCTCGTACTCTGGTGGGACGACAAAGTAGAGTTTCTCAGGTCGTGAGCGTAGCATGTACAAGGAGACCTGCAACGGGTGTCCTGCTTTTCGGGGTACATCGTAAGATTCTAGGAACACAGCATCAGCGGGGGGCTCGAGGTGGATGTAAGAGTCGATGAACCCGGGGCGTACGTAGGGTCGTAGGTGTGTTGTGTAGAATGTTTCGCTGGTGTATTTTTTTCCGTTTACACCGCGTGACAATCCTTCGTTTTTGCTGAGTTCGGAAAGGATTTTTCTGTATTTTTCTTCACAGTCCTCACAGGGTGCATCCTTGTTTTGTTTTTTCTTAAGAACTTCTTTGATTTGGAGAAAAGCGTCGATCGGATCGCGTTGGATGTT
>JBFYMQ010000010.1:0-31136 GCA_041304825.1 Thermoplasmatales archaeon
CGTCGGAAGAATCTTACTTGATACCGGACAGTTCCCAGCGCACATGGTTGAGAAATTCAGAGAAGAAGCAAAAGCAAAAGGAAAAGAAAGTTTTGCTCTTGCATGGATTTTCGATCAATTAAAAGAAGAGCGAGAACGAGGAGTTACTATTGATGTCGCGCACAAACGATTTGATACGGATAAATATTACATCACTATCATTGATGCACCTGGTCACCGAGATTTCGTCAAAAACATGATCACCGGTACATCCCAAGCTGATGCCGCTATCCTTGTTGTTGCTGCACAGCATGGTGTCATGGCACAGACAAAAGAACACATGTTCCTTGCTCGAACACTGGGTGTCAAACAGATGATTGTTGCGATTAACCAGATAGATGCGACCACGCCACCGTACGACAAAGCCCGATATGAAACAGTGAAAGCCGATGTCCATATGTTAGCGAAAAGCGTCGGTTACAAGGATGAACAACTTCAGTTCCTCCCCGTCTCAGCTTTCGAAGGAGACAATATAAAAGAGAAAAAAGCAATAACGTGGTGGACTGGAGACACTATTTTAAAAGCGATTGACAAATTTGTCCTTCCTGAAAAACCAGTGAATCTCCCACTCCGATGGCCAATCCAAGATGTGTACACCATTAAGGGTGTCGGAACGGTTCCCGTCGGAAAGGTCGAGTGCGGTATCATGAAACCAGGGATGACCCTGATGTTCAAACCAAGCATGAAGCCTGGCGGGGTTACCGGGGAAGTAAAAACCATTGAGATGCACCATGAGATGATTAACCAAGCAATGCCTGGTGACAACATTGGTGTCAACGTCCGCGGTGTCAATAAAGGAGATATCAAACGAGGAGACGTCGCTGGGCCAGCAAACGACCCGCCCACTGTTGCAAAATCATTTATCGCGCAGATCATGGTTCTGAACCACCCGTCTGTCATCACGAAAGGATACACACCTGTTTTCCACTGTTACACCGCACAAGTCGCATGTAGATTTGAAGAGATCCAAAAGAAACTTGATCCGAAAACCGGACAAGTCAAAGAAGAGAACCCTGATTTCATCAAAACAGGTGACGCCGCGATCGTTAAGATCATCCCCACTCGTCCGATGGTTATCGAATCATCAAAGAAAATCCCACAACTTGGGAGATTCGCCATTCGAGATATGGGGCAGACTGTCGCAGCTGGTGTCTGTTTAGAAGTCGAGGCGGTAAAGTAATTTACTCCTCTCTTCTTTTTATTATTTTAATACATGGGGGCAACCGAATATGCCAGCACAGAAAGCACGAATTTCATTGACCAGCACGGAATCAACCAAACTTGAGGAAGTGTGTATGCAAATTAAGATGATTGCAGAAAAGACCGGTGTCGCGTTGCGAGGACCGGTGCCGATGCCGACGAAACGGTTGCGGGTTCCCTGCCGAAAATCACCTGATGGTGAAGGGACAGAAACCATTGACCATTGGGAGATGCGTATTCATAAACGGCTGATTGATCTGGATGCAAGTGACCGTGCGTTGCGGCAGCTGATGAGAATCCAGGTCCCTGATGGCGTTCATATTGAGATTGTTCTTAAATCATAGAACAACCATTTTTTATAAGAATATCTTATACCCTTTCAGTAGTTGGAACACTGCTGAGGTAGCAAAGCTCGGTCCACCGCGCCGGCCTTGAGAGCCGGTTCTCCGCAAGGGGAGCGGGAGTTCGAATCTCCCCCTCAGCGCTACTCTCTTTGGGCGTGTGGCCTAGCCTGGATAAGGCACCGGCCTTCTAAGTCGGTAATCGCGGGTTCGAATCCCGCCACGTCCGCTTCTCTCGAAGATGATTTGTGGGAGAGGATTCTTATTTTAGATCATCGCGAAATCTTTATATATAGAGCGTTATATAGTATCTATAGGTGACATATAATGAATAATGTGACTACGATTCAATTGGATAAATCTGTTGTCGATTCTCTGAAAAAAAACAAAGAGTATCCGAGACAAACTTATAATGAATTAATCTCACACATGATCGAAATTATCAAAAATCTAAAGAAGAGAAATCAGTATGATGAATTCTTGCATAAAATACAGCAACCCAAGATGAAAGAATTATGGGACAATACGGAAGACGAGGCGTGGAATGACGCTTAGATCCGGTGACGTTGTCCTTGCACAAGTTCAATTTACTGATACATTCGAAGTAAAAAAAAGACCAGCACTCGTCTTATTCGAAGAATTCGACAACATCATTGTTGCAGGTATAACAAGCAATACAAAAATGAAAGGGATCCCTCTCTCAAAAGAAGACGGAATAATAAAAGATAGCGTCATAAAATTGAATTACATCTTTACAATATCAACAGCAATGATTTCAAAAATTCTCTTTCACCTAAATACAAAGAAAAAACAAATGGTCTTCAATGAACTACAAAAACGATTAAGTGAATTGAATAAATGATAAAAAATTTTCTTTTTAGATTCCTTTCTCACATCACCTAGCAAGTTCGACTGCCGCCACGTCCGCTTTTATTTTTCTCTTGGCTCAAGACTCCATTTCCAAAAGGGAATTATTGTGATTTGTTTATTTTCCTTTGTTAATTGTTCTTCAGTATCTGCAGTGATTATGTTTCCTTTTTTTAATCCAAAGAAGTCCATTGCTGCTAGAAGTCCTTCGAATTCTCTGCTTTTTGTTTGTGGATCTGAAAGCGAGTCAGCTACTTGGAATACCTTTGTGATTGTTCTTCCTGATTTAATGATAAAATCACATTCATTTTTTTCCTCAAAATAATAAATGTCTTTATATCGTCTTTTTAATTCTAAAAAAACTGCATTTTCCAATAGGCGGCCTTTGTTTTCACTGAATTGAAAGGCTACTGCATTAACGATACCGGTGTCAATAGCATATACCTTTTTTTTATTGACCATCTGTTTTTTTAACGAAGTATCATACTTGTTCACCGTGAAAAAAATATACGCCTCACATAGAAAGTCAATATAGTTTTTTACTTTTGATGTGTTACTAAATTCTAATAATTCTTTCAGATTGTTATAACTTATTTTTTTACCGATATTACTTAATAAAAACAAAGAAAGTTCTCTGAAATCTTTACTATCACGAATTTTTCGTCTCACTAACAAATCTTTTATGATGATATCTTGATATATTTGATTAAGTTCCTCAAAATCTTTCGATTGAAGAATCTCAGGAAACCCCCCAAATTCGGTATAGTCTGTGAAGTGTTTTGAAATCGATGCTTTTTCTTTTGTTGTATATATTTTTTTTATTGCCGTGTTGTGATAGGAAAGATATTCTTTAAAACTGAATGGATATAATTCAATTTTTAGATTTCTTCCCGTAATGCTTGTTGCAATTTCTGAGCTCAGTAATGTTGCATTTGATCCTGTGACATATAATTTATAACCTTCTGTGAATAAGCGTCGTACAAATTTTTCCCATCCTTTTATTTCCTGTATTTCGTCAAAGAAGAAAGTTTTACTTTCCGGGTGTAGACCGAGAAATACTTCTAATAGTGTATTGAAATCGCGGTATGTGAAATCAATGAGTCGTTCATCTTCAAAGTTAATATAATTAAATTGTATATATTTTTTCGATAGTTGTCGCAAAAGTGTTGATTTGCCGCTTCTCCTTACTCCGGTTATTACAATTATTTTAGGAGAATTTATGATATTATCTGGAATTTCTCTCGGGATGATGGTAATATCTCTATCAAAAATTTTTTTTTGTTCGAGAATAATTTGAGTAATAATGTTTTTTTCCATGTTAATCTGAAGGACTTTCGAATTTATATACTTTACTAAAATATACTATTATAATTTTCCATATTTTAATAAAATAAACTATTAACAAACATTTTTTCATGTAAAGACATCTGTTCGACTGCCGCCACGTCCGTTTATCTCTCTCGGAGAAAAATAGGTCAAAAGAGCCTATTTTTTCGTGCTTTTGAATTTCCGCGTTTTCCCCGACATGTTGGTCGTATCTTAGATAACTTTATATCTTAAAAAAAGGCACAGACGGAACAACCCTCTATTAAAAAACTCTATGAACAATAATCAATAAAACGAGTATTTAATCTGTCAAAGGAAATATTTATAATCCTCATAAGATATCTGATACAGGACGAAGAAATCTATGAAGAGACAATTGATAATTCCAGTGATAATAATCGTTTTTTCATTATTCGACCTCTCCGTAGCTTTTTCAGATGTTCCTACAATGAATATAGAGAATTCAGAACCATTGAATATGGCAGCTGATTCATATGGTATTCAATGGGAAATGAGTTACGGACGAAGCCCGTTTTATGGAGCACGTTATGAAGGGCCACAATCAATTGGAGATTGCGACAATGATGGTGATAATGAGTTGCTCATAGGTGGAAGGGATGCGATGTTACGTGTCATGGAATGGAACGATGATTTACAGACATATGAACAGACGCATAGGTTACGATGTCCTTTTTATCCTTTTATTCGTCAGGATTCAGATGGTTTTGCAATCGGTGATCTGACTGGTGATGGGGATAACGAAATCGCGGTTTCTTGGTATGCAACGGTTCATAAATTTGTAAATGGTCGTTATCGTATTATTGGATGGAATCCATGGGTTGAATGGAATGGTGGTGGGAACCCTGATTGTTACATTGGTGATTGTGATAATGACGGTTTGAACGAACTTATTATGAGTTGTCGTGACTGGAGAAGGTCGGTTCCTGAAATAGTTGTTTTCAAATGGAATGGAAAATATTTGGAGAAATTTGCTGATTGGGATGATGTTGGGTTGAATGGTGAGGTTTTCATGGCAGGTCTTGGTGATGTGGATGAGGATGGGGAAAATGAAATCGTCCTTGGATCCGGCAATAAGGTTGTGGTGTTGAACTGGAATAGCCAGACCAATCAATTTACTCCGACTATCCTTGTTGATGAACCAGGAGAATGGTATGAAAATCATCCTTTTGCATGTGTCTGTAAAGATAGTGATATGGATGGTAAAGATGAGATTCACATAGGCTTCTACTCGCCTCGGTTAACAATTTTTGAATGGAATGGTTCAGGTTACACAGTGAAATATGAAAAGGAATGGCCTGGCGAAGGATTACTTATTGAGGGTCTCGATGTGGGAGATGTTGATGATGACACAATTGCTGAAGTGTGCGCAGGTACTGATGTCATCCATATTTTACAATGGAATGGTGTCACCTATGAAGAAGAAGCTATCATTGATGAAACATTTGGCGATTTAGCGGTGGTCTCTATTGGTGACTGCGATAATGATGGGAGAAACGAGATTAACGCTGGAAATGTGATTGTTGATTTTGGTGAAGAATATATGTCTTGGATTTTTAAATATGGATGGGTCTCATAAGACGACATCGAACTAATAATTTCAACTGCAAATACCGCATGGTCCGAAAGCGTCAACACAAATCCCTTCGAGTATCAGATTATTTTCCAGATCTTTATCTGATTGCTTGTTGTGTTAACTTCGTCATAATACGCGATGATTTTTATCGTATGGCTGAAGAAGGAAAGTTTATTCCACGTCCAAATATATGGCTCTTCGGTATCGGTGAATTGTAATGTGTTATCTTTGTAAAACTCGATTTTTTCAACTGTTCCTGAGACTCCGTTGACCTGTGCTTCCACATCTATTTTACCGATGACAAGGGAGATAGGGAACGCTCCTTTATCTGTGCCGAAAAGATAGAGGTGTTTTTCTTGAGGCGTCGTAAACACAATACCCGGGCGGACAAATTCTTCTCCAAGGGTGTAATAATCAATCCCATTTTCAGCTAAGCCTGAGTATCGATCTGAGGAAAAGATATCGACAGTTCGGTCCCAGTGTTCATGGACCCCCAAGCTTGTTGACAGGTAGATGCCATCATTTTCAGGGTCATAGACATCTGGTGCTGGGACTGCAGCTTGATGAAGATAATTCTGAGATCCTTCAATCGGGTTCGTCCCTTCTGTAAGCAGGAAATCATACATCACGGAATCAAGAGCAACTGGGTCTTGTGAGAAAAACAAGCTATTGGTCCAATCATCGTTGAACGGGTACATTAGGAATTTCGCAATAGTGCGATGGTCCACTTTGGTAGCAAACGTCCCATCACCGAGATACAGGAGTGTTTTTCCACCAAGGTGTTCATAGGCGAAGAGATCCACCTGTGGTGCAGCATTTCCCATGGTTAACCCGGAGATATGATACGGGTGGATATCAGCGACTGGTTCGATGAATGAACCGAAAAAGTTCTTCCCAGATAAGGTCACACCCATGTTGATTGGATGTCGTTTGAGTATCGGTATATTGATGAGGTATTTTGCCTCGACAATACAACTGGGGAGCGTTCGAATAACACCATCAGAGAATTGCATAGTCGTCGAGCTAGGGATCACCTGTTCTCGGCCGGCTGCTTCGCCCATAGAGTCTATATAATGGATTTGTGCGAATTCCTCGACTAACGGATCGGCGGGATAGTTCTCATAATAAATCCGGTTATAGAGACAGTCCACGATCGGTCGTGAGGCGTCAAACACGGTGATATCCTGTTGGGAGATACCAACGACATTCACAAGTTGACGTAACAAGGCTTTGACCACATAGGGACTTGCGTCTCGGTCGTTATCCTCTTTTGGATAGGGGTCTCCGACACCGCCCAGTGCGTTATTCAAATTCATTTTTATCGCGATTTTTTCTCCAGGTTGATACCCGATGGTCCCATAACCGTGGGCTTCATTGAAAAAAGTAAAGATGGCGTCCCATGCATCAATTTCGGTTGAGGTCCCTGCGAATTCTTGTAGTCCTGTCGAGAACATCTGATCGATGACATCTTGGTTGTTGTTCTGCTGTTCCCACCAGTACCCTGACATATCTTTTTCTGTCGCGTTCGGATTCCACACCCAGACGACTCGACCTGGGGAAACCCCGGTTCCGACGCCCATTGGTTCTTTTGGGATAGGCTCCCAAGATACCGCAGCTGGCTGCTCTGCTTGGAAATAATTCGTGGCAAACACAGCACCCGTAATTGTGAATAAGACAACAAAACCAGCAAAGACGGTTGGGATTGTTTTAGCAAATTTTGTCTTTGCGTTTCGCAACCACACCACAAGACCCGTGAATAAAATACTCCAGAATGCGATATATCCCAGTGAGAGTGACATAGCTACTTGCTGGCAAGGGTATTGTGCTCGTTGTGGTTTCGGGACTACCCTGATGAGAAACCAAACAATAGCAATAATTCCAGCGATATGGAACCACATGCCCTTCCACCCGGTCATTCGTTCCCAAATTCGTGTCTTTTTCTGGTCAACATGATTCTTCATGAGATATCCCCTTACAAAAAGAGTAGTTGTTAGGCTATAAAAAGGTTTCCGCCATATGTAGGAAATAGCTGTTTTTCTCTCAATAATGTAACAATTGATTGTATCGAATTTGTCGTGAAGAGTTAGAAACGACGTCGTTTTAGCACTTTCAACCACTTGAATTTTGTCGTTCCTACGAGCAATCTATCGGTCTTAAACACCCAGACCACAATGCTAATGGTGACAAGGGAAAAAATAGCGATATACACAATGCCACCAATCACTAACAGATAGTCATCGAAGAGTAACGCCCGTGACGCCATCATCGGATGAGAAAACGGTATGGCGAATGTTAGGATTTTTACTGCTAGGGGGAGGGTGTCAAAATCTGCAAATAAAGTGATGAACATCGGTATCATTGCAAGCATCGTGATTGGGAACGTAAGTGTCTGTGCACTTTTGTAGTTCTTTGCAAAGGTCCCTAGAAGCATACAAAGAGAAAGCCCCGCAATGAGTGCGACGAACAGGGAAATACCAATCCAAATGAAATCTACCGAGGTCAGGACAAGACCATACGTGGCAAGATTCACTCCGACTGATACCTGAAACCCGCTGAAATAAAACTGCATGCCAAGCATGTAAATCACAGCAAGTAATAATCCAATGACTGCTGCTGCAATGATTTTTCCAGAAACAATGCTGGTCCGTTTCACTGGTAATGTCAACAATGTTTCGAGTGTTTTATTCTCTTTTTCCAATGCCATAGATGTAATTACGATACTTCCGGCCATAATGATAATCATCATTATCACAATTGGGATGAGTAAGGATTGAGATGACAGCATCCCTGAAATGGTACTTGGTGAAATTCCAACGAACTCTCGGTTCTTGAAATACGTCGTTTCAAGCCGTTTGGTTGGGGAGAGAACAAGCGATGCATTTACGGAAGAATTTTCTGTGATCAGCTCTTTCGATATATTCGTGTTAATATAGGCAATGAGCGATTCAACAGCACTTGACGAGATCGTGTCCATGAGCCCGGCGCCTTTCATGATCCAATAGATCTGAAGCGTCCCTTGTTGTTCGAGGGTGATTTGCTCTGTGAAATTCTTTGGGATAATGATAACAGCGACACCATTGTGCTGCGTGACGGTTTCTAATCCGTTTTGAAGATCAGAAGCAGAGGTTGAATTGTACACTGAGTGTGCATAGGTGCGCAGAATTGTGGATGCATAGATGCCTAAGGTGCTGTTGTCCTCTGTGATGACCCCGATGGTTGGTGGAGCTGTTGATTGTTCTTGGATACCTTGAATGCTGTTTCCCATGGTTGCAAAAATCAAGGCGACAAGGATAATGGGAACAAATGTTGCGGGGGTTAGTAACTCCCGTATTTCTTTTTTCGTAATGTTTCCTAGTCCGCTCATTCGTGCACCGTCCGTATGAATACTTCTTCGATGTTTCGCGCTTTGTATTTCTCCATCAGTGTTTTTGGTTTTCCTTCTTCGACTATTTTCCCTTCTGATATCAAGGCGATACGGTCGCAAAGGTACTCGACTTCGAGCATGTTATGTGAGGAGAGCAGAACGGTCGTACCTGCCTGTGCGGTAGACTTGACGAGCTTGCGTATTTCCTGGGCGTTGATGACATCAAGACCCGAGGTTGGTTCATCAAGGATGGCAAGCTTTGGATTGGTCATTAACGCTCTTCCGACCAACAGCCGGCGCATCATTCCTTTACTGTAGGTGTCCACCCGATCATCGATACGTGTTCCTAAATCTGTAATCTCGATTCCTTTTTGCACCATCGCTGGAGCCTCTTTCGAATCGAAGAAGTTCGCGATGAATTGAAGATACGCTCTCCCTGTTAGATTCTTGTATGCGCCAGCATCCTCGGGAAGATAGCTAATGAGTTTTCTAATTTCAGCAGCATGCTTACTCAGATCATGTCCTAGAATGGTGACCGATCCACCGTTGATGGACAACAATGTAGAGAGGACCCGTAATGTGGTGGTTTTCCCTGCGCCATTCGGACCGATAAGCCCAAAGATCTCTCCTTCATTTATTGAAAAAGAGATTCCTTTCACAGCATCCATTGATCCGTATTTCTTCACTAAATTCTTTACTTCAACTGCTGGCATGGTCTCAGTTCCTGGTAATTCTTTTTTCTTTTTAAGGTGTTCTCTTCGTTCTACCGAAACCCTGAAACCAAAGGAATGTATTCTCTCGCCATCATTTCTCCCTTGAGGTGTCCGATGAACAGGCAACATTTCTTCCACGGGCTGGCTAGAAATATTATTATTGTCGGTTTTGTAAGCCTCTTTACTGATCTGTCTAGTCAGATGGTCTTCCCAGTTGTCCCTTTATTCTTACTTTCACTTGGTGCGAGTGCCTGGGTCGTAGGGCTGGTCGAAGGAGCAGCAGAAACTACGGCGTCTTTACTGAAGGTTTTCTCGGGGTATTGGTCTGATAAAATAAAACGACGAAAGCCGTTTGTCTTTGCAGGATATGGGCTTTCGTCATTGACAAAGCCGCTCTTCGCGTTCGCACAGGCTTGGCCATTTGTACTCTTTTTCCGAGTGATTGAACGCGTAGGAAAAGGAGTCCGGGACGCCCCTCGAGACGCTATTATCGCTGAATCTGTGGACGTCTCGATTCGAGGAAAAGCCTATGGATTTCAACGAGCAATGGATGGTGTCGGCTCTTTTTCCGGTGCGATTATCGCAGTAATCCTCCTTCCATTATTTGGGTATCGAGAACTCTTCCTCATCGCATTCTTTCCCGGTCTTATCGCAGTCTTTTTTATTCTTTTCATTAAAGAAAAACGAGAGAAGACCATTCCTCAGAAGCGTACAGCGATACCGTTTCGTGTCAGTATAAAAAGACTGCCTCGTAATCTTCAAATATTCATTCTTGTTTCAACATTGTTTGCATTAGCGAACTTCGGGTATGCTTTTCTCATCCTTAAGGCAAAGAATATTGGATTTTCTGATAATGTCGCTCTCCTGCTGTATGTCCTATTTTATATTGTGTACACGATATTTACCATCCCTGCAGGCATACTTTCAGATAGAATAGGCAGAAAGCCTGTCCTTGTTCTAGGGTATATACTTTTTACGGCTACCTCGGTTTGTCTATTGTTCACATCACAACTTCCGATGCTGGTCTTCGTCTTCATTGTCTACGGGGTTTTCTTCGGGCTCATCGATGGAGTACAGCGCGCTTTCGTTGTTGATTTAGCTCCTCTTGATTTAAAAGGAACTGCGCTTGGGACGTTCCATACCACAACAGGGTTAATTGCCTTGCCCGCAGGTATTATCGCTGGTACACTTTGGGATATAATCTCTCCAGAAGCGACGTTTCTTTTTGCTTTTGGGCTCAGCATCTGTTCTCTCCTGTTGTTTGTTTTTGTTAAAAATACAAACCAAAGAAGCACTCCTTCATAAAATGAGGATCCTGTGTTTTTTCTGACGAACAAATATTTAAGTAACGTGAATCAGTTAACCTCCTTGAGGGGTACCGTGCAGAAACAGGTTGAGATGGCTCATCATCAAATCGATTTTTTAAAATCACTAGATACTGAAGAGTTTTACAACAAAGATGAAGATGAAGTCTGTCGATATGCTCACAATACTATCCAGGAACTCATTGCGTTAGGTAATCAAGCGACACCTGAACTCGTTGAGCTTCTTCAGACTGAATTTACTTGGAGTTGTTTTTTTGCCTTAACGATCTTTCGTAGAACCAAAGATCCACAGGCGGTTCCCGCGCTTATCGGGTTTTTAAAAAGAGAATCTGATGATTCCATGGCAAATGAAGAAGCAATGTTTGCCCTTCAGGATATCGGAGACCCTTCGATTGCCCCTCTCATCGAGGATATCGAGGAGGCGTTTGATAATAAAAAATACAATTCTTATTTAGTTGGCGGGTTAACTGGAATTATCGGACCAGAATCATATGAGTTCATGGTGAAGATTACTAAGGATTTTATTAGCAAGCCCTGGCGGTACAAAGGATGGTTCCGCATCGAGGATTTCACATATAATTTTGTGAAACAAAGGCGGAACGATGCGATTCTTTTACTTCGGCAAATCCTTGATGTGAAGAGCGTTACTGGCAGCGAAAAACATGAGCTTGAGTCCACCATCAGAGCACTTGAAGACCCGGCGGCGTATGAAAAGGAAATTGAGGAAATCGAAGAAGAGATTCTCGATGCAACCCATACAGCGGATATATAAGTCGAATATAAAACAAGAATAGTGGGAACTAAACATCCTTGTCTACATCTCTATTATATTTTTATATTGAAGAGAATATTGTCCGTAAAGCTAAATAATGGCAACGATATTGATTTATCTGGAGGGAACCGTATCAGTTCTCAAAAACCAACGCTCAGAATCCTTGCTGGAAAGAAGATTGATGATTGGGAGATGTATGTACTTCGAAGCTCCACTGGTAAAAGGATTCTTGCTGCGTTTTATCGTTCCTCACTGTATCATTTTTTTTCCTTGAAGGTCAACGATTTTCTTGATGTCAAGCTCCTTGAGGAGATACGACAGCATCCACTTCCGAGACATATTGCGATTATTATGGATGGAAACCGTCGATTTGCTAAGGAGCTTGGGTTGTCCTGGGAGGCCGGGCATATCTTCGGCAAAGAAAAAATCGAAGAGGTGTTAGACTGGTGCTTCGACCTTGGCATACGAGTTCTGACCGTGTATGCGTTTTCCACTGAGAATTTCAAACGAAGTGAAAAAGAAGTCAAGACCTTGATGACCTTATTAAAACAAGAGTTGGATTTAGCAAAGGAAGACTCTCGCATTCATAAAAATAAGGTACGCATACGGATTCTTGGAAAGCTTGACTCCTTGCCTAAAGACATTCAGCAATCAGCTCAGTCCATTATGGAGTTGACTCAATCGTATAAAACCTACCATTTGAATATCGCACTTGCTTATGGTGGCCGGGAGGAAATCATCCAGGCAATCCAGCGCATGGGCAGCGATATCAAAAAAGGGAAACTCAAAGTAAAGGACATCTCTCAGAACACGGTTTCATCATATCTCTATACAAGTGGGTTGCCTGACCCGGATCTCATCCTTCGAACCTCTGGAGAAGAACGTATCTCGAATTTTTTGCTCTGGCAGCTTGCGTACTCTGAACTGTATTTCTGTGACGTGTATTGGCCTGCGCTTCAAAAAAGGGATTTCTTACTCGCGATTCGGACGTTTCAACAGAGGAAACGACGGTACGGGAAATAAGACGATTATTGTTCTTCACTTGTTTCTTCTGTGTCCATAAGAGATTCGTCGTTTTCTATTTCTTCTGCGATCTTTGAGAGCTTTGAGAATTGACAGGAAAAAAAATAAGAGATAAGTCCCAGACCAACACAGAGGATAACGAATGCAAGGATGGTTCCGTTCACATCGGTGCTCAGCTTCAGAGGATGAGCCAATGATTCAACAATGTAGAGGATGAAAAGGATGCCTCCGAGGATTAGGAAAAATTTACTGAAGAACCCTGTCTTTAAATCGTTATGTGCTGAAAAAATATGTTTTTTAACCATTGAGCGGCCCTGCTCCACCTGCGAGTTTTAAGGAACTTTCAACCTTGCTTTGCAATTCGGTGAGTTTTTCTCTACTTCGTCCTTCTTGTTTTTCCAAGGTTGTTTTTCGTAACTCCAGGGATTCTTTCGTCGATGCTAATTCTTTTTTTATGTCACTTTTTCCTTTGGTTTTGATAAGTAAAGCACCGATACTTTTGTAGATGGGCGTTTTCTCTGTCGCTGCTTCGATTTCCTTTAATGCTTCCTCCGTTTCTTTCAATTGAATCTCCACCTGTTGTCGTTGTTGTGAGATCATTTGTAGTTGCGCTCGCGCTTGCTGTAATCTGTTGATTTGGTCCTGTAGTTGAGGGGATAATTCTTCACTGGACATGCTGTTTTTTCTCCTTTTGTGGGTGTAATAATCGTCTCCTTCTTAAACGTATTCATTCACCATGTTTTTTCCATAAAACTCCTTCCCTATAAATAATAGAAACTATTATATAGAATGTTGTAAATATACAAAGACACATATTATTATCCTTACTGGAGGATTAAATAATGATGAAAAACGATAAAATCATCGTAATCGTAGGGGTAGCTATCCTTATTCTTGCTGCAATTGGAGTGTATTATTGGGTTCCACAAAAAGCAGAAATGGAGACGGTGAAAACAAACGATTTTATTGACATCACTGGTGATTTAAAAAGCATGCCTGATTCTATCACTGTCTGTCCTTGTAATCCCTTTTTCCCACTGATCGCAACACCATTATCCGTGAATTATGATGAATCCGGCGAACAGATGATTATACCTCTATATGTAATGAATTTTAGCAACCCATCGACTGCGGTGACGCGACTACAAGACCAATTGGCTCGCAATGGGAATATCGAAACAATTAAACATGAAGAATCTGCAAAAAACGCATCCTTGCGCATTGCGACGGACTATTGGGATAGTAGCCAAGCAGCATTAATCATTGAAGACGATGAACAAGGATATAATTTAGGTGTCATAGCGACACCACTTGCGTCTTATCTACGAATACCTGTGATCGTTACAGATGAAATCGATGCCGATGTGACCAGAGTACTCAATGACCTTGGCGTTGAAAAAACCATAGTCTGCGGCAAGAATCTCAAAGGATTCGGCTCTGTCTTAAAGTTCAATACCGCCGAAGAGATTGTCGAGGCGACCATCGTGGTCGTTGAAGAAAAACTGAATCACGAGGTCGATTATATCACCCTAACAAATCCAGTGGACGCGTGGCCACCAGCAGTGTTAGAAAGTAAAGAGTATACCTTTGGACCGACGATACTTGGAACTGGTTCTCAGAGCCAACTCATTACGGCCCTTCGTGGTATGCTTTCCGGCAGCGGCTCGGTCAGCTGGACTTTTTCCATACCACAGGATTATAAGTATGCCTTGATTAAATTTGAGGGGATTAATCATGATGCTGAATATTCTGATGAAATGGGAGATGCAGTGACATTCACCATGGGCCCTAATTTAGACGACATACCTGGGAGTTTACAA
Source organism: Thermoplasmatales archaeon (assembly GCA_041304825.1). Classification (GTDB taxonomy): domain Archaea; phylum Thermoplasmatota; class E2; order DHVEG-1; family DHVEG-1; genus SM1-50. The sequence continues at coordinate 14,385 of JBFYMQ010000010.1, forward strand.
AAATTCGAAACAGCTCCAGGTTCCACAGCGGCGGGTGGGATTGCTGAAAGAGACGCAAGTGGTAACATTATCAAAGATGTTCTGTATTCTGAATCTGTTGTGTACGGGCGAGGCGGAGTGGAATATACGCTTTCTGCTACCGGCAGTTGGTTAGTAAAAAAGCAAGGTGAAGTCTCCGCTCGGGTTGTTGTCGAAAAACTCGAAGACCCAGTCTATCCAATGATGAAAAGTCTTTCATCAGTTGCCCCTTATCTGACTGCCTATCATAAAGGGATTCTGTTTGGGAAACCAGAGTTTGCATTTACCGCTGATGATGATAAAATCACAGATAATGGAGAAACCTGCCCTGGTTTGTACGTAGGTGGAAAAAATCCGAAACTGGCGCCTCTTTCCAATGCGCATTTCTTCGATGAGATTCATGATTCGTTGAATAGCATACTTTCTTATCTTGCCGATATTGAAATCAATGATACCAGAGACATCAAAACCTTACGAGACTATTATAAACAGAATCCTGTCTATGTTGCATTAGTTGGTGATGCGACTGTCCTTCCGAATTATTATTATCAAAATCATGTAGAGCCTCTCGGTGACATCGATGGAGATGGTGTTGATGATACACCGTACTATTGCGGTGGTGGAACCCCCAGTGATGTCCTCTATGGGAACATCGATCCGATACGATATGACTGGTCGAATATGGCAACAGACGTCTATAGCGAAACCGAAGAGAAATATCCCTTTATAGAAAACATCGTAGGTCGGATCACCGGTTGGGATGCACAAGATGCGGACGCATTGATTCTGAAAAGCGTGTTTTATAATGATCTTGCGAATGGTTTGGACACATGGAAAGATAACTTTGGTCTTTTGGTTGGTGGCGGTCAGGATTTTCAAAAACCATTAATTCGGTACCTCATCTTTGGTGATATCCTAAAAATGGTGAAGCGCGGGGAGCCTATGAAAGCCTTCACAGGGTACGCGGAGATGACCTACGAACGAGCTGCTGTTGACGTTGTAGAACCATTAGGGTTCAACCTGCAGGGTGCTTTATATGAAGAAGGGATGGTGAAAGGACTCAGCGAGGAAACATTATCGAAAATTAAAAGCAGTAATCTATTGAACAGGGTCCTCTTTGAGAAATGGCAGATTCGAAGAATCGCTGGGGAAGGCAAGGTAAACGGCGGGGAGATCTTCGAGTCCAGTAACTATTTGTTTGTTAATGGTCATGGGAATCAATTTTTATTCGGTGTGGCTGGAAACGATATCGTCGCATCAGGGCTTGGCGGCCCACTTTTGAAGGCGTTATTCACGCAGACTCTTGTACCGATTGCTGGTGGTTTCGTTGGTCCTGGCGGGGATTTGAGCGCCGCTGGGGATTATACCACACGAACGGTATCCAATATGAACCTTGGGCCCTCATTTATGTGGTTGGAGAGCTGTATCTGTGGGAAACTCGATGGTATGTATGCGAAAGCCAACGTCGGGCAATCCTTGTTACATGCAGGAGTTGCTTCTCTTATTGCCTCACCGACGGGATCGAATATCGGTGGCGGATATCTTGAGCCGAAGAACACAAAATACGATTTTCCCATCCAAACCTATCTGAAATACTTAAAGGCAAAAGGCCAGTGGAAGCGGGGGATCTTTCCAGAGGCGCATTTCGGGGAGAAGATTTATGAGGATGTCTGTTCAGATATGATGAAATTCAACAGTAGTGTAGGTTTGGCTCTGAGAAACGCTAAGAACAATTATTTGATTGCGGATGCAGATTGGCAGCTCTGGTGGTCTCCACCATTGAACGTCTACACGGGAAACCTGGTGGACCAGACTGATTTATACAAGACGACCGCATCAAAAGGTCTCAGCCCGATGATGGAATCAAAATACGTCAGCTTCCAAGAATACATCCTCTTCGGGGACCCGGCGTTCAACCCATACGAACCCTGTAACGAAGGAAGATAATTCTTTTCTTCTCTTCTCATTTTTTTTCTTCAGAAAAAGACCTTAAGTTATTGAAGAATGCCTGCTGATTTCATTTTCTGCAGATTCTCAGGGTGCGACTCAAAGAATCTATGAACTGGTTCGAGGATGGTATTGATGTGTTGTGCGGTCGCGTTCTTCAGATCGAGTGGATGGAGTCCTGTTGCGAAGGCATTTTCAAGCTCCTGGTAGGTGGCGAACTGGAGGTTCCCCCCGAACTTCTCAGGCCGTTCAATTAAGAACACTTTTCCCTCAAGGTCAGGGAAAATTACAAACTTGCAGACATCCAGGACTGGGTTTCCCTCCGTTTGCTTCTCTGGGCAGTACGCCTTACTGAGTTTCTTTTTTACGACGTCTGGAGCATCATGTATCGAGATCATGGTCTCTGGTTTGCTTTTGCTCATTTTTGCTTCGATTGGGTTCATGCGCCCATCTGCCTGCAAGCTTGTTAACAACGGTGTGTGCATTGCGACCGGCGCGGTTCGTCCTATCTTTTTTGCGACATCTCGGGCGAGCATATGAGCATGACGTTGGTCGGTGCCTCCGTAGGCGACATCTAGTTGAAGATAGAAAATATCAGAGACTTGCATCGCTGGGTAAAACAATTTCGACAGGTCCTTTTCTGCTTCTTCCTCTCCGCGTCCCATGATGTCCATCGCGCGTTTCACGCGAGCCACCGATGTTGCTTTTGATGTCTTCAGCACCAGCTCCCAGTATTTCGCATCGTTGACATAATCACTTGCGTACACGAACCGTACCTTGCTGATGTCAACCCCCATCGCCGCGAAGCAATCCTGCATGTATCTGCCGCAGAGTTTGATCTTTTCAAGGTCTCCTCCGAGTTTATCATTGATGTACGCATGCCAATCAGCCAACAGTACCGTAAAATCAAAACCACAGGCGAGAAAATCCTTAATCTTGTTTGTACAAATCTTCCAGCCGAGATGTACCACTCCTGAGGGTTCGAATCCGATGTATGCTTTGGGATTTGGTTTATCAAGCACTGTTTTGAGTTCTTCGATGGTAACGACTTCTTGAGTATTAGTAATGAGTCTTTCGAGTTTTTCCATGGATATGCACCTTTTTTTCTATCGCGTGAGTTTCTTGGCCACCTGATCAATGATTTTATCGGAGACGCCAAGATAGTTCCGGGGGTTCATGACTTCTTCAAGTTCTTTTTTCTTAAGGAGTTTTACCACCTTGGGGTTTTCGAGTAATACGGAAAGAAGCTGTTTGTTGTCGCTGACTGCTTTAAGGGAGCAGGTTCTGACCAGATTATGGGCATCACCTCGACCCATGCCTTTTTCCACAAGTTTAATCATGACCGCTTCTGCCATCGGCAGTCCTTTTGAGTTTTGCAGGTTCTCCCGCATCCTCTCTGGGTTCACCTGCAGGTTCCGGAACACCTTGTTCATCTGAAAGACGATCCAATCCGTCATGATGAGGGAATGCGGTAGGATGAAGCGTTCCGATGAGGAGTTGCAGAGGTCTCGTTCATGCCATTGGATCGCGTTCTCATAGGCGGGGATGATAAAGCTTCGGATGACGCGGGCAATCCCGCAGATTTGCTCGCAGAGGATCGGGTTGCGTTTCTGTGGCATCGTAGACGAGCCTACCTGTTTTTTTGCTTCGAATGCTTCAGAGACTTCGCCTATCTCACTGCGTTGGAGATTGCGGATTTCTGTCGAAAACTTCTCCATGCTGCTTGCGATATTTGCTAAAACGGAGAGTAACTCGATGTAGCGGTCCCGGCCGACGATCTGGGTTGCTGCCTCTTCTGTTCCGAGTTTGAGGTCAGCCATGACCTGCTCCTGGATTTTCAAGGCATGTTTTCCCATCGCGGCTCCAGAGCCGACCGCGCCAGACATCTTGCCGACCAGCAAGCGTGATTTGCATTCATGGAGTCGTTCGAGATGCCGGTCAACTTCCATGGCGTAGACTGCTATCTTCAAACCAAAGGTGATTGGTATAGAGAATTGTCCATGGGTTCTTCCTGCCATGATTGTGTTTTTGTATTCCTTGGCAAGACCAACGAGGGTTCCCCTCAGTTCTCGTAATTGTGCTTTGATGAGATCAGTTGCTGCAGCAAATTGTAAGGCGTTTGCAGTGTCGACAATATCGTAGCTGGTTGCACCAAGATGCACGTATTTTCCTGCATCACCGCTGCAGACTTCGCTGAGTGCTTTGGTGACTGCCATGATGTCATGTCTGGTTTCTTTTTCGATTTCATTGACTCGTTTTACCGTGACATATTTCACCGTGGCTTTCTTTGATATCTCATCAGCAGCTTTCTTTGAAATATTTCCAACAGCAGCATGAGCTCTGGCGAGTGCAGCTTCGACATCTAAAAGATATTGCAGTTTACTTGTCTCGCCAAAGACGTCTTTTATTTCTTTTCTCCCATAGCGGAAATCAAGGGGACAGACAGGGTTTTCCATAGGGCTTCTCACCTAGAATCATCTATGAGTTAATGTCTTTTTTGGGATAAGATTGCTTAGGAGATTTTTTCTAATAACATAGCTAGTTCTGCGGAGAGCGCTTTGATGCGAGGGTAATGGCGTTGCAGTTTCCCAACGAGTTCCTTCAGTTGAGTCATCGTCCCCATGATTAAAATAGCTGCAGGATTTTTCTCCAGTTCAAAAGCTTCCCTAGGGATTGCAACCTCCCCGCCCAGAGAGAGCATATCTTGTTTGATGATAATTGCATCTTGTAATATCACTTGTTCAAGTTTAATGACCTTAAAAACCGCTTTCGGAGCCATAATGTCCAAGCTCTGTGGGTCGCTTCCTATCTTTTGGATTTCTTTACGTGCATCAGAAAGGGTTTCAATCGAGATGAACTGAGGATTATACGAAACCATTGGAAGAGGAATCAGAATCGGTCTTATAAGAACCTATGTTCATACTCCTCTGATGAAAGGAACGTATCTGCTTGTCATGGAACTTGGCAACGATGCTTCAATTAGGATAGGAAAACTTGGTTTGGTTCATTTTCAGAAAGGATGCTATGTGTATGCTGGATCTGCATTAAATGGAGTAAAACAACGGATTGAGCGTCATCTACGGAAACAAAAGAAGGTTCATTGGCATATTGATTATCTTCTACCTTTCACAGAAGTTGTTGACATATTTTATAAAGAAAGTACACAACGAGAAGAATGCAGGATCGCTCGAGTGTTAGAAAGTAACTTTAACGGTGTTCCCGGGTTCGGATGTAGTGATTGTGCCTGTAAAAGTCACTTATACTATGGACCTTCACATGAAATATCGCAAAGAGCGCATGCCCTGCAAATGAAAAACTATCTCCAATAAGCAAACTCTTAAAATCTTCTTTTCTATGAGTACAACTATGGTTTCCATTATTTATTCAACAACCGATACTCTTGATACGGCAAAAACCATCGCCCGTTCGCTGGTAAAAGAAAAACTTGTCGCCTGTGTCCATATCATTCCAAAGATCGAATCGATCTATCGATGGCAAGGGAAAATCGAGGAGGCAAACGAATGCGTTATGCTTGCAAAAACCTCTGAGCGGAACGTTCAAAAAACAATACAGAAAATCCACTCCCTGCATCCCTATGACGTCCCAGAAATCATCGTTTTTCCCCCTGTTGGTGGCCTGAAAGAATACCTTGATTACATTGAAGCGGAGACCGCATGAAACTTGTCGCGTTGATATCCAGTGGTATTGATTCCCCGGTGGCAGCCTACCTGCTCTCCGAGAAAGTAGATGAATTCATCCTGCTCCATGCAGACAACCGTCCGTTCACCGATGACCGCGAGATAGAAAATTTCATCAATCTGGCAAAGCATCTGAAAACACTGGTTCCATCAAAGATCACTGCATTGATCCTTCCCCATGGAAAGAGCCTGGAAGCATACAAGACACACTGTAACAATAAATATACCTGCGTGGTGTGTAAACGGATGATGCTTCGCTACGCAGAGGCTATAGCACAAAAAGAACATGCCGATGCACTGGTGATGGGTGATTCCCTCGGGCAGGTCGCCTCACAGACTCTACAGAATCTACGGGTCGTCGAACAAGCAGTGAGCATCCCAATCCTCAGACCATTGATCGGCTTTGATAAAGAAGATGTAATAGCAATTGCAAAACAGATTAAGACCTTTGATTTGTCCATCGTACCATCTGACGGATGTTCTGCAGTCCCGACAAAACCATCGACACAGGCGCATCTTGAGCACATCCTTGCCGAAGAACAGAAAATCGATGTCGAAGGACTTGTACACCATGTGATTTCGCAAGCGAAAATCGTCACACTCTAACATGTCACATTCGTTAATAAATTGACCAGAAGAAATCATTGTTTTTTTAAAAAATCAAAAGACTTAAAAACTAATGAATTATACTACAGTTTGTAGCTTAATTTTTTTGCTATACCATATATTGTATCTGGTGATGGGAGATGAATTGCCCCTATTGCAACCATATTGACACGAAGGTTACCGACTCGCGCGATACCGGCGGATCCATCCGCAGACGACGAGAATGCCTCAGCTGCAATAAACGGTTCACGACCTACGAATACATCGAAATGGTGCCCTTGTTCGTCATAAAAAAAGACGGCAGACGAGAACGATTCGACCGCTGTAAAATCAGAAACGGCATTGCAAAAGCACTAGAAAAACGCCCGATCAGTCACGAAAAAATTGAGGAAATGATCGATGGGGTCGAAGAAAAGATCAGACGCACAGGAAAAGAAGAAATCGAAACAAAACTCATCGGCGAATACGTCATGGACGCGTTAAAAGAAGTCGACCAAGTCGCCTACATCCGGTTCGCATCGGTCTATCGGCAATTCACTGATGTCACCAGCTTTGAAAAAGAGGTTAAAAATCTCATAGAAAAATAATACGAGAAGGAGAGATACATATGATACGAAAGATAAAAAAACGAGACGGAAAAATCGTTGATTTCAACCCAGTGAAAATCACAGACGCCATCTGGAAAGCAGCCCAAGCAGTCGGTGGAAAAGACTACAAACGAGCAGCAGAACTTACTGATAAAGTCCTTGACATTTTAGAAAAAGAGCTTAAACGCAGTGAAATACCAACCGTTGAGCAAGTCCAAGACGCCGTCGAAAGAATCCTCATCGAAGACGGACATGCCAAAACAGCAAAAGCATACATCCTCTACCGGAAACAACACCAGGATATGCGAGAGATTGGAGGCTTGCTCAAAGACATCGATGTGGTTGATGACTATCTTAGTATGCTCGACTGGAAGGTCAACGAGAACAGCAATATGAGCTATTCGCTCCAGGGGCTCAATGTCTATGCAACGGAGAGCATCATTTCCCACTACTGGCTCAATAAGATCTATCCGCCAGAAATCGGAGACGCCCACACCAGAGGAGACTATCATATTCATGATCTTGGTACCCTTGGCGCGTATTGCGTCGGATGGGATTTACAAGATTTATTGCTCCTTGGATTCAAAGGTGTATCTGGTAAAATCGAAAGCAAACCAGCCAAACACTTCAGCACAGCGCTGATGCAGATCGTCAACTACCTATACACATTGCAGGGTGAGGCCGCAGGGGCGCAGGCACTATCGAATTTTGATTCTTTACTTGCCCCGTTCATTGCAAAAGATCAGCTCTCTTACGATAGTATCAAGCAGGAAATGCAAAAATTCTTGTTTAACATGAACGTGCCCACACGGGTCGGGTTTCAAAGTCCGTTCACCAACATTACCATGGATCTTACCGTACCCAGTTATTTGAACGATGAACCAGCCATCATCGGTGGTAATCCTACAGATAACAATTACAGCGAATACACCGGAGAAATGGACATGATTAACCATGCATTCGCCGAAATCATGCACGATGGGGATGCAAAAGGACGGCCGTTCACATTCCCGATCCCAACATATAATATCACCAAGGATTTCAACTGGAACAACGACGGGCTCGCCCCCCTCTGGGACATGACCGCGAAATACGGAATACCCTACTTCTCCAATTTCATCAACAGCGACATGAAACCAGAAGATGCACGTAGCATGTGCTGTAGATTGCGCTTGGACAACCGAGAGCTTCAAAAACGAGGCGGAGGCTTGTTCGGGGCAAACCCGAAAACCGGGTCCATTGGGGTTGTTACACTGAATATGCCACGTCTGGCGTATCTCGCAAAGGATGACACTGATTTCTTCGAACGACTCGACAAGCTGATGATGCTGGCCAGACAAAGTCTCGAAATTAAACGAGACCTCATCGAAAATCTTACCGTAAGCGGTTTGCATCCCTACTCACGGTTCTATCTTTCTGATGTGCAAAAGACCTTCGGGGAATACTGGAAGAATCATTTTTCCACCATTGGCCTCATCGGCATGAACGATGCACTACTCAACTTCATGAACAAGAGCATCGCCGACCCGGAGGGAAAAGCATTTGCTGAGAAAGTCCTGGACTTCATGCGCACACGCATCGCAGATTATCAAGAGGAAACCGGCAACATCTTCAACCTGGAGGCAACACCAGGGGAAGGAACCAGTTACCGTCTCGCACGTCTTGATAAGAAACATTACCCGGATATCCGCACCTACAACCAGGAGATCTATACCAAGAACCGAGGCAGGGACGTCCAGCCATATTACACTAACTCGACGCAGCTGCCGGTCGGCTTCACCACCGATGTGTTCGAAGCCCTGGACTTGCAGGATTCTCTGCAGACAAAATACACTGGCGGCACTGTCCTGCATATCTTCCTTGGCGAGGAGGAACCTTCGCCGACTGCGACCAAGAACCTTGTCCGGAAAGTTGCTGAGAACTATGCGCTCCCGTATTATACAATCACCCCGACGTTCAGCGTCTGCCCTGACCATGGATACATCGCTGGCGAGCATCAACTCTGCCCAACTTGTCAGGCGGTCCAGAAGACCACTGAATGTGAAATCTACTCCCGTGTCGTGGGGTACATCCGGCCGGTGAATCAATGGAACAAGGGGAAACAACAGGAGTTCCACGATCGGACCACCTTTGACCTCCGGGAGAAGGTCCTTGTCACAACATGAAGATAGGCGGCTTTCAGAAAACATCGTTGCTTGATTATCCTGATCGGATCAGTGCGATTGTCTGGACTAGCGGATGTAATTTTCGCTGTCCTTTCTGTTATAACAAGAATCTTGCATTGGGGACCGCAGAGTTGTTCCCCCAGGATGAAATCGTGTCGTTTCTCTCAAAAAGAAAAGCACTGCTCGAAGGTGTGGTCATCTCTGGAGGTGAGCCGTTTCTCCAAGATGATCTCGTTGACTTTATAAAAAAGATAAAGAACCTGCGGCTCCGGGTCAAGATTGATACGAACGGAGCATTCCCAGAACGACTCAACGAACTTCTAGAGCAACAACTCGTGGATTACGTTGCCATGGATGTCAAAGCCCCAAAGAAGAGATATTCTGAGTTAACCGGTGTTAAAATGGATTTGAGCAAAATCGAAGCATCGATTGAATTGCTGAAAACAAAAGCGCCAGCCTACGAGTTCAAAACCACGTTTATCCCCGGTCTGCTTACAAAAGAAGATATCATAGAGATTGCGCAATGGTTGAAAGGAGCAGATGCGTACTTCCTTCAACAGTTTAAAATCAAAGCACCATTAGTGTCGTCAACACTTGAAACTGCAGAACCGTATTCTCGAGACTATTTCCTTGGCACCCTAAAAGAAATAAAACCTTTTTTCAAACGCTGTGCCATCAGAGGTGTTTAAAAAAACTAAATAGTACATATTCCATGAGGTTTTTCATGGATTATGAATTAGCGATCATCGGTGCCGGTCCTGCTGGATTTTCCGCTGCAATCTATGCCAAACGATCGGGGATTTCAACGATTGTGTTTGATCGGGGTGGCGGAGGTGGTCTTCTGCAGGTTGCCCCGAATATTGAGAATTATGCAGGGTTTATTTCTATCCCCGGGATTGATCTTGTTGAAAAAATGAAACAACATGCGACAAAGTACGCAGATTTCCAGTTCTATGAAGAAGTAAAAGACGTCAAGCCATCATCAACAGGATTTCTGATAACAACAGAAAAAGCAATGTATCAAGTAGGCGCGGTGATTCTTTGTACAGGAACAGAACATAGGAAACTCGATGTCCCTGGTGAATCTGAGCTTATCGGAAAAGGAGTCTCCTACTGTGCGACATGCGATGGTTTCTTCTTCAAAGGGAAACGGGTCGTAGTGGTCGGTGGGGGGAATACTGCACTTATCGAATCTATTTTTTTAAAACAGCTTGGATGTAAAGAAGTATATGTAATCCATCGTCGTGAACAGTTCCGGGCAGAGAAGATTTACGAGGATGAAGCTCGAGAAAAAGGAGTGCATTTTTTCTTCAATACCATTGTTGAGGAGATAAAGGGAAAAGAAAATGTCACATCCGTGAATCTTTTTAATCTAGAGACCAGTGCACGATCAACATTACAAGTTGAGGGTGTGTTCGCTTCCGTTGGTGTTTTACCTCAAAACCAAATAGCAAAAGCACTGCAATTAAAGACCGATGACAACGGGTACATCCTGGTCGATAACCAGCAACGCACGAGCGTTCGAGGCGTATACGCGGCTGGTGATATTACCGGTGGTCTGCGGCAGGTGGTCACCGCCTGCGCCAAAGGTGCGGTCGCTGCGCTGTCATCAACAGAGGTACTTGGGAAGAAATATCCTTACTGAAGCACCGTTATCTGCTCGATTTTTTTCTTCTGCAGAAGTCCGATTAGTTCATCACCGCTTTTTTTCACTGGATCACTTATTGTTCCTTGCATCGTTTTCGGTTGTATTCCAATAAAAATGATACGTGGCACCTCTTGTTCTAGATACTGGATGAGTATAGAGAGCGGTATCCCATGGGTGCTGATGTGCATCGTCCCAAGTTTTTCTTTTGGGATGATACGCATTTCGCCAGGAGAAAGATTCATCTCTGTGGCATCGATGAGGATGAGAGTTTTCGGTTTGTGTCGTTTGATGATGCCTGTGTAATTCTCAGGGGTCGTCCCACAATCAAGAACCATATCCGAGGTTGGTTGATTCTTCAATCGGTCAGCGATGTACGGTCCGATACCGTCATCGCCCCCCTCTTGGTTGCCGATACAGAGTATCAGTATGTCCATCATCATCCCTTCATCATTAAATTATTTGGAATAAATAATCTTCTGATAGGTTAAAAGATACCACATGATCCCAGTTCCAGCAGTCGATATGCAGCTCAGAAGCATGTCTAAGGTGAGAAACACATAGGCCATAGCCGTCAGTAGGATTGCTGTGATAAGATACATGGACAACGATTGACTTTTTGCTTCCTTATGCTTGTAATTTCGATGAATCGCTGGTATCGCGGTGATCATGAACCCGAAGTTGATGATCGTCAGAACAATATCCTGCCATTGCCACATATAACGCAGAGGGATGGCAGCAGAGAATATAAATAAATCTTTTCTATGGCTTACCATGAAAAAATCAACATTCTTGGGAAAACTATGGCGAAGAAGATAACTCTTGCGCAGGGTGCTGGCGGTGTACTGATGGATCAGTTCATCAAAGACAATATCTTGCGGTTTTTTAAGAATCAAGGAATTGCGGAGGTGCCACTCACTGCCCTTGATGATGCAGCGGTTGTCGATGACATTGTGTTCTCCACGGATTCCCATACTGTGCAACCCTTGATTTTCCCTGGTGGTGACATCGGGTCACTTGCTGTCTGTGGTACTATTAACGATATCGCGGTAGTCGGTGGGGCTCCTCTTGCATTATCAGCTGGGTTCATCATCGAGGAAGGATTCTCCTTGGATACCTTTGAGACGATCGTTAGAAGCATGGGGCGTATGGCAAGCAAGGCAAACGTCCCGATTGTTACCGGAGATACCAAGGTGGTCGAAAAAGGTGCACTGCAGCAGTTCATGATTAACACCAGTGGTATTGGTAAACGAAGTCCTGCTCTTGAACAGAACCTCAAAGAAGTCAAACGACACAGAAAATTTAATAGCCGTTGGTTACTGGATAGTAATTTTAAAAGTGGAGATACACTGATCCTCTCAGGTAATATCGGGGAACATGGGATATCGTTGTTATCGTTCCGTGAAGGATACGGTTTTGAGACCACGATTCATTCAGATGTTGCACCATTGAATGGATTGATGAATGTGTTGCTTACAGAAGGAGGCCTCGTGTCTGCAAAGGATCCTACGCGGGGCGGATTAGCAAACACGGTGAGTGAATTTTGTGAAAAATCACATGTCGGAATTCTCCTGAACGAGGAGTCAATCCCCATCCCAAGGGGTGTTCAATCCGCCTGTGACATGCTTGGTATCGACCCCTTGGAGATTGGTAATGAAGGTAAAGTTGTTCTAGGTGTGGTCAAGGAAAAAGCAGATGACGTGCTTGCGGTGTTGAAGAAGCATCCGTTGGGAAAACACGCTGCTATCATCGGTGAAGCTACAGACAAGGTCTCTGATGTCGTTCTGCAGACCGCGGTTGGAGGGAAACGGATTCTTCGCAAACCTCTTGGTGATCCCGTTCCAAGGATTTGTTGAAATGCGAAGAAATAACTTTTAATAGGTCCATGGTTGTGGGTATTTGCATGGGGAAAACACGAGATTTGATAAAGGTCCTGCTGTTGATTTTAATAGGGATGTTCATCCCGTTCCTTGGGTCCATTACCCTTTCGTACGGGTTTGTCCCAAGAACGATTGTGGTCACGTTTGTGTATTTCCTTGTTATTTTTGGACTTGAGCTGAGTGTCGTGTACCTGTTTTTCTCTTTGAGCGGGAAACGAGCGAACAAGAAAATAGAACAGTACAAACCAAAATAAATTAAGACAAATTATTGCTGCAATCTTACTCTTCTCTGGGTCGTTTCCCAAAGGTAAAAGATAAATAGGAAAACTGGCATCAGGGGTGCAACGAGGTAAAACCATTATGGTAGTAAAAGTTGATAAAGCAACGTGTACTGGCTGTGCAGCCTGTGTATCAGCATGTCCTGTTGAGGCGATCAAAGTAGTCACTGAGAAAGCAGAGGTCAATGAGGAGACCTGCATTGATTGTGGCACTTGCGTTGATGAATGTCCAGTGCAAGCACTCAGTCTCTAAGAAAAATAGTGTTCGTTTATTTTTTCTTTTTTTTCATTTCTAGTTTTTGTTGAACTTTTGGACTTGTTAGCTCCCTGATTGCATCTGTCGCTATCCATCGTGCTGACTTTGAGTTTATTTTCTTAATTTCCTCTGCGGTCCGGAGTGCTTTTTTATTCAGTGAAAGGTTTCTTTTCCCGATGTTTCGTAACGCCCAGTTCACTGCTTTTTTCACATAGTTTCGCTCATCATTACAATGTGTGGTAAAAAGGGAGAAAAAGCGTTCGAAATCCTGATTCGTGGCTGTCTTGTCATGGACCGCTAATCCTGCGATGAGGGAGAAAGCTGCGCGTTTGACAAATTCTTTTTCTTGGTCTGCCCATTGGAATACTTTGTCGTATGCAAGTGGGGATCGATCAAAGAGGTTTGTGCATGCCTGATCGCAGATATCCCATGAGTCAAAATTTTCTGCCCATGCATCCATCTGCTCTGAGGTGACTTGTGTCGGGTCATCGATAAAGCAGGCGAGCAGTCGTGCGTCATGGATCTTGGAATCCCAGAGTTTGAGGGCGAGCGTATGGTTTGTACCGATTTCTTTTGCAAAGGGTCGTAGGAGGTAGATTGATATCCCAAGGTTGTTGTACTGGTTGATTCCGTAGCGTGCCATTCCTTTGACGTTTTCTGGGTTTGCCATGGAGTGAAGTGTTGTGATGATTTCATCGTAGTTCATCATGGTTCACGTGAGTGCATTATGTGCTTTTATTTCAATATTTTTCCGGTCTCAAGGTACCAGAGGTATAAATCGAGTTCCGCAAGAGTGAGATTTGTTTTTGTTGCAAGTTTTTGTAAGACCTGTTCGATTTCCAGATATTTTTTGGCTGTGAGCGTCTTTGGTTTTGTAATCAGGTGATATCGTTCGAGGAGGTCAAGGATGTGAAAGTCAATGATTGCATAGTTATCAAACCCGATGTTTCTCAGGAAATGGCTTGCTTCTTTGTAGCCGATTCCTTTGATGTTGTTGATAAGCCAGTGGCGTCGTTGCTCGTGGTTTAATGTTAGAATGATTGTGGGAAGTATGTCTTTATTGGCTGTTGATTCAACGATATAGCTGGCTCTGGTGTTCGGGAAGCGATATCCATGTTTTCTGAGTTTTTTTGCTATGGATTCTTTGGTTTCTCTGCAAAAAGAAGCATGGAGTTTCCCATGTATCTGTATTGTTCGCTCTGAGTTGAAGTTAGCCGTAAGAATGCAGAAACAGAGCTCATTGAAGAGTTCCTCAGCGGAGTGCGTATCAATGGTTTTGAACTCTTTGATTCGCTGTTGTATTTCTCTTTGTATGTTGCTGTGTTTGAGGTCGTTGATAGTCGAAGACAGGTCGTTCATGCGTCCTCCGCTTCGGAATGGGTGTATGGAAAAAAAAGGTGGAGGATGTAAGACAAACGGGATTTTTTTGGTGAGGAGAGGAGGAAAGGATGGGATGAAAAAAATATTTTCCCCGTTTGTTTTTACATCTCCACGCGTGTTAACGTGAGTTGTTTTTTTCCCTCTTTATTTATCTCTATTATACCCCTATTAACAATTGTTAATGCACCTACTGTATATAAAACTTTTGCCTCCATATCTGCCAAGGGGCAATCTATTACAAGCATCTAATTTTACCAACCTTTTAAAAAAATAAAAACATTAATTATAAGTATAAATTAACAATTGTACCCTTTGATGAAACGCGTTCCCTGTGAATACGTGATATGGAATGGGCTTCCCCTTATACGAAAAGAGATCGCAGAAAGCTTGATGACCAACTTCGGATTGAGTCAGAAAGAAGCCGCAGAAAAACTTGGTATCACTCCCGCAGCAGTCTGCCAATACGTCTCTCATAAACGAGGAAATAAGACCATAGACGATGAAGAACTTATGAAAGAGATTAAACTGTCCGCACAACGCATCCTCAACTACACGGATGATGCCATGATTAAAGAAACATGCCGGATCTGCAAAATTTTCATGGCAAAAGGACTGTTTCCTTCCGGATGCGACTCCTGCACACTTGAATAATACCTAACCTGTGGGAAAGAACATCGTAAACAACGAAATGGCCAACGGGATACTGATTAAGGAACAGATAAAACTCGCAAGCAGAAACTGATTTACAATCGACTCATTCCCACCGACACGCTTCGTAAAGATTGGTAGCGCGGTGACTGGTGGCACAGCACTTTGAAGTATCAGAAGCAACCCGATTTGATACGATGGCCTGACGACCAACAACACCCCTAACATGATCAGTGGAAACAGCAGGTTTTTTATCAGAACAAACTTCGCAATCTCGGTGGTGTAGATTATGCCTTTTCGCTGAAAATCAAGGGAAAGGCTCCCACCGATCACCAGCATTAACAACGGTACCGTCATCGCCCCAAGCATCGTAAGAATCGTAAGAACAATATCTGGCACAAACGACTGGATGTTCGCAAAACGAATCAGTAACGCAAGAATCGTCGAGATGAAGATGGTATTAAAGATACGTCTCCATTTTATTTTTTTCTCGTTTTTCCCAAAGAAATACGGATAAATGTTGAACAGGAATGCAGGGTAAAAGATCATAAACAAAAATAAGGAAACAAGGTACGGCGACGAAGCACCAAACATCCCGGCAAGAATCGCAAGAGGAAAAAACAACCCGTTATGCAAAAACAAACTCATGGCAAACTCACGCCTGGTTGTCTTTTTTGATGCAAACATAAACATTCCGGTTAGGAGTGCCGCAATACCGGTAAAAACAACCCACCAGATGGGAAGCACCCACCAATCCGGTATCTCTTGCGGAGAGAAACTTGAGACAATATTTACAAACACAAGACAGGGCAACGCAAGGTCTAAGGCAAGATTCGACAAAGCCCCCAGGGCATTTTCTGCGACAACCTTCCGTTGGACAATCAGAAAACCAAACACACCGATGCCGAGGAGAAGAACCACTGACTGGAACGTGATTGCAACAATATCCATACCATGCTCATAGCCTAGAAAACATATTAATTTAAAGACATTACGATAGCAGAAACAGCAGGAATCTAATTCTGAGAAGCTAGGTTTATAAACAAGGTGCTATATCCTATAGGTATTGATGGTACTAGGAGTATGTGTGTATGAAAACGACATCGATTCTTGAGCTGATGACTACAGATCATTCAAAAATCCTCAAACTGTTACACGATGTTGAAAAAAGTATAGGCATCGAACTGGTGTCCCTGATGAAAGTCTTTGATACTTTCGAATGGGAACTAGAAAAACATATTTTCACTGAAGAAAAAGCGATTTTTTCCTCGTACAATCCAAAAAACATTTCTGAGGGTTATAAGATGGTCCCAGAACTTATCCAACAACACAATGAAATTCTTAATAGGGTACGGGTCATGCGAAAGGATTTGATGTGGAACAAACCAGTACGGTATCATGAATTCAAAGAATTTATCATAGCGCATAAAACATTCGAGGAAGCATCGTTATACCCGAAACTAGACCAAGAATTAACCACCGCACAAAAAGATGAAATCATAAAGAAAATCCGAGAAATCGCCTGATACTACTTTTTTTTTTTAAATAGTAAATTCCTCGAATCGCTCTGCTTTCGCCTTACAGATAGGACAAATCGGTGGGGGCAGTTCTCTTGCACATAAATACCCACATACGGTACATCTC
>JBFYMQ010000011.1:0-28169 GCA_041304825.1 Thermoplasmatales archaeon
CAGTACAGTAGGAAAAGACTGCCGTTCGGGGTCGTCCAGATCGGCAGAGGATACCGCAATGAGATCTCCCCACGACAGGGGACACTTCGCCAGCGAGAGTTCTCCATGGCAGAAGCAGAGATATTCTTCGATCCAAAGGATAAAACCCATCCATTTTTTGACTCAATCAAAGGAAAAGAATTGTTCCTTTTTGACAATGAAAAAGAACTGAAGGTCTCGGTCGCTGACGCGGTGAAAAAGAAAATCATCAATAACCAGGCGTTGGCGTACTATATGTATCTGACCCAGGAGTTCCTCTTAACTGCGGGTGTGGATCCGAAGAAATTCCGCTTCCGGAAACATGCGGCGAACGAGCTTGCCCACTATGCTGCTGAATGCTGGGATGCTGAACTGTATAGTGAACGATTCGGTTGGGTCGAATGCGTCGGGATCGCAGACCGGTCTGCCTATGATCTTAACGCACATATCGATTCCTCAAGCGTGGATATGTACGCGTTACGGGCGTTTGAACAACCAAGAGAAGTGATGATGAAAAAAGTCGTTCCGAAGATGAACGTCCTTGGTCCTCGGTTCGGTGGGAAAGCAGGAAAAATCAAGGATCAACTGGAACAGATGGATGCAGCAACTGTAAAGAAAATCACGGTCACCGTCGATGGAGAGCTCATCGACATCCCAAAAGAATGCTACGACATTGTTGATATTAAAGAAAAACAGACGGGAGAGAAATTCGTCCCTCATGTCATCGAGCCGTCCTATGGGATTGATCGAATCCTGTATTTCCTGCTTGAGCATAACTATGTCGAAGCGAAGAAAAAAGAAGAGGAATACACGATATTAAAATTGAATCCACTTGTTGCACCCATTAAAACCGGGGTCTTCCCATTAATCAGCGATGAGAACCTTATTCATATTGCAAGAATGATTGATAATGATCTGAGAAAAGCAGGTGTCAGCACGTTCTACGACGAAAGTGGGACGATAGGGCGACGGTACGCACGCATGGATGAAATAGGGACACCGCTCTGCATCACGATCGACCACGATTCCTTAAACGACAATCAAGTCACCGTCAGAGACCGTGATACAACCAAGCAAGAAAGGATAAAAATACAGGATATCGTCCCCTATATAAAGGGAAAGATATCCTCCTGATTCTTTTAGAACGCTTTCACAGTTTTTTCCACGATTGCTAAGGATTCGTCGATTTCTTCAGCAGAGATATTCAACGGAGGTCGGAATCGTATGGTGATAGACCCGCAGGTTAGAACAAGAAGGCCATTGGCATAGATCTTCGTCTGAAGCTGATCTCGTTGTTCAGGGGTTGGTAAATCAAAAGCGCACATCAGACCCTTCCCGCGTGCATTGGAGATCTTCTGTGGGTATTTCTTCTCGATTGCCTCTAATCCCTGCAGCAAGCGCTTCCCCTGAATTTCTGCGTTTTTCACCAGATGTTCCTCCTCGATAATTTCAAGGTATTTCTGGCAGCGGACCATGTCAACAAGGTTTCCACCCCATGTTGAGTTCAACCTGCTTGGAACAGCAAACACGTTGTCTTTTACTTCATCAACACGATCACTGACCATGACGCCACAAACCTGGGTTTTTTTACCGAACGCGAGGATATCTGGTTCAAAATCGTAATGCTGATACGCCCACATCTTCCCAGTTAGCCCGACACCGCATTGTACCTCATCGAGGATGAACATCATCTCATGCTCATCGCAGAGTTGGCGTAGTTTTTGGAAGAATTCCTTCCGGAAATGATTATCCCCACCTTCCCCTTGGATTGGTTCTATAATGAGAGCAGCGATATCATCAGGATTCTGCGCCACCGCGTCCTGTATCTGATCGATCGCGTGTCGTTCTCGTTCCTGTACATCCTTGAGATTTGCATCGGTGAGCGGAAATCGAACCATTGGGTTGTCAATCCTAGGCCAGTTGAATTTTGTAAAATATTTTGTTTTGTTCATGTTAAAGGTATTGGTCATGGAGAGAGTGTAACCTGTTCTGCCGTGGAACGCGTCTTTGAAATGGATGACCTGCCTGCCTTTCTTTCCAACACCGCGATCTAAGTTTTTCCGTATCTTCCAGTCAAAAGCGGTTTTGATGCCGTTTTCTATCGCAAGTGCTCCACCAGCGATGAAGAAGAGGTGACGGAAGTGTTTTGGCATGGCGTGTTTGGCGAAGCTGTCGACAAACTCGGCCATCTCAACAGTGTACACATCAGAGTTTGTTGGGTTGTTGACCGCAAGTTCCCCCATTTTTTGTATAAAATCCGGTGTGATCATTGCTGGATGATTGCATCCCAGAGGTGCGGTAGCGAAAAACGAGAAACCATCAAGGAAATATTTTCCAGTCCGAGAGTCGTAAATCCTGCATCCTTTACTTTTTTTAAGATCTAAGACAAGGTCGAATCCGTCTGCAAGCATGTATTTTCCAAGTGTTGCGTGAACTTCAGTTGGTTTCATCGTCATACGATCAATACTCCTTTAAAAGAGGATTGTACTCTGTTTGAGCGGTATCTTTCCTTGTTATAAAATGATATCGGTCATCTGATGGTTTTTTTAAATATCAACTGTGTAATGGCTCTGTTTTCTCCTTGAAAGTGATTCCAATTTCTTCGAGTTCATCGAGGATCGGGTTATAGATCTCCGGTATCACAGGGATATGGACTCCGGTCATGGTGATCTGTTTGTTCAGGACCATCTTTACTGCAATAGCCGCAGGTAAGGCTACAGTACGGGCCACTGAGGTGTCACTATCAGGGATACCGTAATCAACCAACGTTGAGGTGACATATTCCTTTTTAGAGGGATATTCTGCGATGAACTCATGATGCATGACGACCATGTCTCGTTCATGTTGGCTCATGGACATCTTCTGCAAAGTCAGAACATTGAGATAATCTAAGGGATTGTTTTTATCATTCGGTAACGGTTCATCTCCAAACAGGCCGAGCCATCCAAGTCGTTTGATGATTGCGGCATAGGGTTTGAGACCAAGATATTTTGCGGTTGTCTGTGGGAGATCGTCTTTTGGTTTAGCACCGATGAGATGTCTTGTGAGATCCCCATATGTTTTCCCCGTAAAGCCTTTAGGTGGTTCTTCGCTTAACCAGCCGAGTGCAACGACCGCTCGGATGGTCTCGCACCAGCCGGTCATCCTGAAGGTCCCACGGTATACGGTTTTTGCGTGTTTCAAGCCATAGATATCTTTGTATGGTATAGAATTCCGGTTCGGGTAGTTTTCAAATGCCCCGGTTCCTTTGATATCCTGTATATAGTAATTTTCAAACAGGTGTTCACCAGGGATGGAGATTTCTTTGCCGTTCTCAAGCCATTTCGCTGCATTGCGAGACGCAAGAAGAACGCCACGGGGTGACCAGGAGAACTTATATCCAAACGGGTTGTTGTTCGCCTCGTGGGAGGGAAGCGCACCAGTGGTTGATTTAAAGCTGATTACTTTTCCTTTCTTTTTTTCGATGTCATGGATGATTCGCATCGCGGACATATGGTCAATACCAGGGTCAAGACCGCATTCATTCAGAATAAGAATCCCCGCGGCGTTTGCTTTCTTGTCAAGGGCTTGCATCGCCTCGCTGACATAGGATGTAGTGATCATCTGTTTCTTATGTTGTATACACATCTCTGCGATTTTCACATGATACGTATAGGGGAGGAGACTGACTACAACGTCTGCTTTGGAGACGAGTTCCTCTACTTTTTTATCATCATTGACGTCTAACGAAAACGCTTCTCCCTGCGGATGTCCATCGATCATTTGTTCTGCTTTACTGACGGTTCTGCTCGCCATAATAACATGATACTCAGGTTGATCTAACAAATATCGAATCATCGGTCGTGACACCATGCCTGCGCCTAGGACAAGTATTGTTTTCATCTTTTCTGCCTCCAAGATTGGAAAAGTTCATTGCAGCGAAACAAATGACCTTATAAATATTTGTTGATGTATTGATACGCAGGTGTCAGCTTCCCTCGATAGAGGATCACCGCATTTTTTATTTCGGCAGGTAGTGCGATTGTTTCGAAATCTGGTGCGGTGAAATCAGCGTTCATGATCTCCGGGACAAATCGAACGAGGATTTCACTGAACGATTCTGAGGATTCCTTAGGCAGTTCACAGGGGAGGTTATCCACCGCCATCACGACGATACCATCGCCTTCGTATCCATCTATAGTGCTATTGGTATGAGGGTTGTACACAAAAACAGGGTTGTCAGGGGATGTTGTCTTTTCAGTAAACTCGATTGCTCCGTTGACATCTGCACTGATGTCACCAATCACCCTCAGACGTGGTTTTTCTTTTTTGTCAAATAAATCTTTTGTAAACTGTTTTGTCAGAAGACGGGGATATTGGGTACTCCAGAAGATACAATTCATCAGGATGGAAAGGCAGGGGATGTACTGTTCGAAGGTTGAACGATAGCCTTCAGGATGCTGGTAGTAGTCTTGTAAATCGAATTGCTTCCCAGCAGTTGTTGGTTCTACCATGTGTTCTTCTTTGAACACCACCTTATAGATTATTTTATTCGAGGGTTTTTTACAAATTGAGTCTATGTCTTTTGGTTGTATCTCTTTTACAGGTAAAACATCGAGGATTTCTTGTGCACCGGCTGAGACATGGCCATAGCCGGTAAATCCAATAATCAGAGGTGTCAACGAAGAAGGCATGCCCTTGGTTTTGATTTCTTTTCCTACCATCGCGAGATGTTTTTTTATATCAGAAAGATCATTGTAGTGAATCGTCTGCTTCATCGTATTAAACGGGGTGTCAATCTGCTCCGAGTGCAAGCGTCGTCCAAACGTCCATAACGTGTCAACCATGCCTGCAAGGCCAGCGTACCTCCCGAAGAACACCAGTCGTTTTCCTTTCGCGTCGACAATCCGTTCATAGTCGATCAAGGTGCATCTCAGATCCATCATTTTTTTCAGCATCGGCATGTTATGTTTCTGTCCTTTGATGGTATGGGAGAAAAACACGTAGGTCTTGCCTTTTTCAAAATAGGTAAGAGGGATCTCTTTTACCGCGAAGATGACAGAGCTTGGCAAAAGGCTTTCTTGTAGCTGGGCACCTACCATTTGGTAATCTTTATCGGAGAAGATTCGTATGGTTGAGGGTTGTACGACGGTTCTGATCCCATGTTTCTTTTGGAGTTTACGGATATGCTCGGGGATGAGGGGTACTCGTTGTTCCCAGCGGTTTTTATCTTCTCGTCGTATGCCTAGTGTTGTAGTCATGTGGTACACCCACGACACCCCATCCGTTGTCATTTAAAAGGTTTTCCGGAGACCTTTTATCGAGAAATCACCAATGAACATGTATGCATTGAAATATAAAAAGAAAGGTGAGGAGAGAGGGAAGAAGGGAGGAGAAGGAGGAAAGGAAGGGAGGCGTCCCTCTCTCATCTGCGCTTTAGTATGAACTACGACAGGTTGATGCTGGATATCTCGCTGAGATCCTCAAGGTTGTTCATCATTACCATCGAGTCGGAGATGGTATAGAGTACGTCGCCGATGAACAGTGTTCTGGTAATATCCGTGTTGGAGGACCCCCAGTACCAGTAGTAGTCTTCTGTATGTTGCATCTGTTCAGGGTTCTGATGGGTGATTCGTCCTTGATAGTCGAAGCCGTCTTCGAGGCTGAGGTGGTAGACGTATGCGCCCTGGAAGGTGAATTCTCCGTAAAGGGTCTCGACTCCTTCGCTTTCGACGTATCTGTCTTTTACGTCCTGTGTGATTTCATAGAGACTGACGGGGAGCACCAGTAGTTGTTTTTCTCTGTCAAAGAGGAATGCTTTGTGGTCGTAGAGTGCAGGGCTGTCCGTGCCACGGTCTCCGATGACGATTTTTGCTTGTTCGACTGGGTTTTCGATGTCGCTGACGTCAAATAAGGCTATCTTTAAGCCAAGAATCGCGGTGTAGTAGATTCCCCCAGGTGTGTGAACAAGGTCCGCATCGATGCTAGGGTCGACTTCTTTTCCGATACCGATGATATGGGTCTCATCATAGGGATGCAGGTATTCTGAGTAACCGGGGATCTTCAGTTCGCCGAGGATCTGTGGGTTGTACGGGTCTGAAAGGTCAATGGTGAAGAGAGGATCGACCTGGACGAAGGTTACAAGGTAAGCGCGGTCCCCAAGGAAGCGTGCCGCGTAGATGGATTCCCCTGGTGCGATGTTCTCTATTTTTGAGACCTGTTTAAGGGTGTCATCAAGGACATAGATGTTGTTGCTGGTCTGGGAGCTTTCCATCCAGTTGTTCCCTGAGGTGGTTGCGATCCGGAAGAATCCGTTGTGTTCATCCATGGAAAACTGGTTCAGAATATGACCCGGGACTTCCCCTTGTGCGATATAGGTGACGTCACCAGTGTCAATGGAAATCTTATGTAGGATGGTTGTTTCTTGGTCATCAGCAGTTGAGCTTTCATCTCCAGTTCGGTAGAGAAGAGGGTAGTAGGGGTAATGTAGTGATGCAAGGAAGATGTTGTTTCGTGACACATACATGGTTTGGCTGCTTCCAAGCATAAAGCTTTTCTCCCTTACGTCATTGGTGTCGAGATTCAATGAAATGACATGGGTCATGGTGTCGGATAGCTCTGGGACATCCACGTAGTAGATGTCCTCTGCGGAGATGCTCTGGGTTTCGTTATCAATACTGATCTTTGGAACATTTAAGGTATAATTTGTGTCATCAACCGCATAGTAAATATTATAGGTATATTCGGTTGCGACCAGGTAGACGTATTCATCGATTAACCGTGCATCGAAGTAGCCACCATCGATCCTGATTTCCTTTACCAGGGTTGGGGCTGCTCGTTCGCTGAGGTCATAGACGTTGACTGCGGTCTGTGAGACACCGCCCCACCACATACCGAGGCGGGTACCATCCACTTTCATGTCTCCTTCCAAAAGAGGATAATCATAATATCCGCCAGTGTTTCCAAAGACTACCAGGCGGTCACCGCGGATGAAGATGTTACTGATGGAGACATTCGTTATTTTGATCTGGGCAAGGATTGATGCTTCGAACACCGGGTAAGCTCGGATGATATAAACAGTCTGATTCGCAATCACATACAGGTAGGTCCCGTCGGTTTTCACAATATCAGGTTCATCCACACCAGCGACCTGCACATTGGTCGATGAGTAGGAAGGAGGCGCCTCACCACCTAAGGCAGATCCATCATTTGCAGCTCCGGATTCTTTTGAAAACATGACATTTGGCGAATCGTAATATCGCCCTTGGTTTTCTTCTGTTGCAAACCGTTTCTGTAGGAAGGAACGAAGGTCGTCGTACGATTCAAAAGTGCTGAGTTTATAGGTATAGGCTCCTTTGTCCAGCGGCGAAAGAGTAATGACTGCCACAAGACTTGTGCACACCAGCAGACTTACAATCAATATCCCTGTTATTTGAGTGGTTTTCTTTTCCATAGCGATCACATCTGAGTTTAATTCTGGTTATATCTGTCAGACTTTATATAGTGTCTGAAAACGTTTGGTAAAAACCAAACAACTCGATCGTATTGTTTCAGTCATCCCCTGTATAGCTATAAATAGCGACATTCCATCATAGAAGAGTGATGGGAAAACGAAAGGTGATGAAGAAGACCGATGTGTTAAGTGCATCAGAGATTGGTCAGTATCACTATTGTTCCTGCGCATGGATGTTGCAACGGTGTGGCTATGAACCAGAATCACTCGCTCTAGAGAAAGGAAAACAGTTCCATGTCACGCTGGGTGACACTCTCGATGGTTTAGAGTCAAAGATCCGCTATGCACGATGGTACGCGATCCTGGGTTTACTGGTGTTAGGTGTCGCAGTTTTTCTCTTTTTCATTGAGGTGGTCTTATAGACTTCTTGTTCCTCAGCATCATTCTGATGATTGGTGCAGTTGTTCTCATTGCATCTGCGGCATGGATAAAATGGTCCATGCAAAAGAAAAAAAAATACTATGGAATCCCTGATGGATTAATCCTGTATTCTGATCTGAATATTCCTGCCGCGCCATTATTTTCAAGACGCTATCGGCTCACAGGAAAACCAGATTACATCGTGCAAAAAGAAAACCAGTGTATTCCCGTGGAAGTCAAATCAGGAAAAGGACCACATCCACATCAGAGCCAGGTACTCCAGCTTGCCGCATATTGTCAAATCCTTGAGGACACATCCGGGGTATTTGTCCCAGAGGGAATCCTTGTGTATAATAATGTACCATATACGATCCGTTTTGATCCGAAATTACGCTTTGAGCTTGAATCCGCGATGAAAATCATGAGGGCTTCCTTAAGAAGTGGCGTTGTAAAACTGAATCACCATGAGCCAGGTCGGTGCCGTCATTGCTCGATGAAACAGTATTGTACCAATGTTATACAGGAAGCCTCTTAATTCCATAAGAATAATATACTTATCTTGTATTGTAACCAATCCATCTGAGAACGCTATGGGATAATGTATGAAGAAAGGTCATGGCATCGGTTTCGGGAAGGCTATTTTGTTTAATGAACACTTCGTCGTATATGGGATTCCATCGATTGTGTCTGCGATTGGGAACTATACGGTCGCAAAAGTCGACCCGTATGACCATGCAGGGTTCACACTTTCAGATAAGCGTCCTGCAACACCGAAATACAAAGAGGATAAGCTGTCGCAGCAGAAGGAATCTTTTGAACTCATGTTTAAGAAAATGGGATTGGATCTTTCCAAGAACGGAGTCAGTATCACCCTTGAGGGAAATCTCTATGCCGCAAGCGGTATAGGGGCATCTGCCGCATCCTGCGTGGCGGTCGCTCGAGCTCTTGCAGAATATTTTGAGATGAATCTTTCTGATGATGAGATCAATGAGATCGCCTTCGAAGGCGAAAAAGGATATCATGGGACGCCATCTGGTGTGGATAACACTGCATCGACCTATGGTGGACTCATCTGGTTTCAGAAAGGTGAGAAGAACCTCATCGATCGGATGACGCTGTCTATTCCTGTGGAGATCGTCATCGGAAACACCGGTAAGGTGACCGATACGAAGATAGCAGTCGACGGAGTCAGACAACGCAAGGAGAAAAACCCGAAGAAGTATCAAGAGGTTTTTGATCGGGCGGAGAACATCGCCTATCTTGCGAAACGAGCGATTCATGACGGATCATTGCAGGATGTCGGGAAGTTGATGAACGAGAACCATAAACTGTTACAGCAGATTGAAGTATCGTCTCGTGAGCTTGATTTCCTAGTAAGTGTCGCCCGTGACTCAGGAGCATATGGAGCGAAACTCACCGGCGGTGGCCTGGGTGGCAACATGATTGCGTTAACACCTGGAAAAGAATTACAGAACAAGGTTGCGACTGCTATAGAAAAAGAAGGATTCCAAACCGTTAAAACCGTGATCGGGGCATCGCGGGAGAGTGTAGAGTAAGTATGCATCTACGTCCTTTCCTAACACAATTAGAAGAGCAGGAGAAACTTGTTCGAATTAAAAAAGAAGTCTCCGCAGAGTACGAGATTGCTAATATTATGTACACTCTGAATGAAAAACCAGTGATTTTTGAAAAGGTGAAAGGATATCCGTTTTCTGTTTTTGGGGGAATCACATCCGATCGAGATATCATTGCGCAGGGATTAGGGACGACAAAGGAAAAACTGCTTCTAAAAATGGTTGACTCGTTACGTCACCCAAAGGTCCCCGAGGTTGTTGAAAAAGGACCATGCCAAGAAATTGTGATAAAAAATCCTGATCTAAAAAAACTGCCATTGCTGTTTCATTTGCCCGATGATGGTGGGCGGTACGCGACTGCGACCGTTGCGACCATTAAAGACCCGCAGACGGGTCGGAACGTATCATATCATCGGTTGATGGAACGAGGACCGAACCGGTTCACGGCTCGTCTGATCAAAGGACGACAGACACGTACTACCTATGACAGGACTGCCGGTGATCTGGAGATGGCGGTCTGCATCGGTAATTCTGTATCTGTGATGATTGCTGCTTCACTGGGTCCACCGTCTGGAGTCGATGAGTTTTCTATTGCCAACGCACTATATCCAATGAAGATGGTGAAATGCAAGACGAAAAACCTTGAGGTACCAGCTGAATCTGAGTTCGTCATCGAAGGACGACTGACGAAGGAGGTCGACCGAGAGGGTCCGTTCGTGGATCTGACCGAAACCCGTGATTTCGAACGCAAAGAGCCAGTATTCGTCGTCGATTGTATCACGCATCGGAAGGATGCGATGTATCAAGCATTGATCCCTGGTCGTCTGGAACATAAGATTCTGATGGGGATGCCAAAGGAGCCGACGATCTATGATGAGGTTAGCAAGGTGGCTGATTGTAAGAACGTGCTAGTGAGCATGGGTGGTGGCTCATGGTTACATGGGATTGTGCAAATCTCAAAGAGGCAGCCTGATGATGGGAAAAAAGCGATCGAGGCTGCGTTTACTGGCCATAAGAGCATGAAGCATGTGGTGATCATTGACGACGATGTTGATATCTATAGTCCTAATGCGGTGGAATGGGCTATTGCTACCAGATTCCAGGCTGGAAAAGACCTCGTGGTAAAACTCGATAAACCAGGTAGTTCTCTGGATCCATCCTCAAAGCAGGAAGAAGGAAAAAAGGCGCTGACCGATAAAGTCGGGGTTGATGCGACCATCCCATTTGATGTTGAAAAAAGTAAATACGAGATAGTGAAATACCAAAAAGTGAGCCTTGATGATTACCTCGGGTAGAGGAAAATATAAGGTCTGGCTGCGTCGTCATGATATTGGCGATGACATCGTTTTTTTTCTTGGTGGCGGAGAACGTTCGCATATCGGAGGCGTAGTGATTGCTGAGCCTGGAATGAAAGTAAAAGCGATTCGACTCTCCGGCCATTATGATGATATCGTGTTGCAACCGATTGCAAAAGCTGCTTGTAAAAAATATAAGAAAAAGGTGGTCGCGGTCGGCGGGGTGCATGTCGATAATGCAACAAAACAAGAAATTAACCTTTTGGTGGAGAATTGTAAAAAATTAGTGAAGAAAATCTAATGTTAATGCCCAAACAACCGTTTGGTTACGACCGTGGCATAACTTCCTTTTGATAAAGAAAAAGACACCTGGATTTTATAGCGTTCCAAGTTCCCTTTGCCATTCAGTTCGTCTCTCTCTGGCGTTCCTATTATAAAATCTTCAGGAATTTGCAGAACCTGTCGTGCGCGAGTTCTGAAGAAATTCCCTGTTTCATCCTCGATTCTAAAATCGGTTATTCTGAGTCCTTCTTTCGCAAGCACACGATCAATAATCTTCCGTTCATCATCAAGTACCGTCATCTGATCGCTGATCGTCTGGAACGTCTGAGGGATCCGTTCATGTTCCTTCTTTGAGAGATCAGTAAAGAACAAGAGGGATCCAATCGCATATTCCACAGAGTGCAACTTCTTTTTCTCTACAGCATTCTTCAGAATCTCTTTAACACATTCGTTCCACAGATAGCTTTGGTATGCATTGACGTACATTTCTCGGAGATGCGCCGGGATCTTGCGGTACGCGGCACACCAGTCCTTCGTCTTCGTATATTCTTTAATCACTAATGCATATGCTTTATTGAACACTCGCACATTTGAGATAGTATCCCAGGAAGTTAGAATCCTGCGTTTCTCATTCTTGATTTTCTTTGGTTCTGATTTCTGATATGCAGTCAAATACTGTTTCACTGCTTTTTCATAGTTTTTCAGAATCACTTCTTTTCCAATGAACACTTTATCGATGACGCTGCCGAACCGCTGCGAATCAAAATAATTTGGCACACCAGATGTTATGAGCGTCTCAGCTCTCAGAGAGATATCAGTAAGTTCATCTTTCAGTATATCACGCGCAACGATTGTAAATCGATTCCCAGAAAGATCTCCAATCTTGATTTTCCGCCGAGAATATCCAACCAACGTCAGAACCACAGAATCTATCTTCAAACCCTGCACCTTATACCGTGTTGGAATCGAAATATATTGAGACGCAAGTGCGTGTTTATCCTTCAGACCCGCGTACCCGATCTCAAAAAGAGAGATTCGAAGTCGCTGGGCGATCCTACGGATTGCATCAAACGTATCAATCTTTTGTTTCTGCAGTAAAAATATGGTATGTTCATCCTTCTCTGAAGATAAGGTGTAATCAGGTATCTCTTCGACCCTGAAATCAGCAGGCAGTTGCTTCAGCTTCATACGCAAAACACAAACAATAAAATAATCCGAGCATATAACCCTGTCCATAGGGGTTTAAACTGTATGTATCTTACAAAAGACGAAGAAAAAATACTTCAGGGTGAACAGGGTGAAGTCCCTGAACGCATGCTGCGTTTACTTGTCCAACTTGGTGACATCTATGGTGCAGATAAAATGATCCCGGTCGGCTCAGTACAGGTCGCTGGTGTCTCTTACAAATCCATCGCGGACCCAGGGACTGAGTTTCTTGAGGATCTTGCGGGGAAAGGAGCAAAGGTTAAAGTGCTGACGTTCTTAAATCCAGCAGGCATGGATTTGGAGAACTGGGAGACCTTGAAATTCCCAAAAGAGTTTGCAAAAAACCAGCTACGCATCATGGACGCATTCAAAAGCATGGGTATTGTGATTACCGCAACCTGCACACCGTATCTGGCGGGAAACCTTCCGCGGTTCCGAGAACACATCGCCTGGTCAGAATCCTCAGCGATCTCATTTTCCAACTCGGTCATTGGTGCACGGACCAACAGAGAAGGAGGACCCTCTGCTCTTGCGGCAGCAATCCTGGGGAAAACACCGAACTACGGGTTCCACCTCTGGGAGAACAGACAACCAACCATCAAAGTAAAAATAGAAACCGACCTGACCTTTGATGCAGACTTCGGTGCACTTGGCTACCATGTCGGCAAACAGGTGAAAAACAAAATCCCCTTCTTCACTGGCATCAAAAACGCAGATACTGACCATCTCAAAGCACTTGGGGCAGCTATGGCCGCCTCAGGTGCTGTCGCCCTTTACCACGTCGAAGGACTCACCCCAGAAGCAGACCTGGTGAAAAAAGACAGCCTGGAAATCATCACGGTCACAAAAAAAGAACTTGATGAGGCGTACGCGAAACTTAACACCGGCAAAGAACCAGATATCGTCATCCTTGGCTGCCCTCATGCATCACTGCGAGAAATCTCCGCCGTTGCGGAGAAACTCAAGGGTAAGAAACTTCGCAAACCAGTCTGGGTGTGCACCTCCCGGATGATGAAAGAAGCAGCAGAACGCATGGGATATTCCGACATCATCGAAAAAGCAGGAGGATATATCGTTGCTGACACCTGCATGGTCGTCTCACCCATCGAAGACATGGGATACAAGACCACCGGTGTCAATTCTGGGAAAGCAGGTAACTACCTCCCTGGTTTTTGCAAACAAAACGTGTGTTTTGCTAATCTTGATAAACTCTTGGAGGCCGTATTATGATGAAAGGAAGAACCATCTCACCCGGTAAAGTCAAAGGCATCGCTTTGGTTTCCAAAGAACCAATCGGGTTTTACGGCGGCATCAACATCAAGACCGGCATCGTTATCGAAAAAGGTCATCCGCTTGAGGGGAAGAACGTCAAAGACAAAATCCTTGTCTTCCCCTGCGGGAAAGGTTCTACGGTCGGCTCTTATGTCATCTACGGTTTACAAAAAAACGGTATGGCTCCCAAAGGCATCATTAACAAAGAGACAGAAACCATTGTCGCAACCGGCGTCATACTCGCAGGCATCCCCTGCGTAGATAAAATCGATATTGACCAAATCAATGATGGAGACACTGTAGTATTAAATGCGGATAATGCAACTGTTGAAATAGCAAAATAAATTTACAATAACGCACGCATATTCCATGACACACCGATCCCATGGATTGGCACTTGATGATCACCCTCACTATCAGTCCAGGAAATCGTTGCATCAATGACACAATATCCGATCTTCATCCCTATATAGGAAGGGAACTTCCAGATCTGGTTCGTGGCATGGGTTATAGAAATATCTCCACTCAGAGTTGTTTTTGTCCCATATAAAAGTGATTGACTCACTACAAATAATGGATTAATGCTTGCATCAGCCTTGATGCTGAACTCAGAGGGGAGTCTTACCAAGGGGAACACTTTTTCATCTCTCTGTGTGATTTTCAGATTCACGTCCTTTAACTCGGTAATAGTAACTCCACCATCGGTGGTAATTAAAAGGGTACCAAACGGATCAAGAGATGACAATGCTCCGGAGATCGCTTGAGGACTTGGCAGATAGTTTGCCGCATAGATGTTCCAACCGTTATCCAGGGTCAGTGAGAACCAATCCCATCCACCAATGAACAGTTTCCGGATCGCATTGGGCGTCCAGGAGTGCTCATGGGAACCGGTACCTTTAACGGTATAGGTTTCACCATCGATGGTGACCGTCCCAGAAACATCGCAACCAAGTACTACATAATTCGCGACTTCGCTATCTGATTTCTCAATCACATGGGATCCGAGAGCCCAGACCGGAAGGGACTTTGCGGTATAATCCAAGTCAATCATAATCTCATGTGCCGCGTCAACATCAACGTTCTGAACATGGACATGCCAGCGTGGATATGCTCCTTCAGCCCAACAGTCTTCAAATTCAACTTTGACACCAGGAGTGCCAGCAATGAGGGTTCCATCCTTCAGGATTCCAAGATGATGCTCCTTATTGACCATCCCGCCATACGTTTCACTGTTGTTTCCAAGGATACTGACGACCAGCAGATCAGGCTTGTTAGTTCCGAACAGATCACCTCGTGCCATATGGTTGAAGCTGACAGCGACCGCCCAGTCCTTCAATTGGCTCGAACCGTCTGTAAACACCGCATTGAAATACCACCATTCACGGGAGGTACGCAAATCATTGAAATGCACACCTTCATCTTCGGGAGCTACATCACGACGATACGCGGGAACAAGAGAGGTTGGTGGAGCTGGGTCCTGTTCTATTGGCAGAGGAGTGACCGTGGTGTTATTCTTCCCAGGGGGATTCGTATGAACATTTGGGAGAATTATACTGATATAGTCTGCCTTGACCAAAAATAATGTCGTAGAGACGATAAGTACGATGATGATGATCGTATCAATCTTTTTGTATTTCATTCTCCACCAAACGATATCGTTATACTCTAGTTCTGATAGGAGAATATTAATAGTTTTCTTTACAATCGGTACCCATTTCTGTTACGCGCAAATTATTATAATACAGTACAATTACCACCCCAACTACTCTCGGAGGCATTGTATGATAGAACAACAAGATATAGAAGCTTGTTTTACCGAACTTGCGTGGATACAGGATAAAAATCTCAGAAACAAGGTCGTGAAGGTATGGAAAACCGCTGCTGACCGAGGAAAATGGCATCAACTCCAGGAGATCCCGTTCACTCTTATCTTCGAGAACTCAGGGTTGCTTGTCGACCATACCAAACGGATAACAGCATTAGTGCGAAATGTCGGTAATACACGACAGGAGATTCTTAACAAAGACTATCTCATTGCAGGTGCCCTCCTGCATGATGTGGGAAAACTGCTTGAATACGAACGAAAAGAGGGCAAAATCCTGAAAAGTACATTCGGGGAGAAAATCCGTCACCCTGCAGCTGGTGCACAACTTGCTGAAGAATGCGGTCTTCCCAAAGAAGTTGTACACATCATCGCAGCGCACAGCCATGAGGGTGACACTATGAACCGTACTCCGGAGGCAATCATCATTCATCATTGCGATTTTATTGATTTTGAGATAAAGAAGACACTACAAAAGAAAGGAGAAGCCATCAAATGAAGCTGTACGAATTTGAAGCAAAAAAAGTGTTTGAAAAAATGGGGATCCCCATCCCGAAACAATATGGGGTGATTCATTCTCCAAAAGAATTTGATACAGTAAAACTAGAGTTTCCCACCATGTTAAAATCTATGGTTCTGGTCGGTGGAAGGGGAAAAGCAGGAGGAATTAAAAAAGCAAAAAACAGGGAAGAGGCAAAAAAAATCATTGCTGATTTGTTTACTTTGAGGATTAAAGGCTTCCCTGTTGAATGTGTTCTGCTTGAAGAAGCAGTAGAAGAAATCGGAGCCTATTACGTTGGTATCACCATGGACCCAGCGACGTTTAACACTGTCCTCATAGTCAGTGCTTCTGGCGGGGTCGATATCGAGCAGGTTGCACAAAATAACCCCGAAGCCATCTTAAGAAAAGAGATCCCGGACAATAGCAAAGAACTTTCAAAAACCATAGCACAGGATCTCGCGTTATCCCTGAACCAGTCCTTGAAAGGGAATAATGAGAAGACAAAAACCCTTGCGGAAATCATCGCGAAAGTCTATGCGACCTATCAGCGATTCGATGCACGACTCTGTGAAATCAACCCTTTGATAATCACCCCCAATGGTCCTGTGGCAGCGGATGCAAAGCTTGTGCTCGATGACAATGCGCTCTTCAGACAAGTCGAACTGCTCGAAATGCTCGGCATCACAGAGAAACGACATGATGTGGCGGAACGAACCAAGAACGAACTTCGAGCTCAATCTGCGGGGTTTCCGTACATCGATCTATTACCGCAACCCTTTACGAAAGACCAGAAAAAATTATACGTCGGCCTTATCCCGGGCGGCGCGGGGTACGGGATTTTTTCCATCGATGAGGTTTCGACGATCGGGAATCGCTATTTCCATGATCGGGTCGTCCCTGTGAACTTCATGGATAGCGGTGGTGGCCCTTCGCAAAACCGGGTTGCAGAGATGTTCCATCTCCTCATGGAGTATCCCGTGGTGGATCTCATTGTCACCTCACGGTTCGGTGGAATTTCAAGCTGTGATATTTTTATACGCGGTATGGTACAAGCAGTGAAAGAACGCTATGAAAGCGGGAAGCGAATGGTACCGATCTTTGGTAGGATGGTTGGAACCGATCTACCCAGTGCACGGGCGTTCTTAGAAAAAGCAAAAGCAGAGAACCCTGAGGCGTTACAAAACGTCACTATCTATGTGGGAAATCAGCGGATTATGGCGGATGTGATCCGAGAGGGGATTCAGAAAGCGTTTGAAACTAAGGGGTGGAAGCCATGAAGCTGGTTCCCCCAGATCAAGGGATGCTATACTACATCATCGAAAACAAACGACCGGATCTTGCAAAAAAAATCAAACAATCCGGGGTAATAGAGACCATAGTAATCGGTCTTGGAGGACAAGGGACACGACACGCGGATCTTATGCAGCAATATGGGACCACGATTACCGCAGGTATCGCACCAGGACGAGGTGGAACACGATTGCTGGAGACGATACCGGTTTACGACACGATTACCGAATGCCTCAAAGAACATCCGAATATCGCGGTCGCAAGCGTCTGGCGACATTACTCCACAGCAAAAGACGCGACGATAGAAGCAATCGAAGCTGGCATCCCAATGGTGATACTAATCAGCGAGGGGATTCCCTTGAAGGATGTCCGTGATATCCTGGTCGCTGCACGTAAACACAAAACAGTGCTTATTGGTGGGAACACCCCTGGCGTTATTTTTCCCCCTGAAGGGATCAAAGCAGGCATGCTCCCTGATGTGTTCTACCCTGAGGAGGTTTCTCTAAAAGAATTTGGTCCGAAAGGTGTCACCATCATTTCTCGTAGTGGAGCCATCCTGTATCATCTTTCTGATGCGTTAGCAAGCGTTGGTATCGCACAAAACGCGGTTCTTGGTGTTGGCGGAGACGGTGCGATAGGCTCAACATTTCGCGACCTCGTTCCGCTTGCGATGGCATATGAAAATACAGACCTTGTCGTTGTCGCCGGTGAAATCGGTGGATGCCAAGAAGAACTCCTTGCTGACGATATCAAGAAAAACCCAAAAAAATATCCAAAACCTCTTGTTGCTTTAATTTCTGGAGCCCATGCTCCTGAAGGAAAAACCATGGGCCATGCGGGAGCAATCGTCTCACCAGGGCAAGTCTATGGAACATTCCAATCAAAAAAACAAGCACTTGAAAGCGTTGGTGTACCTGTCGTGAACAGCCAGTACGACCTCATAACTGAGGTCCAAAAAAGATTACAGAATAAAATCTACTTTGATGTTGAGAATTACTATAAGAAAATGAAAACGATCTGGGATGCTCCTTCTAAAAAACCCGGGTGGGGAACACTCATTACGAAAGTAATGCCAAACAATCTGTTGATCTCTGGGTATCCGCTACAGGATATCACCGAACAAAAAGGGTTCCTTGAGACTGCATACCTACTTATAAAAGGAGAATTCCCTGATAACAAAACATATGAAGAGATGCAGAAGATCGCGGTAGATGCAGCAAAAAAACCTGCTCCGAAGGTGAACCGATCGAAGACGGAAGACATCTCAAAAACATTGGTCAAATATTTTGTTCTTGACGAGGAACTCGCGCAGTACCCGGAGGAAGGAACGAATGGAGCGGTGAAAAAAACAATCTTCGGTATCGGCAGAACAGCTCGATACCTAAGCGAGATATTGGGTACGGAAAAAGCGTTGGAAAAACTTTCTGGAAATGAACCATTCTCCCATGTGATTTATCGTGCGGTCACAGGTAATACGACGGTTAATGAACAGCAGTCTCGCATGATCACGGCGATGATCGTAGCATGCGTCGACCACGGGGTCACTCCACCGTCTGCCCAAGCGACCCTCATCGCGGCATCTACAAGGGCACCCTACGAGGTAGCGGTTGCTCAGGGCGTGGGTGCGATTACCGATGTGCACGGTGGAGCTGGTGCGAAGGCTGCACAGCTCTTCACCGAGTGTATCATGAAATCAAAAAAGGAAAACATCGATGTTGCCAAAGCGACCAGAGAAATAATGAGAAAATACATCGAAGAGGGAAAACGCATCGAAGGCCTAGGACATCGACTCCATACAAAGGATCCGCGACGTGATGTTCTTTGGAATTTATCGTCTCAAACAGGTATCGCTGGCGACCATGTACAGTTATCCCGGAAAGTCAGTGCGATATTTGAACAAGTACGAGGGATGAGTCTTCCTATCAATGTCGATGGTGTGATCGGGGCAATCGTCGCAGATATGGGTCTGGACCCTGCAATGGCAAAAGCATTCTTCATTTATGGAAGAATAGCTGGTCTTTCTGCCCATTATTTCGAAGAAGTCGCTTCACAACCTCGCATGCGTCAGATAACCTTCTCTGAAGCGGTGTACAAAGGAAAAGAACCAAGGACGATCCCATGATCGTTCGTAGTAATATATGGTTCTCTTTTGCTACACATCACTTCAAAAATGTTAAATATCCCCAGACGCCATACCAAGGTGACTTATGAATATCCTACTGGTATTTCCCCGGATCGAACATGGAGCAACGACCTATTCTGATAAAGGATCGTGGAGCTCGATTCTGTTTGGCTATCCCATTATCACCTTACCACATCTTGCGGGTATCACTCCCCGGCAGCATACTGTTAAAATTGTCAACGAAAACTATGAGAATATTGATTTTAATGAGCCAGCGGACCTTGTTGGTATTACGAGTTATACGATGACCGCGCCAAGGGTCTATGAGATTGCAGATGAGTTTCGCAGACGAGGAAAAAAAGTGGTGCTTGGCGGGTATCATCCGACCGCGATGCCACAGGAAGCCATTCAACATGCAGATAGCGTGGTTCTTGGGGAAGCTGAGTTGACCTGGCCTGAGCTTATTCATGATGTGGAAAAAGGGGTGTTGAAACAATTCTATGGTCCCAACCCTGATTTTGATATGGCTGCGATCCCTCCAATCAGACGTGATCTTATCCGTCATAATCCGATGATTGGCGCGGTGCAGTCGACGAGAGGATGCCCCAATCAATGCGAGTTTTGCGCTATCGCAAGTTTCTGTAAGCATGAGGTGAAACAACGTCCTGTGAAAAGCGTTGTTGAGGAAATCATGCAGATGCCAAATCGGATTTTTGTCATCCATGATCCAAGTCTGACGGTCAATCCAGCGTATTCACGAGAGTTGTTCAAGGAGCTTATTCGTCAGAAGGTGCACAAAGGATGGGTATCGAACGGCAATTCGAACGTGCTTGGGAAAGTCGATGATGAATTTCTTGATCTTGCAAAAAAATCTGGATGTGTCGAATGGTTCGTTGGATTTGAATCGGTTAGTCAGGAATCGTTAAATGGGATTAAAAAAACAGTCAATAAGGTTGAAGATTTTAAGAAAACCATTAAACGATTGCATAAACATGGGATGGCTGTTCAAGGAGGTATCATTTTTGGTTTCGACCAGGATACGACTGAAATCTTCGATTTGACCTTGGAGAAGATGAACGAATGGGAGTTAGATGCTGTTGAAATCAATATTCTGACACCGTTTCCTGGGACACCATTGTACGATCGATTGGAGCGCGAAGGTCGGATCATCAGTAAGGATTGGAAGAGGTACAATCAAGTCGATGTGGTGTTCAAACCCAAACAAATGACAGAAAAGGAACTCTTCGATGGGAGTCGAAAAGTAGCAAAACAATACTATAGTATGCCAAATGTCATCCATCGCGCTCTTCGGACATTCGCGATCGTTCGGAATCTACCTGCGGTCCTACCAGCGTTTACGAATTATACATTCCGACGCTATTATAAAAAAGATTTTCACTTCTGATCCAGCAGCATAAAATTATTTTTTCGTCAACAAAAACGAATCAAGGGTCCCAATACCCTCTGTATGAATTTGCTTTTTGATAACGAAGTATTGTGAGATATCAAATGTTTGGTCAAACATCCTGCCTTGAACATCGGTGATTGTGCGATAGATGATCCTGGTGTTTAATTAATGTGACTTGCGAGATGACGGAGCATTTCTGCTGGGTGCTTGACTCCGTAGAGGACGAAGATGACGGTGAACTGCTCGACAGGATAGGTCAGTCCGTGCGTATTTTGCTACCAATCTGATGAAAGATGAGATGTTGTAGGAAAGAAAATAGTTGCTCAAGTTGAGAGGTTGACATTCTCGTGTCCGTCTTAAAATGATTCCCTTTGTATTGGTATCGGGATTTTCTTAAATGTAATGTTCTTCGCATAGCCATTGTGCTGTGTGTTTCATACCTTCTGTGTAATCAACTGATGGAGAATATCCAAGGATTTGGTGTGCTTTTTCAATTGAGACTGTCCGTTGACTCGTGAAGAGATGAACTGCGGTGGGTGTGAGCAGCGGGGTTGTATGGAAGAGATAGTATCGAAGCATTAGAGAGCGACTGATCAGGGAAGCGGTGGTTTTGGTGATGTTTCGTGTGATGGGTGGTTTTCCAGCGAGAGCAGCAAGGTCGTTGAGATAGGTTTTCCAGGTTGTGGTATTATCTCCATCTGTGATTTCAATGATCTCCCCTTCGATATTCTTCGCCGTGAGACTTAAGAGTAGACCATCGAGGAGGTTGTCAAGGTAAGTATGAAGGAACAGACCGTTACCATGGTCGATTAGTGCGATGCGGTCTTGTTGGATCGCCTGGAGCGGACGGAGGCACCATGTTGTCGCTCCAGGTCCGTAGACGCTGCCTGGTCTGATGATAACCACCGGGAATTGGTTGTCATGGTGTTGTTTCAAAAGGTATTGTTCCGCGAGACCTTTTGATGTGCTGTATGTTCCTATTTTTTTTGGTGATATGCTGTGAAGATGACTGAGAAAAATAAACCGGTGAAGCTTGTCACCGCATGCTTGGGCTAGATGCTTTGTTCCATTGATATTTACATTCATGATTTCTTTTTTGGAGCCGAAATCCTTCACAAGTGCTGCACAATGGAAGACGATGTCCATATCCTGGATGAGGCGGTTGAGAGAAGCAGGATCGGTCAGATCAGCAATAACATATTCGACCTTTTGTTCACGATTCTGAGGTGAGGTTGTATGAAGAATTGCTCGTACACGATGACCGTTCTGGGCAAGTCGTCTGACTAGTGCAGATCCTATGAAGCCTGAGGCTCCGGTGACTACGCAGTTCATGGTCTCTATGTTAATTCGTATCGTTCTCTGAGGAGATGCTGGGAAAGCAGCGTTATGATCAGAGAGATGATACATAGGGAGATTGAAAGCATAGAGGATGAGGCGATGCCTACGATAAATGCAGAGGCGAAGATGACGCGCTCTGCGACGAATAATTCATGGGCGTGCAGGGATTGTTTTTGGGTCAGGGAAGTCATGGAGGTGAACAAAATCAGATACATCATACAGAGGATGAGGATACCTATTATAAATAATAAGAGAAAATTGGTTGGATACATAACCACTGGATAGAAGGAGATGATACCTGCGGTGAGTAAAAGGTAGATACTGCTGAGTGTCACAGAGATATGCAAGGTGAGTCGGATGCCGTATTTTACTGGGGTGGTTGCATATCCTCCGGTTTTGTCTCCATGGACGTCTCTGATAGATCCGATGATGTTGCTGTTGGTGTCATGGAAGAAGAACACCAGTGAGAGCATCCAGAGTGATAACGGGATTGCGGATGTCGTAGGAATGGAGAAAACCCCGAACAGGAAGGTTACTGCCGTCATTGCGCCTCTGTTGAAATTTCCAAGAAGTCCTTTTGCTTTTGTATATTTCGCATAGCATAAGACCAGTGTTCCAGCGATGAAGACCAACACGATATTGATGGGAGGAAGAAACACAGTAAGTACTAATCCTAAAGCCGCATAGGAAGCACCGACCGTCAATACCTCGTGAGGGGAGAGCCGTCCTGATGGGATTGGTCGATGTGGTTTTTGGATTGCGTCTAAGGCTTTGTCATAGTAATCAGCTAGGTACAGACCTGCGATCCAGCCTAGGATTGGGATGAAAAAAACGAGCAGAGCGATTCTTATCGGCGGGATATTTCCATATGCAAGACAGGCACCAGAAAGACTCACCAGGCCACACCAAAGAAGCGTGTACGGCCGCATGGTTTCCAGGTGCGCAAATAATTTTTGTATCATAGTTTACGCAGTCAAGCTTGTGTTCCTTCCACTTGCTTTACTGTTCTTTCATGGAATTGGACTACTGCATTTAAACCTTTAAGACCCCGTTCATTAAAAAAGGTTATAATTCCCTGATGGATTGCTTTGAGGTACATCCGCAGCTTGAAACAACGATAGGTTTGACATATGACAACAGATGATCCAAAGAATCCCTGGAGCCCAGAAGAAGAAGGAGACCATGACCCGGTGATGAGGGAATGGTGGACCTGCGAACTGCTCTTTCAAACACAGGAGGATCACCGGCGATGGAATCTCATGACTTCATTTGCCAAAGAGCAAGAGACACCCTCCTGTTTTTTCCAGTATGTGCTCTTTGATATCACTTCAAGGAAATGGGTGGCGCATAAAGACCTCAATGATGAGATTACGAAACTTGCTCATGTGAAAAACAGACTAGGCCTCCGCTATGAAAACTCCTCTCTTGAGGGGTTATATCCAAAATACCATCTTCATGTCGAGGATCCTCAGCAGGGATTTATTCTGGATGCTGATTACACGGCTCGTTCGTTGCCTCATTGGATAGCTCAGGAGGCGACGCAGGGGAATCTTCCGATTGGTCTTAATTTCTACCGGTATGGGTTCCTCCCCCATTGTGATATCACCGGGACGATGAAACTAGGGGAAGAATCCTATTCGATTGGAGGGAAGGGGTACCTGGAGCATGCGTATGGGAACTGGTCGTATCAGAACCCTCTGCAGACGATCTCACGAGCGCATCGTACCCTTGCGACGTACGGCCATCTGACTCAATGGTGGTTGTCTCATCATCGATTGAAGATCCCTAAACGTATTAGTTTTACATCAGAGAACAATCCTTTTGGATATGACTGGGTCTGGGGCGTCTGTGATAATTCTTGGAGTTTGTTTTTTGGTAACTCTATGTTCTGGGTCTCAGAAGGTCCGTCTATTGGAGCGTTGTATTTGACTGCTGACGGGAAACACTATTGGGAGTTCTGTGACATCTGGTTCAAATACAATAAAGTGCTGTATGTGAAGGAGTTTGATGTGTACTATCCTTCTGATTTGGAGGTGACGGGGCGGTTGGAGGATAAGACGATACATCTACGGTTTTGGTCAACGACTGATACCTATGAGTATCTCGATCCGTATAAGAAAGGGAGGTTCTATAAGGCTTTTATTTTAAGTGAGCTTCCTGGTCGCATGGAAGGCACGTTCACTGATAAAAAAGGGACGATTCCTTTGCAGGGCGAATGTAAAATCGTGCCGTTACGACAGGCGCCTTTACTTGGACATAATGCGGTCTCTCTTGAATTTCTCACCCCACCGAAAGGTGTTGGTCTGTCAGTTGAGCTTGATTTCCATACGTTTTGTAAGCGACTCGTCGCAACGGTTCAGCTTGCTCCGCGGCCGAGGATCTCTTGTTGTTTGAAGCGCATTGATTTGTCACAGATACCGAAAGAATCAGAGGTATGGTAAGAATCTTAAGACGGTACATCCGGGTATTCTTCCAGTAATATCTGGTTAAAATACTAGTCATTTCTTCATTATCAAAAACGATTCTTGGGATAAGAGCAATTTTAGTTTTTTTACGGAATATTTTCTTATGACGGAATCGATGTATTCTGTTGTCTCGGTCATTGGTTTTCTGAGGATGATCTTTCCGTTGTTTTTGAGATGTTGAAGAGTGTTTTTTAAAACGGCTTCGATATCGCCGACTCCGTAGGAGATAAAGATGATATCGAAAGATGAACCATCGTATGTCTCCCCTGATGCTTGTTCGATGTGGATGTTTTTGTCGTTGGCGATGAACTTTTTTGCATGGGCAATGCTTCGTGGTTGGTTGTCTATCCCGGTTATCTGTGTGTGTGTTTCTTTTGAAAAAATGATCAATGAATAGGGGATGGCTCCGCAGCCGATATGAAGAATTTTATCAGATTGTTTGATGTCTGTCATGTTGATTTCTTTTTTTACAGAGGGTTCATGGAATTTCATGTACAAAAAGGAGAAAAAAGATATATTTGTAAATATATTTTCATATATATTATAGAGTTGGTCTAAGAGTTTCTTAAACATCGTTTTCCGCTGATGAATAGTGTCAACATCATATAAACTCTCTTTAATGCTTGACATCTCTCCTGCAATCATAACATAAAAGTTTTTATAATCTTGATTTCTTCGGGAGAGCCCATGAATAAAAATATTTTATCCATTCTTGATGTCAAAGATGAGATTGAAGAATTACTCCAGCTTGCAATACAATTAAAAAACGATTATAAGAATGGAAAAGACATCAGATACCTCAAAGGGAAACGGCTCGCCATGATTTTTGAACGTACCTCGGTAAGAACCAGGGTGAGCTTTGAATTCGGCATACAGATGCTCGGCGGCATCGCCATCTCCCTCACAAAAGAGGACATCGGGATTGGCACGCGAGAAACCGTGGAAGATATCGCACTGGCCATGTCACGGTACGCTGATATCGTGATGTACCGAGCACTGGATAAAAAAGACCTTCATGAGTTTGCGAAATATGCGACAATACCAGTGATTAACGGCTTAGATATCGATGAGCATCCGACCCAGATCCTTGCTGATTTGACTACAATACAAGAGAAAAAACATACCTTGAAAGGATTGAAATTCGTCTTTGTTGGCGATGGGAACGATAACCTCACTCATTCCTACATGCTTGGCTGCACCCTGGTCGGAATGGATGTCACAATCATCACCAATAAGAATCATTGGCCGTCGAAATACTTCCTGGACAAAGCAACAGAGATTGCGA
Organism: Thermoplasmatales archaeon; assembly: GCA_041304825.1. Taxonomy (GTDB): domain Archaea; phylum Thermoplasmatota; class E2; order DHVEG-1; family DHVEG-1; genus SM1-50. The sequence goes on from JBFYMQ010000011.1 coordinate 25,732, forward strand.
AAGAAAAAAACGTGAAACTCACCATCACCGACGATCTTAACGAGATAAAAAACGCTGATGTCGTCGCGACAGACACCTGGATATCGATTTGGTACAAAGACCAGAGAGAACAGATCGTAAAGGATCTCAAAGGTTATACCGTAACTACGGAGTTAATGAGAAAAGCAAAACCTGATGCCATCTTCATCCATTGTATGCCTATCTTCTATGGAGAAGAAGTCACAAAAGAAGTCGCCCATGGCCCGCAATCCGTCATCATCGACGAAGCAGAAAACCGCATGTGGGCTGAGATGGCTCTGATGGTAAGACTCTTACGCCGTGAAAAATGAATGATACATTATCTGCAGCAGGATGTCCAGAAACATTAAATCAAACGCTGTGAGAAAATAATTGAACCCTTTTTGACCGATGATTAATCCGGTGTCCTTCATCTCCTGTTCATCTTTTTTCAGGTAGCGATAGGACCAATTCAAGGTATAGAGCCAGATGATGAGGAAAGGAACGAGGAATATCGGTGATAAGATGGTCCGGAAAAAAAGGATGACCCCAAGGATCCCTGAGATGAAATACATGGCAAACGAAACTTTCGCAGATGCCTTAACCCCAAACGATGATGCATAGGTTCTCACCCCAAGTCTTCTATCTCCTTCGATGTCATGGATACCCTCCGGCAAATCATGGGCGTCATCGGCAAAATACGTAAACAAAACAAGAAGAATCATGTTTACAAAAGAATCAGCATCAAACGCAATCGCCCCAACTATCGGTAGATTGTAACTAAGAGCATGGCTCTGCGGCAACGCAGTCCAAATCGCGACATACCCAAAGATGGCGACGACGACCCATTGAACCGGAGTAAATATCTCGGAATAGGCAGGTATTTTGACAATTTTTTTGAGAAATTTATTGTGGAATGCGACGAATAATGCTGCCATACCAACGACGAAGAGGCACCAGACACTGATGAGGAGTGCACCTGTAAAGACGATAGCGGAACAGATTAACGCAACAATGAAGAATTGTCTTGGGGTGATTCTCCCAGAAGGTATGGTACGATCAGGATGGGCTATCTTATCAATTTCCATATCACTGATATCATTCCATATTAAAGTTGCAAAATACCCTGAAAAAAGTGTGATAATCGAAAGAAGAAGAATACGTAAAATGTTCCAATCATAGCTTTGTATCCCATAGGCAAGCATGGGAGCCGCACAGTACATGATATTTAGTGAGAGCATTTCGTACATCATAATGGTACGCCATCTGAACGGCCGCCATTTGAATAAAAAATAAATAAGTTTATTCATGCTCTACTGCGTGGGTACATAGCGCAATGATTTAAATTATTATTTCTTTTAAAGAATTATATAAAATAGAAAAATAATAGAAAACGAAAAAGTATTTATAGAAAAACACTATTTATTTAAAAAATAATTAACAATAGTTAATATTTATATATTGTAGCAGATGATTCTATGAAGAAAAACACCAAACTGAAAAACCCACCACTATTAGAAGGATATTTATACGATTATAAAGACGCAATAAAAGCAAGAGACAGCAATAAACTTCTCTGCATACGATTAGAGACAAGTTTAGCCTGTAACGTGAAATGTGAATACTGCTTTAGAGATAGCGGCAAAAAAGCAAAAAATGAAATGCCTTATGAAGATTTAAAAGAAATCGTTACCCAAGCAAAGAAACTCGGAGCTAAATCTGTCGTCATCATAGGAGGCGGAGAACCGACAGTCTATCCACATTTCAAAAAACTTGTCAAACATATCCATTCATTGAAAATGGTGCCTGTCGTTATCACAAACAACCAAAAAACTACCAAAGAGCTCGCTAAATTTTTATTTAGAAATAACGCATCGGTGATGTTTAAATTAGATTCACTCAGAGATGAAGTGATGGATAAACTCACCGGCGTCAAAGGATCAGGTAAAAAAATAAAGGAAGGACTCGAAAACCTTCTGGATGCCGGTTATAGAAATACAAAAAAAGTAAAACTCTCAGGTTCGTTTGTCACAAATAAGTTAAATATCGATGAGGTGGAGACACTCTGGAGATTTTGCCGAGATAGGAATATGTTCCCGAATATGGAGATAATGACCCCAAACGGGCGAGCAAGGAACCATCTCGATTGGATCCCAAACCGAAAAGAAATCATGGACCTTCGATACAGACTCCTCGAGATCGATCAAAAAGAATATGGATACACCTGGGTTCCCTACATGCCGTTGACAGGCGCTGGTTGCAGACAACTCGAGTACAGCATGTGTATCACCGTCGAAGGATACGCACGACCATGCGCAGCAGTCCTTATTACCAATTTGAATGTCAGACCAAGCAACAAAAATGGAATGACATTAGCTGAGGTGATGAAGGATCCCTTCATCCAAAAAGCAAGGAACGCATACAAACAACTCGAGGGAAAA
>JBFYMQ010000012.1:0-27000 GCA_041304825.1 Thermoplasmatales archaeon
ACCGTTTGATTTTCCTTGGTATCTTCATAGATATCACAGTTCGATTGTAACCGTAAGTAAGAAAGGTATATAAAAATGTAGGGTGCCTTATTTCACCTGTTTAACAACCTTTTTTTTCAGGAGTGGCTCTGTCATTTCTTGCGGCATTGAAAGAACATCTTCTTTTCGTAACAAATAGGTTTTTCCATCAGTCCCGATAAACTCAGGGGTGTCTTCCAAGACACGAACAATGGGATGAGTATTTGATTCTCCTTTTACAGGAGTATTTTGTGGTGATGCTGGTGGTGTTGTGACTGGCAGATCTGCTGGTTTTTTAAAGATTTCTTTTCGAGAGAGATTGATTTGTTCGACAAGAGAATAGTACAATTTTTTTTCGATCTCAAGAAAATTCGCCAGATCAGGGGTGGCACTACGAGCGGTCGCAAGCGCCGCCTGTACAACTTTTTTCTCACGCAGCTCATAGATGCTGTTTGCGATTTTTTTTGTGTTTTGAATCTCGTCACTGAAAAGTTTGAGTTTTAAGGGGTTCTTCTCGTGTTCAATGCTACCTTCTAAAGTTTTCATGTAAGACGAAAGGTCCTTGTAGAAACTGGCATTGATTTTTGTAAGAAGAGACGAGGTTTGCTCATCTTGCTGGATTCGACGTAGTGTTTTATAGTTGATATCCTTGTGTTCATCCATATGTAGTCTTTGCATCATAACTGATGTTAAATAGTTTTAGCTCTCCAGTTGGTTGCTTATGTTATTAATAGTAAAATAAGCGTAAAACAATGGACAAAAACAGTATCACTGAGGTGAATACGTTTTATTCCAATCCAGTAGCGTTTATACGAAAACTCGCTTTTTTTCCCTCAGGCTCTGAACGGTGTTTGATGATGGTTGCTTCTCGTTGCCCGACTCCTTTGCGATCGAACCGTAGAATCGTTTTTGTCATATGCTCAGCATCACGGTTCGTAAAAGGTTTTATTTCACCTTTCTTGTTTGTATAGACTTGCTCAGTGATAATAACACAGATATCTTTTTCTCGAGCAGCGAGCTGCATGTTCGTCACTTGCCGGGTAAAAGAGCGTATCGCTCCCTCCCGGTCTTCTTCAAGATACAATCGATAAAACATCGTTATCGTATCAACAACAATAAGCCCCACTCCTTTCATCGCAACAGCATCGCAAATCATCTGTTCTTGTGATGCAAACGATGTCGGAGTAAAAAACAGGATATCATGGAGGATTTTTTTATAATCGTAGTCTATGCATATCTGTCGTAATCTCTCTAATGAAACACCTTCTGTGTCTATATATGCGACTTTTTTTTTGTAACAAACGCATTGTCGTGCTGCTTGGAGGCAAAAATTGGTTTTTCCTGAGCCGGCCTCCCCATAGATGCGGGTAATAATCCCGCTTTCCAGGCCACCCCCAAGCAAAGTATCCAAGGGTTGGCATCCGAGAGATAACAGCATCATCAGAGGCACCATGAGGTGATAAGTAGATAAAGAACCTTTGGAAAGTTAATCTTTAAGTATTTCATCAAAAACATAAGTCTCCCATTCGCGTCTCCCGAGAGCTATCTCTAGTTCGACAGGAGTGATGATAGGTTTTTTATACTGTAGAAAATCATCAATTGCTATCCGAGGACATGCGGTTGACACATAACAATCAAGATCGAATCCTTGGAGAGATACCGGGGAAAACTGATCCTGGGTAATCAACAAGGAAAGTCTACCTGCATCATTGAGCATCTTCTGAACCTCATAAGCTTGTTTTAAGCGTTGTTGACCGCGTTTTAACCCAATCAGAATTCCGAATCGTTGTGCATTCCTGCATGCCAGAATTGCGCCATAACGCTGTCGTAATATGTTATTTTTCATGTCCTCGATTTCTTGTTTTTTTATTGTATTCGTATAGGGATCGGCAGCAATCACCGGTTTTTTTGAACTCATTGAAAGGCCTACCGGGTGAAACGTTCCACTGCCTATGAATAAGAAACAATCAACTTGTTCCGTGAGGTTCGTCCCCGTAGAAAAATTACAGCCGAGGATCTGTCCTTTTGATGTGATGCGCTCATCGCCTTTGGTGATGTATGGTTCAAGACCATGATGTTGTAAAATATTTTGGACCGTCTCAAGTGTATGGAGATGTTGTGCTGTGGTGACAAGACCTATTTTTTTTCCTATCAATGAAGGGATCGCTTTTTCAACAACCTTGGAAACATCCAGTGTTGATTGCGCATTTACAAAGAGGGTTGGAATCCAGAAATTTTCGACATCCGCTATGGCAGTATGCCCGATTTGAATAACAAAATCGACATCCAAGTTTTTTAATTCGTAGTTGACCACATCACAAGCACCAAAGCAGGGGTCTGCAGACACCAGGACCGTCGCCTCGGTTTCTTTTCTGATGAAATCAACCAACGGAAAAATATTACGTTTCAATCCTTCGGGGACTTGCACCGCGATTGTTTTGTAGTGTTTTTCTTGAATAATTTGTACCGCAGATTCTACATCGACGATATAACCTGAAATCTCCATTAGATCACCTCGTGTACATGGGCGAGAAGCTTCTGATAGAAGTCCATCCGATAAACATAGGACTCATTTGAGGTATCTATCGTACGACACGTTTCATCAACAGTAAATGGTTCGAATGTAGTTTTTTGTGTCTGATAGATCTCCCAGCGACCATCGGAAACAGATTTTTTCTTGACCCGGCCATCCAACCGTTTCTTGACGATTATATCTGGGCAGATGCACTGAACAATAACCAATTTGGTATGATATTTTCCAGCAATATGGTGTGCCATCTCCCTGTATTTTTTCTTCTGGAACGTCGCATCCAGGACGACGTTTTGCCCTTTTTTTAAGGACAGTGAAGCACGCTGCATGACCTGTTCATAGGTTTCATCAATTTTTTTTGGGTCATAAAGACCAGTATTGAATTGATCATGGTGCTGCTCGAAACGATCGATCCCCGCAACCTCTTTTCGCACGATATCTGTGTTGATGAGTGTCGCGTGATAATCAACCGCGATTTTTCGTGCTACTGTTGATTTCCCCGTGCCAGATAAACCCGCGATGAGGAACATCAATGGTTTATTTTTCTGCATATCAAGGGAAAAGAGCCCTGTATAATATTGTGACAACTCAAAATATTTTTTCGCAGATGCTAAAAGACGCTTCTTTTCAAAAGGGTCGATATGTGGATCATTGAGTTGGAATCCATAGACTTTCCCTCGGACGAACGCGCGGTATGATTTGTAAAAATTCAACAGGGAATATACATCAGGGTCCCTGTTCTGTTCCACGTATTTCTCGATGAAATAACTTGACAGGTAGGGATAATTTTGGTAATCGAGGTCCATGGCAAGAAAACCGATATCTGAAGCAACATCGCAGAATCGAAATCGGTCGTTAAACTCGATGCAGTCAAAGATATGGATGGTTTCACCGGATACTACGATGTTTCCTGAGTGTAAATCCCCATGGCAGTCGTAGATTTTCCCATCTTTCATTCGGCGTCCAAACACATCCTTTTTCTGTTCGAAAAATTTTGCGACTTCATCTTTGATGTACCAAAACGTCTGCTTTGGAACCGTGATGTCTATCATTGGTTTTGTTTGATCGAAGTTCTCATCAATATTTTGTTTGACAGATAGCAATTCACCATGTTTCGTGATCTCTTGTGTTGGTTCTTGTGTTTGATAAAAGTCTATTAAAATCGTTATGAGACGGTCGATGGTCTCCTCAGAAATTTTTCCTTGCAGAAGCATGTTCGTCATGATGCATTCTTGAGGGAATTCTTTCATTTTTAACACATATTCAACAATGGTCCCATGCCCATCGAGAGTAAGGATGTTACCGTCCTGGGTGATAGGGAGAACATCAAGGTACATCTCTGGGCAGAGTCTTTTATTCAGTCGCAGTTCCTCGTCGCAAAAGTATTTTCGTTTATCCAGGGTTGAAAAATCAAGGAATCCAAAGTTCACTGGTTTTTTTACCTTATACGCGAAGGTCCCTGTGAGGGCGACATAGGAAATATGGGTCTGTAGCAACTCAACTGAGGCCACATGAGGGCCATAAAACTTGGGGTTTTTCAGATGGTCAAAAAGCATTCCCTGGTTCATACACAGGTGGTAGACCCTGACTTTTTATAAGACTTGTCGTCTAGACCGGTCACATCCCGCCTCAACAGCTATCAGAGTAGAATACAGTGACGATCTCTGAATGACCCGCGGAAAAAAAATGGCTTATGCGGGAAATGCAAGTATCACAAAAACAGTTTGAATGCATAAAAGAGCGATTGCTGCAGGCAGAAACATCTTGTACATTCGCGTCGTATCTGTCTTCAAATATTCACTGCTTAAGACATTGCAGAGATGGATTGGCGAGATAAGATACCCAATAAGGGAACTCATAAAGAGAAGACTGGTCAGGCCAAGAACCTGTACTCCAGTGAATGCGAAAAACGATTCGACCAGCGGGTATGAAAGGGCGACAGCACCAAGATTATACCCCGTGAGAGTCCCAAGAAGAAATGGAATGAGAATCACCATAAAAAGAGCGGGAAACGCAAGGTTCTGCATCGTTTCAGCGATCAGGACATGTATTTGGGAAATGCGTATCATCTCCCGGAGAATCATGATGCCAAAGATCGCGAATGCTAAATTCCATGTCAATGATTTTTTCATGATTCCAAGATAAGTCTTCGTATCGATATGAAGCAAGAAATATAACAAAAGAAGGCTCATAGAAACACCAAGCAGGAAACAATGTGTTTCTGTGAATCCGATGAATTTCAGAGGATAAAACAGAAGAGGTATAATCGGTGGAAGGATGTACACCAATCCCCGATAATCCTTCTGAACAGTGCTTGTTGCTTGAGGTGTATTTTTCGTATAACGTCGAAGGAAAAAAAATCCGATCAGAAGAACCCCGAAGAACGAGGGAATATTTGCCAGCATGAGCATCTGAATGGGGACGCCAGAGAATTTCATACTACAGATCAGTATCATCGCTGAGGAGATCGGGTAGATAGGAAACCAGATATGCCGGAACCATATGTTCAAAAAATTCTTTTGATTGGTATCCAACTTGTATTTGTCTCCTTCCTTGTCTATGAGAGGGGCAGAAAACAATGCTCCCCCGGGAACAGGCATTAATCCGTAGACTGCAGGGATAACACCAAGTGTTCCTCCTTTGGAGAAAAACGTTCGAAGACTATCTATCAGTTTGGTGATTGCTCCGGTTTCTTGCATTGTTTTTGCTAAGACGAAAATCAACGTCATAAGCAAAGCAAGTTCTAATGTCTCTGTGATAATTTCTTGTTTTTCAAACGAATAAAAACTTGCTTCAATTATCGCTTTGGGGATATCGATGGGTGTGATAAGCTGAAGAGAAAAAACACCGACAATCAGTGAACCAAGAAACAAGGATAAACCAAAATTCACCTTCTTCCGGATGAGGATGAGAATAACGATGAAGGCAAGAATAACCCCGATCAGGTTCAACATGGTGCACCAGAATTAACGCTGGATTTAACTAGTTAACTCCAGAGCAATTTTCTTGGACAGTTCCAGTGTTTTTTCCAAGTCGATGGTCAGAAATTCTTTCTCAAGCATGAGTGGCGTACCATTCACGATGGTGGTACAGACATCTGTTCCGCGTACAGCATAGACCAGGTGGGAAATTGGATCATGAAGCGGGGTGAGATGTGGTTTTTTAAGATCAATCATGATGAGGTCAGCGGTTTTTCCTTCCTCAAGAGAACCAAGCGTATGCTGAACTCCAAGGGCTGTGGCACCACCACGGGTAGCCAGATCAACAACAGTATGGGCAGGCAGGACTGTTGGGTCCCAGCGGTGGTTCTTATGGATCAGTGCGCAGAACTTCATCGTTTCAAACATATCAAGGGTGTTGTTGCTTGCTGCGCCATCGGTCCCAAGGCCAACTGGGACATGGGCATCGAGAAGCTCAGGGATTGGTGCAAAACCACCGGTCGCAATCTTCATATTACTCACAGGGCAATGCGATACCGACACACCAGCGTTTTTCATATCTAAAATCTCATTTTTTGTGATCCATCCACAATGTGCAAGAATTGTATTTTTCTGTAACAACCCCTGTTTTTTTAATTGTTCCACGGGTCGTACCCCATATTTTTTTTCTACATCGTACACTTCATCTCGAGTCTCAGAGCAATGGGTATGCAAGGGAACATGGTATCTGGCCGCAATTTCAAGGGCGTTCTGAAGGGTTTCTGGTTTACAGGAATAAGTACTATGTGGTGCAATCACAGGGGAAATCAAAGGATTGTTCTTCCAGCGTCGAATAAATTGTTCACATTGCGGTATGAGTTCCTCCGCTCCGTACTCAGGAGTATCAAAATCGATAAGCGCAAAACCAAGGAACCCACGCATACCGACCCGTTCAGTGACTTTGGCGATCGCTTCTTCAAAAAAATACATGTCAAGGAATGATGTCGTGCCTGATGAAATCATCTCCAAAAGACCTAGCTCGGTACCAATCTCAACAGCTTTTTTGTCTAGTTTTGCCTCGACAGGCCAGATCCGCTGTGCAAGCCAATCGCCTAGGAGCATATCATCTCCGTAGCCGCGAAACAAGGTCATGGGGATATGTGTATGAGTATTGATCAGACCCGGGAGTACAAGTTTGTTTGTTCCATCAATCTTATAATCCGCTTCGAGAGACAGAGGTGTGTTGGAACACTCCACAATCACATGATCATCGATGTAGACATCACCATGGATCTGGCGTCGAGAGTCGTTCTGGGTCAGAATCGTGGTATTTTTAATGAGAATGCTCATTGTCTTGCTCGTCGTCTATCAAAGGTGTTGCTTTCTCCCAGCTATCATTAAAATATTTATTGAGTTTTTCAAGCATCTCTTTCTCAACAGTCCAAATTCCAAGTTCATCCTGTTTGATGGGACCTGATAGAATCAACGCACGATCATCACCAAGGATGAAGTTACCCCTGATACCAGAATGCTGTTTCACATCAATTCCTTTTAAGGCCATCCCATTTTCGTATTCATTGACCACGATCTTTGCGTTTTTTGGAAGATCCATATCCCCCATGTTTTCCGCTATGATACGAGGGTTTGCTATCTCCGCGATACTCCACTTATGGGTTGGTCGAGTTGCTGGTTGAGTTTTATTGACGCGTCGCATCCCTATCTCAATGGCAACGCCTATGGTAATGACACCGATGATTAAACCTATAATAAACGCTACGACATCCATCTGCTATCCATCTCCTACAACCAGTGAAACAATATCGAGGATAAATAGATTTTCCTTTGTTGAATAAAAATAACAGAGCGGAGGAAGCTTTATGTCCCATAGTGGTATTCTGGAAAAAAATCATACGTGGCATCTGTATGCAGAAATCATTACAACAAAGGATTAATCAGCTCAAAAAAACACACAATGTAATCATCCTTGCCCATAACTATCAAAACCCGGAGATCCAAGATATCGCTGATTTTGTTGGGGACTCACTAGACTTATCTCTAAAGGCAACGAAAACAGACGCGAAAGTAATCGTTTTCTGTGGTGTTGATTTCATGGCGGAGGCTGCTCAGATCTTAAATCCTGAAAAAACCGTTATTCTCCCGGATAAAACAGCGAACTGCCCGATGGCTGAAATGGTCGATGCAGAAAGTCTTGGATGGCTAAAAATAAAACACCCTGACGCAGAAATCGTCGCCTACATTAACACAACTGCTGATGTCAAAGCACTCTCTGATATCTGCTGTACCTCAGCAAACGGAGTAAAGATTGTAAAAAGCAGGACTGCAAAAAAAATCATTTTTGTCCCAGATCGTAACTTAGGATTGTATATTCAACAACAGGTCCCAGAAAAAGAAATGATTCTGTGGCCAGGGGTGTGCCGCACTCATCATGATATTAAAAAGGAGGATGTCTTACTGCTGAAGCAGAAGCACCCTGGTGCAGAATTTCTGGCTCATCCGGAATGCCAACCAGAAATCATCAAGCTAGCGGATTATGCTTTTTCTACAAATGGGATGGTCGATCATGTGAAGACATCCCCAAAAAAGGAATTTATCATCGGGACTGAAAAAGGGTTGTGTTATCGACTGGAAAAGGAAAACCCGGGAAAGAAATTCTATCCGATCCCCTCGGCAGTCTGCCCTAATATGAAAAAAACAACCTTGGAAAAAGTATTAAAGAGTATGGAGACTCTGGAACCAAAGATCCACCTCTCAGAGGAGATCATGCAGAAAGCACGTATCCCATTACAACGTATGATGGATATGAGGTAAGGTGAACAAGAATGAAACGCATTTTCCTGGATCATGCATCCACAACGAAAGTCGACGAAGAAGTAATTCAGGCAATGCTCCCCTATTTCTCGCAATATTTTGGGAATCCATCGTCGATTCATGCGTTCGGACGCGAAGCTCGAGAAGCAATTGACACGGCAAGAGCACGTGTCAGTGATATCATTGGTGCTCGTGACGATGAAATAATCTTTACCGCAGGGGGAACCGAATCAGACAACCTTGCGATAAAAGGACTAGCGTATGCGAACAAAGAGAAACGAACGTTGAAAGGACCTCACATCATCACATCGACGATTGAACATCCTGGGGTTCTTGAAGTCTGTCGGCATCTCGAAGAACAAGGATTCCAGGTCAAATATCTCCCAGTTGATAACCAGGGTTTAATCGATTTGGAAACACTACGTTCTTCGATTTCAAAAAACACATTCCTTTTCTCTTTTATGTTTGCGAATAATGAAATTGGTACTATTGAACCAATCGAGGAGATAGGAAAGATAGCCCAGGACCATGAGATTACGTTCCATACCGATGCGGTCCAAGCTGTGACGAAAATTCCGATTGATGTGAAAAAACAACAGATCGATATGCTGGCAATATCCTCACATAAAATCTATGGACCGAAAGGAATTGGAGCACTCTACATTCGCAACGGAATCAAGATTCAACCAATTATCCATGGTGGAGGCCACGAAAAAGGGATGAGGAGCAGTACCTTAAACACCCCTGGTATCGTCGGTCTTGGAAAAGCATGTGAACTGGCAAAAAAGAGAATGACCACGGATAATACCAGAATGAAAACATTACGAGATAATCTGATAAAGAACGTATTGCAGATTGAGGAAAGCTATCTTAACGGGCATCCTGAGAAACGTCTGGTAAACAACGCGCATTTCCGCTTCACAGGAATCGAAGGAGAATCCCTGCTTCTGGGTTTAGATGAGGAAGGTATTGCAACATCGACAGGCTCTGCATGTTCGTCAAAGAAGCTCCAGGCATCCCACGTGCTACTTGCGATAGGCTTAGACCCGGTACAAGCTCACGGGTCATTGCGAATCTCTCTCGGACGAGAGAACACAAAAGAAGAAATAGCACAGATCTCCAAGGTTCTCCCCCAGATAGTCGAAAGACTCCGAATGATGTCACCACTGTGGAATCGATAAGATATGAGAAAAAAAGCAGTGTGTTTGATCTCTGGTGGTCTTGATTCCGCGGTGACTGCTTTTATCGCAAAAAAACAAGGGTATGACATTTATGCATTGTCGTTCCGCTACGGCCAACGACATGCAAAAGAACTCTTATGCGCAAAAAAAATAAGTAAAGCAGTCGCAGCAAAAAACCATATCATTCTTTCTATTAATCTACAGAAATTTGGGGGGTCTTCACTTCTTTCATCATCTGCCAAAAAGATCACCAATCATCTGGTAACGGATATCGGCAAACGTATCCCATCAACCTATGTTCCCGCTCGAAATACGATTTTCCTTTCCTATGCGTTAGCATATGCCGAAACCATTGATGCAGATGCAATCTTCCTGGGGGTAAACGCCGTAGATTACTCAGCATACCCTGATTGCAGACCAAAGTATGTAAAAATGTTCCAACAGTTGGCAAATCTTGCGACACGACAGGGATTAAAAGGAAAACCTGTTCGTATCAAAGCACCACTTCTGCATCTGACAAAAGCTGAAATAGTAAAGAAAGGAGTAGGGTTGAACGTCCCATTTTCGAAAACCTGGTCATGTTACCGAGGAGAAGCAGAAGCATGCGGTCGATGTGACTCTTGTCTGTTACGTCTCAAAGGCTTCCAAGAGGCGAAAGTGAAAGACCCGCTTCCCTATACCAGCAAATGAAACACCGTTGATATATCTCTTAATTACATAACTCAAGTTCATTTTAGGAAAATTTATTAATACGGGACAACACTTTTCAACCCCGATGGTGCGAGAGAGAAAAATACGAGTTAAAGATATTGATAAGTTGCACGAATTGATAGATAGCGCCTCGTTACCAAAACAAAGAACAGTTTCTCCTCATGAAGCTGAAAAACTTGAATCGTTACGAAAACGATTGTCTGATGATTCTTTTAAAAATCAAAAACAAAATGTTTCTTCTGATGACTTACCTTCACAATCAGCAGGGTTACAACCACGAGTTATTGTCCATAAACAAGAGGGAATCCCGAAGAAAGAAGAAAAAGTTATTCAAATAGACCTCGGACCACGACTGAAAAAAAAAGAAAAAGAACAACCCGTAGTAAATTTTTTATCGGTCAAAGAAGACCCCTTTGCCAAAGAATCACTCTTTGAAATAGAAAAGATTCCTGTTCCAAGGAAGGGCGTTGTAGAAGAGAAATCAAAAACAGTAGTGAAAAAAACACAGGGTCAAAAAGAATTCATCCCCGTGTCGTCTCCCCAGATGGAAGACGAAGAACATCTCCCGGAATTCAAGCCGGTACCAAAAGAAGCCCTGTACATTAAACCTCCAGATAAGATAAAGACCGCGATGGAAAAAGACATACCTCAAAAGGCTGAACCGATGAAGGAGAAAAAAAAAGGATTTTTGTCAATTCCACACAAACAACAAAACGAAATACCTTCTTTTGAGCCAGTCGAATTCCAAGCGGTATCAACAGAAAAAAAAGAGCCAATGCGATTTGAGATGCAACAAAAACCACTCGAAGACCGCAAACAAAAAAAGATCGAAGAGAAAAAAGCAAAACACCTTGCAAAAGAAAAGGAAAAACACCTCAAAGAAGAGACAATAGAAACCCAACAAAAACAGCACCAAGAACAAAGACAAAAAGAGCTAGCACTCAAACAAGCCTTTGCCCAAGCAGATGAAAATGAACAGGAAGAACAACGTCTTGAAAAAGAAAAAGAGAAAAAATCACGTTTAGAAATCATAGAAAGACAAAAAAAGGAAAAAGCAGACCGTAAACAAAAAAAGATAGATGAGAAAAAAGCACGAATCGAGATAAAGGAAAAAAAACGTGAAGAGAAACGACTCGCAAAAGAAAAAGAACAGAACCTCAAAGTCGAGACAATAGAATCCTTAAAAAAACAGCGCGAAGAACAAAAACAAAAAGAATTAAAAGAGACACAAGCCGTCACCCAATTAGAAGAAAAAGAAAGGAAAAAACAACGTCTTCAAAAAGAAAAAGAAATAAAATCACAATTGGAAATCAAAGAAAGACAAAAAAAGGAAAAAGAGAAACAAAAACAAAAAAAGATAGATGAGAAAAAAGCAAAAATTGATTTAAAGCAAAAAAAACTGGATGCGAAGCGACTCGCAAGAGAGCATGATAGAAAACTAAAATTGGAGTGGATAGAGTTCCAACATAAACAAAGACAAAATCAAAAAAGAAAGGATTTTGAGAATAAAAAAGCTGCAATTGAGTCAAAGCAAAAAGAACAGGAGGAACAACGTCTTTTAAAGGAGCGCGAAGCAAAACTACGACTCGAACAAGCAACGATGCTGAAAAAAGAAAAAGAACAACGCAAACAAAAAAAGACCGAAGAGAAAAAAGCAAAACAGGAAGCTAAAATAAAAGAAAAAGAAGCAAAAAGGCTTGCGAAAGAAAAAGAAATCAAACTCAAAATAGAGACATTACAGACTCAACAAAAACAACGCGAAGAACAAAAAGAAAAAGAAATTAAACAGAGAAAATCTGCGATCCAAACTGAAGAAAAATTAAAAGAAGAACAACATCTTTTAACGGAAATGGAAGAGAAATCACGATTGGAACTCTTAGAGCGACAAAAAAAGCAAAAAGAAAAACAAAAAACCAGCAAAATAAAAAAAGAAAAAAAGACACCACTCGCAACATCATCCGAAACAAAAAAGGAAGAAAAAACTAAAACTCAAATCCCTGTTGTTACAACAGAAAAACCAGAAAAAACTCATAAAAAACTTTTTGGGACAAAAAAAGAAGAACAAAAAAATCTCACCCCTTGGAAACCCTATCATAAGATAACACAAGAAGAACTTGATACACACCCATCTGGCGTCACAACCGAACCTCCACCGACAAATGCACAAAAACAAATTGAAAAAGAAAAAAAACGTGAACAAAAACGCCTTGAGACGGAACAAAAGGAAAAAGCACATAACGAACGACTTGAATTAAAAAAGAAAGAAAGAGAGCAAAAGCTACAAAAGAAATTAGAAGAAAAACAACGGAAATATCTTTTCAAATCAAACAAAACGAACAAAGAGATACCAAAACCAAAAACATCAGATAACAAACTTCTAAAAAAACAGGCAAAGGAAAAAGAACGTGAAGCGCAGAGACTGCTAAAAGAGGAACAAAGAAAAAAAGACAAAACCCTTGCATTAAAAGAAATGGAAATAAGAGAAAAAGAGAAGAAAGAACAAAAACAAAAGCAATCTGATGAGAAAATAGACCGAGAACATATCAGTAGACTTTCTTTCGGAAAAGCAAAGGGCACTGGACTCATTGACGAACTTAAACAAGCAGAACAACAAAAACAAACAATGGCTTTAGTACGAATCGCTGCAGAAGAAAAAGAACTTCGTAAAACAAAAACGTTTGAAAGGAAAATGCAAAAAGAACAGAGGAAAAGGGAAAAAGAAGAGCAGAAATATAAGATGAAAGAAGAGGAGAACGCCAAGAAAAAAATGGACATTCATATGAAAGAAGAAATCATAAAAGAAAAATTGTCAAGCCCAATAATAGAACGGAACGATCCATTTGTCGCATTTGATAGTATTGATCAGGAAACCGCAGGCATACTGAGCAATTGCGGATATACCACCTTGGAGAAGTTACGTCAAGCAACCGTAAAAGACCTTATGAAAACTGGATTAAAGAAAAAAATCGCTCAGAAGATTATTGCTGAATGCACAGAGTTTGTAGAATGGCAAGTGTTTGATTCAATCGAGCATTTTTAATAAAATCTTATTCATTTTTGTTTTTTAAATCATTTTTTTTGCGTTTATTCCAATACTCATACACATCAAGGATGATCGGTATGGAAACAAGAACCGCAATCACAATACCAAGACATATCAGACTATCCTGATGGACATTACCAATGGTATTCTTTCCGTGAAGAATATCCTCAAAAAACAGATTAATTGCTCCAAGCCAAGGGATCTCAAGTCGAGCTTTCCCAGATATCCAATCCAATTCAACTGGCTCAGGGCAAATATCTGTAATCTGATCAATTATCTGATTATTATCTCCTTTCGTAAGATACCCTGAGTGGGTCCATCCGGGATCCCGATTGTATAATCCTAAATGAGCAATGGTAAGACTTGTTTCGTTGTAGATACCATAATCAGCAATCGTGTACGTTGTAACTCCGTTTGTTTGATATACCTCAACCCAGCACATCGCCCGATGAATAATTTGCGACACATCAGTACGCCCAAGAGGTTTATAGATAATGACGTCACCATAATCACCATATGTTTGCCAACCATTCTCTGCTTCAGCACCGGTAATTGTACCACCATGAGGGATGACGTCACTTTCCTTTGTTACTTTCTGAACAAGGACCATATCACCTGCATCAATTGTTCCTAGTCGCCCAAATGGGGAATTTGGATGTTCCATGCTCCCAGATTCTATCGCAACCATTGGCGCAGCAAACCACTGACCGGTGTATCCCCATAAAAATATTAAAATAATAAATACAGCAAGGAGTGCAACGACGACATCGCGAATAATCGAAATTTTATTATCTTCGCTTTTCCAAAATTTCATAAACATTTCTTTTAGGTTCATTTGCTCACACAATCAAAGATTTTTTTTCTGCGAAAGATGGCTTTTCGTCACTGTTCCACAGATAGGACAGATTTTTTTTATCTCGTTGAATTGTTTTCCGCACCCTGGACAACGAGAGACCCATTTAAACTTTTTTGTTATTTCTTTTTGCAAGAACCCTTGGTACCTGACATCCAATGTTGATGCAACATTCTGGATTGAATAATCATCACTGAGAATGATCGCTTCTTGATCAGGTTCTTTATTGATATCAATCGCTAACGCTACAATTTCAATATCAGCGATTGAAAGTCGACGATCATCACCGGTTTCCTGGGCTATTTTTTTTACTGTGTTTATTGCGTCTTTTGATGGTATCCGCACCGTCAACCCGGTTTCTTTGAGTAATTCAAACGTACGGAAATCTCTGCCACCGGGACTAAATTCATCTGAAACCCCAGGTGTTGTGACAATTGCTGCATCGACCATGATTATTGGTTTTCCAGAGAGTATTGCTGAAGTATCAATGATAAAAAATTTTTTTTTCATAACAAGTCCTTTGACAGGCTAGATTTCCTTAAGTTTTGTGTGGATGTCTGTGAGTGTAACTATTTCTTGAGCGCCTGTTTTCATATCTCGGAGGGTTACTGTCTTGTTTTCTAGTTCTTTTGGTCCAACGATGATAACCTTTTCAGCATGTCTTGCATCCGCGTATTTTAAGGATTTCCCGATACCTCGTCTGAGTTGATCAAAATCAGCTGAGATATCATGGCTTCGCAATTCCTGGGTTATTTGAATAGCTGTCGTATTCATTGTTTGATTGACTGGGATGACGAACACATCGAGTTTCCTGGCGGGGAAGCGAAATCCTTCCTCCTCTAAAGCAAGGATGGTTCTGTCAAATCCGATAGCAAAACCTGATGTGGGAACTTCGGTACCACCAAACAAGGAGACCAGGTCGTAGGACCCTCCTCCGCAGAGTTGTTTTTCTGCTCCAAGGACCGGTGCATCTATTTCAAAGACTAAACCTCTGTAGTAGTCAAGGCCTCGTACGATGCTTAATTTAAGTACATATTCATTAATGTGAAATGCGTTTTTTAGCAAATCCAGGATTGTCTCCATGGTTGAAAGTTCAGTTTTCGCATCGTGATCTTCACCGATGAATGAACGGATTTTATTGATATCAGATGTTTGAAGGACGTCCAGGAATTCGTTTATTATTTCTTCAGAGACGTTGCAGTCACGGAGAGCTATTTTTAAATCATCGAATTGAGTTTTATCTATCAGGGGTAGGAGTATCTTTTGATCATCTTTGAGAAGGTGTAATTTTTTGAAAATAGCGCTGATTAGGGTAAGATTCCCAATGTTCAGTCGAATATTTTTTAATCCTGTGTTTTTCAGAAGGGTATAGGCAAGGGCGAGTAATTCTGCGGTCGCTTCACAGGTGTCTGTTCCGATGATTTCGCAGCCTGCTTGTTGGAACTCTCGATATCTGCCTTTTTGTGGTCGGTCGTATCGGTAGCAGTTTCCGAAATAGAAGAGCTTAAGTGGTTTTGGTTCCATCTGCAATCGTTCGACGTAACATCTGATTACGGGGGCGGTCAGCTCTGGTCGTAAGGCTAAGGATCGGCCGCCTTTATCGTTAAACGCGTAGAGTTCATTGATGATGGATTCCCCAGATTTTGCGGTGAAAAGTTCTAAATTCTCGAAAGTCGGCGTCTGGATTTCACCATATCCAAATGAGGTGAACGTCTTAGCCATGTTGTGTTCTAAATACCGTCTTTTTTGCATTTCATCTGGAGTAAAATCTCTGGTTCCTCGTGGCACTTGAAACATAGGCAGTCGTATAGTAGGAATTCTTTAATTATGTTTCTCTTGATAATATAAAGAGTTCGGATCGTAGAGAAGACTGATTTATGAAGGGGGTCATTTCTGCTATCACACGCTCTTTGTTCTGTGAAAAATACGAAAAAAGAGGCAAAAACTTCTTTTAGCAGTATCCGTTACACCTTTTGAATTTCTTCCTTAGAGAGGTTGAGTTACATGGAAATAAACATGTATGTGAATAAATACAAACATGCTCGATACACGTTTTTCAAATGGCGCTACAATCTTGAACTGTATAATAAAATCATCCTTGCAGTTAGTTTTGCTTGTTTAACAGGGTTATTGGCTCAACTGCGTTTTTATTTGCCAGGATCTCCTGTCCCGCTCACAGCACAAACGTTTGCTGTGGTCCTTAGTGCAGTGGTTCTTGGAAAATGGTGGGGTGGTATTTCCCAAAGTATTTACCTTGGTGTGGGAATGGCAGGAGTCCCCTGGTTTGCTGGGATGAACAGTGGATTTGCTTATCTTGCTGGTCCAACCGGTGGATATCTCATTGGTTTTATTTTAGCTGCTTTCTTCCTTGGGTACTGTGTTGATACCTATGTTCGATCACGGAAATATTGGACGATGTTTGCATTGATGTTCTTTGCGAACTTTGGGATTGTCTTTGGCGTTGGATTAGTCCAATTGTATGGCTGGCTTTCTTTTACTGGTGCTTCTGTCGATCTGTGGGGTTTACTCCTCATGGGTTTGATACCGTTCATTATTGGTGACACAATGAAGATAGCGGTTGCTGCTGGAATGGCCAGTGGTATCACACCAAAACAAGCATTTGGAAAAGAAATGGATGCGGTCTAACCACCAAGGCAAGACCATTCTATTTTTTTTATTTTACTTTTGAGAGAGTGATTGTTCGGTCAGTTAGGACAATCCATTTGAGTTTATCACCGTCTTTGATGTTGAGGAGGTCGACAACCTCAGATGGTACAGTGATTCTTCTGCGTGAACCACGGATTGTTATCGCGGTTTCTTTGATACATTTCACAGAATCAAGATCGATTTTCATGTTCGCTCACTCTCTTTTTTCTATCATACGATAGGCTAGCTAACTTATTTCTCCGGCTAAATAGGCCTTTGTTTCAGGGTTTTTTGGGTTGTTGAAAAATTCAGCAGCAGGTCCTTGTTCTATTACCTTGCCAAAATAGAGGAAGATGACGTAATCAGCGACCCGTTTTGCTTGACGCAGGGTATGGGTAACAAGGATGACTGTGAAGTCTTTCTTTAATTTTAACAGGAGTTTTTCAATTTGTTGGGCGGCGATTGGGTCAAGGGCGGAGGTTGGTTCATCACATAAAATAACTTCAGGTTGTACTGCGATAGCTCTGGCTAAACATAATCGTTGCTGCTGTCCGACTGATAATCGTGAGGCGGGGTCATGCAACCGGTCTTTGACTTCGCTCCACAGACCAACTTCCTGCAAACAATTTTGTACTGCCTCAGTAAGTTCCTTTGCGTTTTTATCATGGTGAATGCGTAATCCATAGGCGACGTTTTCAAAAATCGACATCGGTAATGGATAGGGTTTCTGGGAAATCAGACCCATTTTTTTCCGGATATCTGGGACATTCAGTCCGCTTGACATGATATTTGTTCCATCGACAATGATTTCACCATGTATTTTTATGCCGTCCTGAATCTCCAGTAATCTGTTAAATGATTTCAACAAGGTGGTTTTTCCACATCCGGATGGACCGATGATAGCAGTGAGTTGCTTGGCTGGTATCTGAATATCGATATTCTTTAACACAGGATTGCTGTGTATGGTGACGTTCAGAGCCTTGGTCTCTATCTGAATAGTCTTGGATTTATTCATTGTCGATTCCTCTTTTTTTATTATTTTATGATATGTTTTGATGATTTTTTTGTTAGATATCTTGTGATGATACTAATCATTAAAACGATCATGAGTAACACAAAGGCGACTGCATACGCCTTATTTTGGACGACTTGGTCTGGCATGCTAACGAGATTGAGGATCATCGTTGGTAAGGCTGCTGTTTGATCCGTAAGAGATGTCGGGAAATAATTTGAGTCACCTACGGTAAGTAATATCGATGCAGCATCACCAATCCCTCTCCCAAATCCTAGTAGGACACCAGCGAGTATCCCAGGCATCGCTTGTCGTCGTACTACCTTTATTGCTGTTTCAAATTTTGTCGATCCCAGGGAATAGGCGCTTTCTTTTAATCCAATTGGAACCATTTTGATAGATTCATCGATGCTTCGAGTAATGATAGGGATTTCAAGTAAGGTGAGTGCGACGATCCCAAAGAGAAGCGACCCTCCAGTCATTCCAATCGCAATCATGATAGTTAAACAAAACACACCATACACAACGGAAGGGATTCCCCAGAGAATATCAAGGCATATGCGAATAAAATTCGCGATGCTGGGGTTTAAAAAATCTTTTTGAAGATACAAGGCTATGGCGATGCCTATTAAGAAGGCGAGTCCGGTGGCCGGGAGTGCAAGAAGCAATGATCCGACGATAGCATTGAGAAATCCACCACCTTCTCCAAGGTAGAATCCTCCCTCAGATGTCTGGGTGAGTATCTCAAGAGAGAGGGACGGGGCGCCATTGAGGACAATAACCGTCACTATGAGTATAAGACTGCCCATTACGATGAATACAGAGGCGAGCATCAGCCCAAGGAAAATTTTTTCTTCGATGTTCCGTTTATTCAATATTTCCACCTCTTACTTGCTCGTCGGAGAACGAGATAACCGAGTAAATTGAAGATGAGCACAACGACAAAAAGTAATAAAGCGACGAAGATGAGTGCTGAAGCAAGAATCGGTATGGAGCTTACCTCAGTGTAGTTAGAAGCGATGAGTGAGGCAAGTGTCTGACCCGGTCCAAAGAGAGATTTTGGGATGAGTTCTTGGTTTCCGATCACCATGCTCACTGCGATGGTCTCGCCAAATGCTCTGCCAAATCCGAGAAATATTGCTGCAAGCACCCCCGGACCGGAGGCGCGAAAGATGACTTTTTTTACCGTTTCCCATTTGGTGGCTCCTACAGAAAGTGATGCTTCTTTCAATGCGATAGGGATTGAATTGAACGATTCGAGGCATAATGAGATGATGATAGGGAAGACCATAATTGCTAAAATCAACGATGCAGTGAATAAACTGAACCCAGAGCTGATACTGCTACCAAAAAATGGTGCGATATCATCTCGTACTATAGGGACAAATACAAGGAGGGCGCATAGCCCAAAAACAACGGAGGGGACGCCAGCGAGTACATCAATAAATGGTCTGACGATGTTTCGAAATTTTTTTGGTGCATATTCAGCGATATAAATTGCACTTAGTAAAGAAATTGGGACTGCGATGAGCATAGAGATTGCGGTAACGAGGAGTGTGTCTATAATCACCGCAAAAAGACCAAATTCACCGGAGAACGGTTTCCATGTTGAAGAAAAGAGAAGGTCGGAAAGGGATTCCTCGGCGAGTATGTTAAGAGAACCGTTTATGAGGACTGCTAAGAGTAAGAAAAATAAAAAAATGACGACCCCGGTAACAAAAAGCATCAGTCGGGTTCCTAAGGTGTCATAGAGTTTTCTTGTTACGGTAATGAAATTATATATCAACAGTATTATGAAGATGATGAGAAATAATGCAAAAAGGAAGAAATTGTTGAGGAGAAATAAGAAAATAAATGAAAGAATTAGAGATAATATACCAACTAGTATGAATTTATTTTTTAACAGACCGCTTAGAGGACTAGGAGGCATATTTATCCTGTTGGTTTATGATTTTTAAGGAGGAGAAGGTTATTTGGTGTTGTCCTCCGTTATCCGCCTTCGAGTATTTGTAACTGGTCATCTAGAATATCGTTTGGAACGGCGCTATATCCGTTATGAAAGGTATATTGTTGTCCTTCGGTTAAGATCCACATGACGAAGTCTTTGGTTATTCCTGTGAAGTTGTTCAATGTGACCAGATACACTAACCGTGATGGTGGGGAGGGTAACACGTCATTAATCTCTGCATTGACGATGTCGTCCCTGCGTTCATAAAAATTCTCTTCAGGGTCTATTGTACCGTTCTCATTGAGGTCGAGAGGGACGACCACCATTCCATCCTTGGGTGCATTTGTGTTATTTGAATAGATATAGTTTACATTGCTATATCCGATTCCAAGGGGATCACCTACGATAGATTTTGACATGGAGTCATCACCTTTTACTTTTGTGATTTCTTCTCTTGCCGGAATATCATCTTGTGTATAGTCACCAAGGTATTTCACCCAGGATTCTGCAGCGCCACAGGGGTCAGATCTTGAATAGACTTTAATAGGATCCATATTGTTCGAATCCCCTACCAATTGTCCCCATGTTGATATTGAGTAATTGATAAAAATTTCTCGCAACTGTTGTTTTGTTAGACCTTTTTCCAATATTGTCTCAAGGACGGGATTCCCAGTGTTTATTGTCGCAAGGACTGCATCCTCAACGACAGCGACTGCTATAATTCCCTGGTCTGCTTCAGCAGTGGTAATATCTCTTGAAACCATCCCGAGGTCGACGGATTCCGAGAGTGCGTCTGCCATACCTTTCCCAGCTCCACCTGATGTAACATCGATATTGATATCTGGATGAAGAGTATGATATTGTTGAGCCCAGACCACCATCATCGGATAGAGCGAATATGCTCCCGATACTTTTATTGTATTTTCTTTTTGAGTAGTACATCCAGATAGGCTCACAATTCCGAACATACCTATGATAAGAACTGCTGCAAGTATTTTCAATTTCTTTTGTGTGTTTTCTACCATTTTTCAACGTCTCCGTTTTTTTTTTTCCTTGTTGCCGAGAACGATGATAGCAAGCAACCTATCAGCAATAATATTATACACAAACCCCTATTTATAATTATTGGTAAATTACCAACATCACACCAATGTAAAAAATTATTAATGATGAAAACCCTCAACTGAAAAATGCAGTATTATTAATTGTACTATTATGCTCAAGCGTAAAAATCACTACCGAGAACAATCATCCAGAGCAACAACATTTATATACCAATTCTTTTATGCCTTACTTCCCTGTCTCTACCAGACATGATCGGGCAATTCTTCAAGAATCCCGGTAAGAAACAGCCTCAATGATTTTTGGTTGTTTCGGAAATGTCACGGTTGAGACGCAATAAGAATACAATCTAATACAGACTAAATAAAAACAGAGGATATATTATGGCAGATATCCACAAACCAAAACGAGGGTCACATGGCTATTGGCCACGGAAACGAGCGAAAACAGAAACACCCCACATCAAAAGTTGGGCAGAAGGAAACGATAAACCAAAGATACAAGGATTCTTTGGATACAAAGCCGGAATGACCCATGCATTCATCGTCGATTACCGACCGACCTCGACAACATCAGGAAGAGAAGTGAAAATGGCTGTCACCGTTGTTGAAACACCACCTATGAAAGTTGCAGCAGTTCGAACATACCAACGAACAGCATACGGACTACAATGCGTCGGTGAAATCTGGGCGGAAAAACTCGATTCTGAATTAGCACGCAGAATACCGCTTGTGAAAAATCAGAAAGAAAAAAATTGGGATCTAACCAAAGATGCCGATGAAATCCGAGTAATCATCTACACACAACCGAAACTTGTCACAGGGACAACGAAGAAAGCGCCAGAGATCAGCGAGGTAAAAATTGGTGGGGGAACCATTGAAGAGCAAATCAAATACGCAAAAGAAATCCTTGGAAAAGATCTGAAGATAAATGATGTCATGAAAGAAGGAGACATGCTTGATACCATCGCAATCACCAAGGGAAAAGGATGGCAAGGTACCATCAAAAGACATCACGTAAAACTCCTATTACATAAAAACTCAAAACACCGAAGAATGATTGGAACCGCAGGTTCCTGGCATCCAAGCTGGGTACAAGCAACAGTCCCACAAGCAGGACAAATGGGATATCATCAGCGCACCGAATATAACAAGCGTATCTTAAAAATCGGAGAGAACGGCGAGGAAATCACCCCGGCTGGTGGATTCCCGAATTACGGCGTCATACGGAATTCCTACGTTTTAATCCATGGCTCCATCCCTGGGCCAGTCAAACGTCTTATCGGTATGCGAGACGCGGTCCGGTATCAGCGTGGTGTGAAATTCCAGAAAGCAGAAATCACCTATGTATCCACAACCAGTAAGCAGGGGGCATAAAGATGACAAAAGTAAACCTCTACGCGTTAGATGGAACAGTAAAAGAAAAAATCGATTTACCAAAGATCTTCGAGACACCCTACCGTCCTGACATCATTAAAAAATCATTCGAAGTAATCCGCTCAAATCAACGACAACCATATGGGTCCGATCCCTTAGCAGGAACTAGACATGCGGTTGCATCAGTTGGAAAAGGCAGAGGAATGTCTCGAGTACCACGGTTAACGCAAGGACAAGCGGCAGCACTCGCCCCGAATGTTGTCAGCGGAAGACGTGCCCATCCCCCAAAAGTCGAACGGAATTGGAAAGAAAAAATGAACAAAAAAGAAAACAAACTTGCTCGAAATTCAGCGCTTGCAGCAACCGCAGTCAAAGAGATCGTTACAAAAAGAGGGCATCGTTTTGACGAAAAAGTAACCTTACCTATTGTCATCGAAGATGGCTTTGAAAACATTAAAAAGACCAAAGAAGTCATCGAAGTCTTAGAGAAAATCGGTATCGACCTAGATATCTTGCGATCAGCGAACGGAAAACACGTGCGTGCCGGCAAAGGAAAAATGCGAGGACGACGGTATCGTATTCCAAAATCCTTACTCATCGTATCATTAAAAGAAGGATTAGAAAAGAGCTCCAAGAATCTCAGCGGTGTCGATATCACAAAACCACAACAACTCAATATTGAGCATCTCGCACCAGGCGGTATAGCCGGGAGATTGACAATTATTACTAAATCCGCATTAACAAAAATTGGAGGGGCTAAATAATGACTATGGATCCGTATTCAATTGTCCTTTATCCATTTGTGACAGAAAAATCAATGAGCCATATGGAAAAAAACAATGCATTAGAGTTTGTGGTGAAAAGAACTGCGAATAAAGCGCTGATTAAAAAAGCAGTTGAAAAAATGTTTTCTGTAAAAGTAAAATCGGTAAACACACGGATAACAAACAAAGGAAAACACGCAACGGTCGTCTTCATGCCTGAATACAAGGCAGAGGATCTCGGTATGCGTATAGGAGTCTTCTAAAGGGGTGAACAATGGGGAAAAATCTTATCCAACAACGGCGAGGGCGGTTTCGAGGCCGATACAACGTCCCATCACATAAATATCGTGGAAATATCCAATATACCAACGAAAGAAGCACAAAAGGAACCGTAGAAAAACTTATACATGACCCTGGACGAAGTGCTCCTGTCGCTGAAGTAAGAATGCAGAATAACAAAAAGATTCTGATGATAGCAACAGAAGGAAGCTTCGTTGGTCATGAGGTGAAATTCACCGCAAGCAAGGCGGACTGTGAACTTGGGAACATCATGCCTATTGGAACTATCCCAGAGGGGTACCCTATTTATGATATTGAAATAAAACCGGGAGATGGGGGTAAAATGGTTCGAGCGGGTGGGAGTGGTGCATATGTGATCTCCCATGACGCACATAGAACAATCATTCGCCTCCCCTCAGGTCAATTCAAAACATTAGATTCTTTATGCCGAGCAACTGTTGGAGTTGCTGCCGGTGGTGGACGGCAAGATAAACCGTTCATGAAAGCAGGGAAAAAATGGCATGCATCCCGCGGAAAAGGGAGAAATTACCCAGTGGTACGCGGTGTTGCCATGAACCCGGTCGATCATCCTCATGGGGGTGGAAGCCACCAACATGTCGGAAAACCAAGTTGTGTCCCACGCGGTGCACCACCTGGTAGAAAAGTTGGAAACATTGCTGCCAGGAGAACTGGAAGAAGGTAATGACCATGCCACAAATCAAATTTGGATCCGCAGCGAAAAGCAGACGGAAGAGAGATAGGAAAAAAGTTGAGATTCGAAAAAAGGAATTTCAATTCCATGGGAAAACCATTGAAGAGCTTCAAAAACTCTCTGTCGAAGAACTACTGCCGATGCTTCCCTCACGCACCCGTCGGACGCTGAAACGAGGGTTGTCCAAAGATGAGAACAAACTCATGAATGATATTAAGAACGCAAAACAAGGGGATCTGATAAAAACACATTGTAGGAATATGATTGTCTTACCATCGTTCATTGGTCACAATATCCTTATCCACAATGGAAAGGATTTCGAACGAGTCAATATTCAGCCTCAGATGATTGGGCATTACCTCGGGGAATTTGCATTAACCCGTAAGAAAGTAAAACATACAGGACCTGGAGTAGGAGCTACCAGAGGTTCTAAATTCATGCCATTGAAGTGATGAGCCATGCCAAAATACTCAGCTGAAAAAAACTCAGAAAAAAGCGCACGAGCATATGGTTACGAACTGCATTGTTCCCAGAAAGACTCGATGAACTTAGCCCATGCGTTACGAGGAAAAACAATTGAAGCAGCAAAAAAGTATCTCGAAGAGATCATCGTAATGAAACGAGCGCTTCCTGCGGTATATCATAAGAAGAAACGATTGCATCAAAAGGGAATAGGACCCGGAAGCTTCCCGGAGAAAGCTGCACGATACATGCTCAAGGTCGTCAAAAATGCAGAGAATAACGCTGAGTACAAAGGGTTTGATGTTGATAAAATGAAAATCGTCCACATCTCCGCCTATCAAGGCAGAATCATCCATGGAATCATGCCACGAGCGCATGGCAGGGCAACTGATAAAAATGAAACGACAACCGATGTCGAAATCATTCTTGAAGAGGTAGAATAATGGCAAACGAACGCAAGTTTATCAGAGAGAACGCTAAGCGATCGTTGATAAAAAAGTTCCTGGTAAAAGAAATCGAAGGAGCTGGTTTTGGTGGAATGAACATCCAGCGTACCCCGATTGGAACACGAGTCAACATTCTTGTCGAGCGGCCAGGCATGGTCATCGGGAAGAGCGGTGCAAAAATCAAAGATCTAACTGAGTCCATTCGAACTAAATTTAACGTTGATAACCCGCAAATAGAAATACAGGAAGCAGGCTCAAATGCGTCCTTGAACGCTCAAATCATGGCTGAGAAACTTGCAGAAGCACTCGAGCGAGGATGGCATTTCAGACGAGCTGGGCATTCGACGGTACGGCGAATTATGCAAGCAGGCGCAAAAGGCTGCCAAGTGATTCTCGCAGGCAAATTAACTGGGGAAAGACACCGGACCGAGAAATTCACCGAAGGTCACGTGAAATATTGCGGGGAAACCGCAAAAGAAGTCATGGACATCGGATTAGCAACCGCGAAACTCAAACCAGGGGTGCTTGGAGTAAAAGTCAGAATCATGAGACCGGATGCAAAACTCCCTGATGAAATTACCTTTAAACTTGTGGGAAAAGAGGAAGTCAAACCAGAGATAAAAATCGACGCGAAACCACAAGAAGTAAAACTTGAGAAAAAAACAGAGATAAAGGAAATTACAAAGATACCTGGGATTGGGCCATCGGTGCTCAAAAAACTCGAAAAAGCAAAAATCACCTCCCTTGAAGAACTCTACACCATGAATCTTGATGACCTCATTGCGATTGATGGCATCGGCAATAAAACCGCTGAATTGATTGTAAAAAACATTAGAAAATTGTTAGAAGAGGGTACTGAAAATGGCTCTCAAAGTTAAAGAAATCAGACAGATGAATCCTGAAGAAAAGAGTGAAAAACTCAAAGAATTGAAAGAAGAACTTATGCATGAGCGTGGCATATCTGCCATGGGAGGATCATCACCCTCTCCTGGAAAGATCAGGCAGCTACGGCAATCCATCGCAAGGATTCTGACGATCATGCAGGAGGAAGGAGAACACAAATGAGTGATATATGCCCAAAATGTGGCCTCCCAAAAGAAATCTGTGTCTGTGAAGAGATAGCGCGCGAACAGCAAAGCATCACTATCGCGGTCGACAAGAGACGATATGGAAAGACGATGACTGTCGTAGACGGTCTGAATCCCCATGACCTTGACATGAACGCATTGGTCAGCAACCTGAAATCGATCTGCGCCTGCGGTGGAACCATCAAAGAAGGCAGGATTGAACTCCAAGGAGACCATCGAACACGGGTAAAAGAAGCATTGGAAAAACTCGGATTCACTGTTGATGTGATCTAAGAAGCCCATCTGATGCACCTGGTGCGTCAAGGAAGGCCCTTCAATGGAACATGAACCGATCATCAGCGATGAACTCATCGGCAGAACGGTCATAATCACCGAATGCACCGATCCATCATGGGTGCATCAAACCGGCCTCATCATCGATGAGACACAACAGACATTCCTCATAGAAATCGAAAAGAAACACAAACGAATCGCAAAGCAAACCGCAACGTTTGCATTTGAATATCATGGTAAAAAAACCATCGTGAAAGGATCACGACTGGTGTATCGACCTGAAGATAGGATAAAAAAAACAAGGTGAATACATTGGCAGAAAAAAAACAAGCACGAGACATAGGATTGAATGTCAAGCCACCCAGCGCTAGCTGTACCGATAAGTATTGCCCGTTTCATGGGACATTACCAGTACGAGGACAGGTTCTCATGGGAACGGTCGTATCAACCAAAAGGCAAAACACCGTCTCCGTCAGACGAGAATTCATGCATTTTGTAAAGAAGTACGAGCGGTACGAGAAACGGACCTCAACGTATCATGCTCACTGTCCGCCTTGTATGAATCTCACAGAAGGTGACACCGTTCGAATTGCAGAATGTCGACCCTTGAGTAAAACAGTTTCATTCGTGGCAATAGAAAAAGTCTAAGATTGGTGAAAAAACATGAAAGGAATAGCGGGTAGAGTAATGCGAGGGTTGCCGGTTGGCGCCCGTTTAACATGTATCGATAACACCGGTGCAAAAGTCGTTCAAATCATCATGACTGTTAAGATTAAAGGAGTTCATCGTCGAACCCCAACCGCTGGTGTCGGTGATTTAGTAATAGTCAGCGTAAAAAAAGGGGCAACG
>JBFYMQ010000013.1:0-26688 GCA_041304825.1 Thermoplasmatales archaeon
CTGAACGCGTCAAGAACTTGTTTCTGGGCGGTCCATTCGCCATTGGAGGTAAACAGGTAGGTCTTCTCAAAACTGGAGGGCATGTAGTATCCTCCACCAGCACGTCCGAGCAGTAGTTGATCTCCGACGCACCATTCTCCTTCCCAGTACATCCCGTATCCGGTTTTCGTCTGCTCAAAGACTTTGGTCCCTGCGCTGTTGTTGACCCAGACATGGATGCTGGTGTCAACACCATAGGGTCGCGGGTCATAGGCTTTTCCATTGATCTTCAGGACACCGTTCGAGTATTGAATATTTGCCCAACCAGAGAAATCATTACAGTATGCTTCCCGTTCTGTGGGAACATAGTTATAATCCGTGTTCCCAAGAATATCTCCGTCGGAGACCGAAACGATCTCAGCGACCGGTGGGAATGGGTATTGTTTCTTGGTGATCAGATGGTCATCATGGTTAAAGGTGAGGCTGGTTGCTTTGGTTTTATCCAATGTTACTTCAATCTCATCGACTGGCCCGTACACATTGTTGATGTTCTTGCTTTGTGCGCATATCGTGTACTCACCATTTGGTAAGGAATTGGTGTTCCAGGAGATGCCAATAGGGGTTAGGATGTCCATAAACCCATCACCAGACACACCGACGTATTTATTGAACCAATCACCAGCAGGGGTGGTCTCGTAATGAATTATTTTATCAACAACTGCCTTGACTTCTTTGACGTTTCTGCAGGACAGCCTGCCTAAGGCAACATCGGGGTAGGTGTCTTTTTTATCTGCGTTTTGGCCGTAGATATGGTTCCCGTTTGAATCCCAGCTGCAAAACACTCCAGTGTCATTGTAGATATCAGCGTAATATAGATCACTGATGAACCCGGGGTCATCTCCTGCACTGGGCATACAGTTGGAATACCGGACCGGTACGTACCAGTCTTGTGTACCTTCATTAATGTTATCACGGGGAATGGCATTCCACCATGAATTGAGACCACCGACGAGTAATACATAGGTGGTGTTGTACTCTTCAATAGCGGATTTTATGAATAATTTTATTTGCTCTGGTTTGTCGTACCCGGTTGTGAACTCATCATAGATGTCCTCAGTCGTCTTCAACAGGGTGGAGATTCCTATCGAGATTTTATGATCCACTAACGGCTGTAATGCACTGGCAAACTTCGATGGCGCGATGATGACAAGCTCATAGTCGGTGTTTGCTGGGAACGGATTTGAGCTGGGAAGCTTATAAGTGACAGAGACGTCGATGTCCTCTGCGTAATAGATAGTATTTGTGGTTGGTTCGTATCTCACTGGATACGTGTTGATGGTTAGGAACGTCACATGCCGGTTGTTATCATCCAGTCCAGCGCCGACATTGTAACTCACCCAATCATTTGGGAAGAGACCCTCTGCGTTGTAAATCGCTTGGTTCATCTGCAGTTCATTGACCTGCACGTCGGTGCCTAAAATCATTGGCTGTGGTGCTGGCTCAATCTTCTGTGTTAGTACTTTGGTCTGAACGCCTTGTGCGGAGCATACAACACTTTGTACAATTGTACCAAAGGGTAAGGTCAGTGTCTCGATTCGTCGTGGAACCATCGGACTGCCTGCATCGAAAATCCAGGAATCGGTCCCTTCTGATCGTAATTGGACAAAAGATTCTTTTTCTATGATGGTTGGTGTTGAAAAGGTGAAACGAAGGTTCCCTTGTTTCTGACTAGCGTCTCCAATGCCTATTGTAGTAAAACTACTTAGTAAAAATAGTCCTACTACTAAATATATGATACTTTTCATTTTTTTTTGGCCCCCTAAATAAACTATTATATTAATATTGATAAGTGTTAAATATTTAAACTTTTGTATTAATGATCTAAGAATAAGATAGATGGAGGCGGAATTGATTCAGAAAATATTATATATTAAATACGAAAGGACATCAGGAGGTACAATATTAAGGAAAATTGTTGATGTCACAAAGCCTACTCATCTACGCTTTTTCTCTCGTATTAGACATCACAGTGTTTTTATAGACGACGATGATAAACGCATCAGTTGAGCCCCCATGGAGTTATGGTTCATCTTCGCCATCGTTGGTTACATGATTGGCGCCATTGCCGGTGCCTTGGATAAGTACATGATGAATCAGCAGTACCACCCGGTGACCACTGTTCTTCTCAGAACCCTGTGTAACGCGATCTTTCTTGGCACCGCAGGACTGCTTCTTCTCAACATGCAACTATCCCCTTCCCTGCTGCTTCTCGCAGCCATCCCTGCGTTCCTCCTCGCATTCAGCTTTGTCGTTTACCTCTTTGTGCTGCAAAAAAAGGATGCAAGCGAAATCCAACCGTTCTCCCAATCACTGGACACCTTGTTCATCTTCCTTGCTTCTATCGTCTTGCTCCATGAGCCAGCAAACATCCTCAACTATGTAGGAATCATTGTTATCGTCATCGGTGTCTACCTCGTCCTGACCGAACATATCACCAAAATACCACGCCTGGACCGTTCACTGCTGATCATCGCCGCCCTCGTCCCTATCGACATCGCGTACGCACTGCTCGTCAAGACATTTCTTGACACCGCAGAACCGATCGCCTTTGCTGTCTCCATCTACATCATGGCATTCCTCATGCTGTTGGTAGTATCCCTGGTGCTCCGACGATACATGAACAACAAACCAGCCTCAATCAAACCGCAGATACCTACCGTACTGGTCGCCTCGCTCTGCGCAGCCGCCGCTGCAGCGTTCCTGTACACGGCACTCTCCCAGGCGAACGCCTCCAAGGTGTACCCCATGGCAGGCGTCAGCTCCGTCGCCATGTTTTTACTCGCCACCATGTTCCTCCAAGAAAAATTCCACAAACACAAGTTCATAGGTACCCTCATCGTAGTCGTCGGCATCTATCTTATCTCGCTGTAATCACGTTCGGAGTGAGTTGTCAACTAGGGATTCACTTTGTTTTCTCTGTAAAACTCTAATTACCCCTACGTTTTATAAAAAAAGTAACATTTATTGTATTTGTAGGGGTAAAAAAAACCACCGTTATACCACCTTTTTTTTTTTTTTTTTTTTTTATCTCTGCAATTCAGGTTCTCTGTATAAAAAAATCCTTAGGATCTTTGGTGTTCGGTGGATAAGGACGCACTTGATACATACAGACATTATACTGCTCTTTTTCTTCAGCTTCCAGATCATCGATGATTTTTTTATAAGTGGATCGTAGAAATAGCAATGTACCTTTGTTTAACCTTTCAGCAGCTTGTTTTTCTAATTCTTTTTTTTCTGCTCTGCCCATCTCTTCCAACCGTCCATTTTATTACGCTCGTATAATATATAAATATTACTATCAAAGGTTGATTTTTTCGCAACCACAAACGAAACAAACAGACGTCACAACAAAAAAAACGTACAAAAAACTAAACTCAATTTTTTTATAACAAGTTGGGATATAACTCCTGCAGGAGCTCATGCGATATGGATGATTCGAACCACAAAGAAAAACTCGGTATCAAACTATACTTGAAATCTCTTGCCATCTTCCTTGTCTTCATCCTGGTCACGTTCGTTGTGGCAGGACGACTGGACTACTGGCAAGGCTGGGTGTTCAACGGTCTGAACATCTTTTTCATCCTGCTTACGTATTATCTGCTGATCGACCGCAAAGACGTCATAAAGGAACGCCTCAAACCAGGTCAAGGAATGAAACAATGGGATAGAATATATTATGCAATCTCAACACCGCTCTTCTTCGTCATGTTCAGTCTTTCCATCCTTGATGCAACCCGGTTCTCATGGGAGCCAACCATACCTTTCTTCATCATCGTTTTAGGAATTAGTCTTTATTGCCTTGGACAGTTCATCGTGCTTTGGGCGAAAAGAACGAATCGGTTCTTCTCATCAGTCGTCAGAATACAGCATGATCGAAACCAAACGGTTTGCACTGACGGACCGTATCGATTCGTTCGACATCCAGGATACCTTGGCGGAATCATCTTTACCATCGGGACACCACTGATGCTTGGGTCATTCTGGGGTTTACTACCAGCAGCTGTGACGATTCCATTTATATTTGCACGAACATACCTGGAAGACGCTACATTGCAACAAGAACTCCCTGGATATGTATTGTACATAACAAAGGTAAAATACAGACTTTTTCCATTTCTCTGGTGAAATAACAGGCGTTCTTTTTTACGTAAGGGTGACGTACTCCTTCGTCAGCGGATCGATTGCTTTTTTGACCCCAACGACCGCGGCATCATAACCGGGGAATCCGAAATTTCCGGATGTTGGATCAAGCAGAACCGCATCCTTCCCCCAGACACGATAGACGGTCAACGCATCCTTATTATACGTATCGTAAAACGATGCTTGGAACGAAAAGAACAGGTCAACAGTCGCGGTCGCGGTCAGCGCCCCAGGATTGTACAGCATGATTCCACCAAACGTGGGTAGTTCAGGTATGGTCCCCGTTGTGTTCGTGAAATTCCATTGATCACTGGATGTGAAGTTCGCAAAATCACCCTCTAGGAACTCAGAGTATTCTGTCCATGTCGGAACCACAAACAACGTCAACTGCTGGTCGGACTGGATGTTATAATCAATGGTCATGAAATCGATGACACCAGCAAATGTTTTTCCTTCTTCGCCTCCCGCGTACAGCACTCCTGTTGACGGCAGCTCGTAGGTCTGATAATAGGACTGGAAGATAGGTTCCCCGAAGACCGCCTCAGTCTGATGAATCAATGATTGCTCAGCGACATCCCAGAGGTCATCGGCATTGATGTCTAAGACCAATGCATACACATGCGTACTGGTAAAAACAAGAGAGGATGTCAGTCCGATATTCGAGAGTAACGAACAGAGCAGGATGGAGAGATCCTCACAGGTCCCTTCTTTTTTCTCAATGGTCTCCTGCGGTGTCTGCAGTGTCGCAGTATTCATCGGAGCAGCAACACAGGTATAGTTCATGAGCACATCACGATACAACGCGTTCACAAAACATTCCCTGTTAGAAGCATCACAACCTGTCAGTATCGTATTTGCATAGGCTTGTAACTGGCTGTCCTGCAGGTCCAGTGCATCAAGGAACGGCTGAGCGGTCTGAAGAAACGCATCGGAGGAAGGCGGCTCCCATTGCGTCGGATCACCAGGGTAATAATCCATATTATCACCCACGCCATCACCATCTGCATCATGCGATTCAGTCGGGTCACCTGGGAATACGTCAGCATGATCACCAACACCGTCACCGTCCGTGTCCCGTGTTTCGTTTGCATCCTGCGGGAACGCATCGGTGTTATCCCCAACCCCATCACCATCCGCATCACCCCATTCGGTACTATCCGAGGGAAACGCATCAACATCATCCCTGTATCCATCACCGTCGGTGT
Source organism: Thermoplasmatales archaeon (assembly GCA_041304825.1). Lineage (GTDB taxonomy): Archaea > Thermoplasmatota > E2 > DHVEG-1 > DHVEG-1 > SM1-50. The sequence goes on from JBFYMQ010000013.1 coordinate 5,385, forward strand.
CTTTTTCAGCATCGTTTCCTTGGTTGTTCTCCGTACATCCACTCATCAAACACACCGTAATCAGAAGCATTCCAACAAGTACGACAACGATTTTTCTCATGTTCCCCTCACCACTTTTCATGATATTCACATAATGTATTTCCTTAAAAATATACCTTTTTTTAAAGTGAGTTTGGATACTATGCACTGAACCCAAAATGGGCGGAGAATCAATAAAAAAATAAGTACAATATTATACTCTTTACACCAAATGTTTTGAAAACTTAATGACTAAGAATATTCAGAAGAGAAAATAGCCAGGAGATTGCGCCGGAAATTTCAGGGGAGGTGAAAAAAGAAGCATGGCACAACCTCCTAAGCGGGGGCATGGGGGCTGAAAAGAGGATGTCCTAAGCCAAACCTCGACATGAGAAAAGACTGTTCTCATAAAAATCTCTTAGACACAGACTGCTTTGTCCCCTCTTTTGAATCTCTGGATGTACGCTACCAAACATGCTTTGTAATTCGATGTGGAGCTGTTCAAGATCTATTCCTTGATCTGCTAATTCTTTTACCGTAAACGAACTGGTCTCATTGTGTTGTATGTTCTCTTGCATGGCTGAAGCCATCTGCGCTCCGACCAGAGATGCAGGGAACGTCACAAGCACCATGCTTGCAAGAACCGCTCCGATGCATTGTTGTACTATTTTTTTCCTCATAATCTGATCACGTCCTTGTCTTTTTCTCTGCAGAAGCATGAGACGATTATCTTATATCCATTTTTTACAAATTGATTCCAATTTGTACCAAATTCCTTCCCAAATTCAAAAACAAAATGCTCGCCACACTATTTTTTTTCTTTTCACTCTTTCGGAAACCTTAAATGATGCAGCTGCGTCATCAGTACCATGGATGCGAAGGTTGACGAATACATAAAAAAACAAAAATCCCCGCAGAAGGAGATATGTCAGAGGTTACGAAATATTATCCTAAAGACATATCCTGGCATCAACGAAGAAATGAAAGTAGGCGTCCCTTGTTATGGTTCCACGGACGCAGAGCCATGCGGTAAATATTATATCGCGGCTCTCAAAGACCATGTCAATCTAGGTTTTTCCCTGAAAGGCTTGACAAAACAGCAACAAGGGTTTTTCGAAGGTAGTGGAAAAACAATGAAACACATCAAGGTGTACGCAGTGGAAGATATCGATGAAAAAAAGATCGTCAGACTGCTTAAAATAATAAAAGAAACCTAACGATGTTGAGACGGAGATTCCATGACTCATGGGGTTGAAACAGGTAATACAAATGAAAAACAGGTGCGTCGTGATGACGAAAAATGGCTTTTAGAGGATTTACACACGATTAAGAGAACCGTGGAACACTCTATCGCCTCCTTACAGCTTTCTAATGAAAGAGATAAAACCGAAAAAAAGAACCAGGGGAAAATGCTGACGGTTGATAGGATTCTTGTCATTGGAAGTTTAGGTATTTTCGGATCATTTATCCTACTTGCAGGAAGCTATCTTCTTGTAAAATGAAATTATGTTGTTGGTATCCCCGGTGTAGTTTTTGGTGGTGTATTTGTCCTAGCATTCGGCACCACGGGAAAACGCAAAATTGATATCCTTCTTCGTCGGGCTGATGACCGTGATCATATGTTTGCCCTTGAACGCAGGGATTTCGTAGCTGAGACCTTTGGCGGCATCTGGAGCCATTCCATCCATACGTTTGTGCAGCATGGTGATGATCTCTCGATGCTCTGGCAAGATCTTGGTGTTGACAAATACATCGGCATTCAGAGACAGAATGATGCCTCATATTTTATTTCCAGGTTCTGGTAGAACGCTGGATAAGAACATTTCTTGTATTATTTTTTTTGGCTACTAATGAAATGTTAAGATAGATCTACTCGTAAATATATTATTTCATCCGGGGTCTTGCTTTTTTCCAAAAAGGTCGATTCATCTATAACTCGCAGATGGTATGGTCCTTGGTGATAATGCGTAGTGATCTTTCTTTATTCTGGTGGGTGGGTGATGAGCTTTTTTTTTAATAAAAGATCAATCAGACTACTTTTACTTCCATCGGGAAATAGATTTAATGGTGGTGTTTTCCCTTCTGAAAGGAGTTTGTATTTCGCGCAGATAACGTGGTTTTCTTTCGAGATGCAATATTGATTAGAAAATTTGTAAAAAATTTCTCTGATTTCCTTTTCACCAAGCATTTTGGTTACTATCTTTGGAATGTTTTTTTTATAGGCATTTCCGCAGATACTCATATATTTACAGGTAAATTGGCTAGTAAAAATCAAGTACGCTATGCATTCATTATAGATGTCTGATTCGCACAAATCAAATGTAGTGAACTCTAAAAAATCCGGGAATTTTTTTATACAATTTCGTGTAAAATCCTGGTATAATGGGCAAACCATCTCTTTTCTCTCCTTAACCAATGTTTATGTGACTTTACTAATTATCTCATATTTGCTTATTAATGTTATCTCTAGTAAATTTATTTGATTCACATTGTTTTAAATCTTTTATAATAAACGAAATTACCTCTAAATTTGCTGCCCGGCTCTACAAAAATCAAGCCCTACCGGTCCAGCCATGCTTCTCTGAACTAGATTCAAAAGGGTATGCTTATGATTTTTTCCCAATGTTTTATTATCACGTACGCACAGATTATTTGTTGATACCCTGGGTTCTCCCGGTTTACTATTGTGTTTTTTGTTACTTCTGTTATGAATTTTATGGAAACAAAACATTTAAAAGAGTTGAAAGGATTGGAAATCTGAGCCCGTTTATCTGGGGAGGAAACCTATGCGAAAAAATGTATTTATTGGAAGTCTTTTCGCTGCTGTCCTTATCCTTATGGTACCGGCGGTCTCCGCCGTTGAATGGAATACGTTACAAACAGAATTGAGTACAATTTCTGCGAAAGACCCACACTTGCGGGCCATCTTGAAAGATAATGGCAAGGATCCTCAACCGACCTGCATCATCATGTTTTTGACAGCGTTGATACTATTCCTGAAATTCGTTCGTTTCATTCGCCAGAGTTTCAAGCTTTCGGAGATTTTGTTTGGTCTTATTTTCCTGTTTATTCTGACTCATTTTTACGGATAGACGATCACATCTGGCGGGTGGAAGAATCACACCGGTGCGCTCATTCGTAGCGTTTTACGATTTTATGTAAAATCTCTTCGTTTCTCCACCATTTTCAGGGATGAATGTTACACGTAGTATACCCTGCTCTATTCAATCTATACTATTATAATACTTTTTTCTCATATGATTTCTTTCCTAAGCATAAGATTTATCTACTAGTACAACATATAATATTATGGGGGTCTGGACTTTCCGTAAAGAAAGCTTTTACGTTTCAAACCTTTCCTCCCAGATTTTTAACATCACCGGGCCCCCCTTTCCTTCTCAATACTGCTTCAACAAAACTATCTTTTATGTTCCGGGTTTCCTATTCCATTGCTGAATAAAGAATGAAATATTTTTTTTTAGTTCAACAGAAGTTTTTATGTCGCAAGATCATTCATCATAGGAAAACAATGGCAAAGACAAAACCTACGAAAAACAAATTAGCCTCAGAACCAAGTCCTTATTTGCAACAACATGCGACCAATCCTGTACAATGGTATGCCTGGGGGGATGAAGCATTCATTCAAGCTACACAACAAGACAAACCGATTTTTCTTTCCATCGGTTACGCAACCTGCCACTGGTGCCATGTCATGGCAAAGGAATCCTTTGAAGATGAAGAAGTGGCACGAATTCTCAACGATTCCTTTATCTGCGTCAAAGTAGATCGCGAAGAACGACCGGATCTTGACAACATCTACATGAAAGTCTGCCAGCTGCTCACCGGATCTGGTGGATGGCCACTGACCATCATCATGACTCCAGATAAAAAGCCATTTTTTGCTGCGACCTATATCCCAAAAACACCAAGATTTGGTTTGATTGGAATTCTCCAACTGACAGAACAGATTAATAGACTATGGCGTACACAACGAGATAGACTTATCACCTCTGCAGAAGAAATAACTAAGACACTCACTTCTACTCCTTTCTTAAAAAACAGTCTACAGCAGCTTGATTCACACAGCTTAGAACAAACATACGAACAACTTGTCGCCGCCTTTGATGAACAGTATGGGGGATTTTCTTCTACCCCAAAATTCCCAACACCGCATACCTTCTTCTTTTTGCTGCGATACTGGAAGCGAACGAAGAACACCTATGCATTAACCATGGTGGAAAGAACATTGGAACACTTGCGTTTTGGGGGGATCTTTGATCAAGTTGGATACGGTTTTCATCGCTACGCCACTGATCGAGAATGGAACAAACCTCATTTTGAGAAAATGCTATACGACCAAGCACTTCTAATCCTGGCTTACGTAGAAGGGTTCCAGGTGACGCGCAATCCTCTGTATCGACAGACCGCCGAAGAAATCATCACCTACGTGCTCCGAGAGATGACATCTGCTGAAGGTGGTTTTTTCACTGCACAGGATGCGGATAGTGAAGGCGAAGAAGGAAAGTTCTACACCTGGACTGCAGAGGAGCTCCAAAGCCTTCTTTCATCCGATGATTTCCGCATCTGCTCTACGCTCTTCGGTATTGCTGAAAAAGGGATAAATAGAGATGCAACACCGTCTCAAGCATCGCATCGACGTATCCTTTCATACCGCCAGTCATTAGAACAATCTGCTCATCTTCTTGGTTTGACCCAAGAACAACTTACAATAAAAATAAGACAGATAACCAAGACATTATACGAGATCCGAAAAAAAAGAATACCACCGTTGAAGGATGATAAAATCTTGTCGGACTGGAATGGTCTGATGATTGCAGCACTGGCTAAAGCAGGGATGGTTTTTGATGAAAAATCATTTCTCAAAGCCGCAGAAAAGGCAGCAGGTTTTCTGAAAAAGACGATGATACACTCAACTGGGCAGATCCTGCACCGATTCAGACAAGGGAGCGCTGGGATCGCTGGTTTTGCTGATGATTACGCGTTTACAATCTGGGGATTCTTAGAACTGTACCAGGGGACGTTCGACATCGAGTATCTGCAGACCGCTTTGGCGTTACACCGGTATTACATTGATCATTTTTGGGATAGAAAAGACAAAGGGTTCTTCTTTTCAGAATCCCCCGATTCAGCAGTCCTAAGAACAAAGGAATGGTACGATGGAGCGATTCCCTCTGCAAACTCGATATCTGCAATAAATCTCTTACGACTCAGTCGTTTGACCGCAGAGACAAAATATGAGGCCATGGCCGCTGAACTTTTATGTTCGGTGAGCGCTCAGGTTGCATCTGCACTTTCCGGTTACACATGCCTTCTGAACAGTATGGATTTTACGCTCGGTCTTTCTCAAGAGATAATTGTTGTAGGTGTTCAGGATGACGCAGATACGCAAAAAATCCTTCGCGAGATTCGCCAAACATTTTTACCAAACAGTGTCGTTATTCTGCTGTCTCCATATGAAGACCGGTTAAAATATCTGACCGTATTTCCATTTCTCTCCTCATTTGGGCAGATGGATAAAAAAACAACTGTGTATATCTGTACAAATCATCAATGTCAGAAACCTGTAACTGAGGTGCAAGATCTAAAAGAACTCTTGTCATAGCGCTTCATAATGAGGATTTGTTTACTAGAATATTCGGCAATTGCCGTAATAAATTTCATAAATTTTATATAGACCAGGATTCTTATATAGTATATGGGAGTAGGAAAAATATGAAGAAAACATTAATTAAAAAAAATTTAACCCTTATATTAATCAGCCTATTTCTCGCTACCAACATCGGTGCATTAACAAGTGGACAGACCGTCAACAAAAGCATGCCCTTAGGTCAACTATTGTACACAAAAGAAACATTTATGGTTCCAATGACAGATGGAATCAACCTTGCAACCGACGTATATCTCCCTGATGGAGGATCACCACCACATGGGGCAATCATGATACGAACGCCATATAACAAAAATGACTCAGGACTGGGGGATTGGGCTAATAAAGGCTGGCCCTCCATCGTACAAGACACCCGAGGAAGATTCCAATCAGAAGGAATCGACACCATATTCCGGAATGACGCAGACGATGGCTATGATACCTTACAATGGATTGCAACACAAAACTGGTCCAATGGAAAAGTAGCAACCATTGGAGGATCGGCAACCGGTATAGTGCAATACCTTATGGCCGGAACAAACCCCTCCGCACTCACCTGCCAATTTATCGGTGCCGCGACACCCAATCTTTACACCACCGTATACCCTGGAGGACAATTTCGAAAACACATGATCGAAACCTGGTTAGCTGGTCAGGGTAGCTCGTACGCTCTGCCTGAACTCTGGGCTCATGAGAATTACACGATGGATTTCTGGACAAACGTATCACTGGAAGATAATTGGCAGGATATCAATGTCCCAGCAGTACACATCGGCGGCTGGTATGATTGTTTTTGTCAAGGCCTACTGGATGGATTCACAGGTTACCAATACCAAGGGGGACCAGGTGCGAACGGGAAATCAAAACTTGTTATCGGTCCTTGGACCCATGCGTTTTTTGGAGGACGGTTACAAGGCGAACTCCTCTATCCCGAAAATGCAAAGGACACCTTTACTACCCAATATTGGGATGAGATCCTCGACCAATATATTTTGGGTATATCCGATGATTTTCAAAACAGACCGACTGTCGTCTATTATGTTATGGGTGATGTCACAAATCCAAACGCACGAGGGAATTTCTGGCGGTACGCAGATGCATGGCCGCCCTCACATATCGATGACGCATGGTATTTTCATGAAAATCAACTACTCAACACAACAACACCAGAATCCTATGCACCGTTGACCTATACCTATAATCCAAATAATCCAGTTCCAACACGAGGCGGGACAAATCTAGACCCATTCCCCCCGACACTCGCAGGACCCTATGATCAACGACCCGTTGAAAACAGAGCAGATGTTCTGTTATTCACCAGTGATGTTCTCACCGAGCCGTACGAAGCGACCGGTCGGATAAAAGCAAGACTGTATGTTTCCTCAAATCAACCTGACACAGATTTTACGGTAAAACTCACCGACGTCTATCCCGATGGTCGCTCCATGCTTATTTGTGATGGAATATTGCGCCTGAGAAATAGAAACGGCTGTGATCACTGGGAGTTCATGACCCCCGGGGAGATTTATGAAATTGAAGTAGACCTCTGGAGTACCTCTTACATCTGGAACACTGGTCATAGGATCCGAGTAGCCGTATCATCTTCAAACTACCCACGATACCTTGCGAATCCGAACACCATGGATGGAATCAATCAGAACACCGGATCTACGAATGCACAGAACACTCTGTATTTTGACTCAGAGCATCCTTCTTGCATCCTACTACCTCGTTACACAGGCAATTATGCCCCCTCAAAACCAAAAATCATCGGGCCTACCAAAGGTGGACCAGGAATTTCATATTCATTCCGGTTCAATTCCACCGATGTCGAGAATGAAAACTACGAACTCTACGTCGATTGGGGGGATGGAACAAACACCGGTTGGCTCGGCCTGTTCGCCTCTCAACAAGAAGTAGTCCTAAACCACACCTGGTCAACCAAAAAAATATTTTCCATAAAAGCCAAAGCAAGGGATGTCAATGGTGCTGAATCAGAATGGAGCACGCAGAACATCAATATACCAATCATAACTCCTATCAAAAATCCGTTCCTTCTCCGTTTATTAGAACGATTTCCGTTTCTTAATCTACTGATTCAAAAGCTCTCAAACCTCATTATCAAACTCTGTACAATGGTGCAACAAAATTACGAGATTACGTAAAGAAAAAACGGTGATTCGACTCAAAGGTTCGACAGACTACGTAGGTATTAGGAAAAATGAGATTGACACTTCCCAAGAATGTTTTAAGACCACGGATTCCTCTTTCACCACCATTATTCTCCTTCCTCATTTTCCTTAATCGTAATTCGATGTTTCTCCACAAACTCCTTTGCATTTCCTAACCAAAACTTCACTGAAGCTTTCCTTTCGACCAATCCAGCGGTCGCGATACGCGCAAAATCATTATCATACGTGATGATCCCCCGCACCTCCGGATGTTCATAGGCTGCCTGGACTAACGATAAATCAGCAATCGAGGGTTGTTTTAACACATTTGTTTTGATTTCTTTCAAATCATTTGTAATCACACCGATATGATACACCAACAACGTGTCAGATAGTTGCTGTTCAATTGCTGATCCTACCTCCTCAAGTATCTGTTGGGTCGTCGCGATACTCATGGATTCTAGCTGCATCGCAAGAATCGCCTGGCAATATTTCCGACGCGTACTCCGACTATCAAGCGCATAAATCAAAATATTGGCATCCACCAGATACACGTCATAAGCGATTTTCTCATGCAGGAAATGACGGTAATTCAATAATGTACCACACGCACATGAGTTCTTTCGGTTCCGAAAGAGACGCATTCGCCGTTTACAATGAGGGCAGGTCACCTTCATAGTACAATACTGTAATACAGCAGGACTTTTATTTACTAATCCCTTCAAAACCATGGTTTCGATGGACTAACTGGTGCAGAAACGAGATATTTTTTTGAACCCCCTCTCTTTATCCTCTGTATTGTATTATCAGAGATTCATAGGAATATGACTGAAGCAAGAAAGGTAATAATTTTACCTTTTTCCCTTTTTAACCTCTTAAAAACAAAATCCAGGTATATAAAAATCTATTAAAGGGAGAAATCTATTCCAATATCAATGAAAGGGGGATTGTCAGAAACACAAAAAAAACTTATCCAGTGGCTCGAACAGAACAACCACTGGTTCGTCACCACAAAAGAAATCGCCTCATATCTCTCCTGTACAGAAAAAGAAGCACACAGCATTGGTTTTGCGCTCAGCCTGAAAAAATGGTTCGCTACCCTGGGACATAACCGATACATCCTTCTCAAATCAACACAGCAACAACCTCCTCCGTTCATCGACCCCCTCATCATCGGAAGCTGTCTGATTGAACCGTATTATTTTTCTTTTAACACTGCAGCTTCATACCACAAACTGATGCCATCATTACCTGCACAGGTGTACCTCGTCACCACAGCCATGCGAAACAACACCGACATCAGAGACACCTCTTATCGCTTCATCCACGTCACCCCACGAAAATTCTTCGGGTACGCCCCTGTCACCATCGGCAACACATCAGTCAACATGGCCGATAAAGAAAAAACCCTTGTCGACAGCCTCGAGAAATTCAAATACATCGGTAGCCTGGCCGAAATCATTTGCATTCTGAAAAACAACCTTGAAACCCTTGATGTACAACGCCTCGTCGACTACACGGTGCTTATGGGGTCAAGCACCCTGATCCAACGACTTGGCTATATTCTTGATCACCTCGACGTCAGCTTCGACGAAGAGTTCCTGAGAAGTTATTCCCTTGGTGTGCTGACCTATTTTGATCCGTTCAACACCTTTGAACTGAAACCGAAGCGAGACGAGAGATGGAACCTGATGATCAACATCCCAGATTCACTTTTCAACAAAGAACCATAACGACAACACTCATCGCTTTCTTCTTTTTTCCGTTGTTTTTATTCTTTTATCTTGCTGAGATAAAAACGTTTTTTACGCTCAACCTCAATATATGTATGTAAGGCCTCAAGAACCTCCGACTCCCATTGTTTCTCCGCAAGGACTTTCCCCAGAGCTGAGGTGTCCAGCTGACTGACCTCCTGCAGTCTCCCATACTTCTGCAATACCGTCTCCAGCTGTTCACGCTCTTTACTATTTTTCCCTGGAAATGAATATTTTTCGCTGTCGGCGACCCGCACCTTGTTCTTCGAACCGAACACTACCTCAACGTGTTCTTTCTCTGCAAACAAGCTCAATGCTTCCTCGACTTTTTCCAACTCATCATCCCACTGCAGATTCGCACGTTTCTGGGCTGATTTGATCTCAGCGTATCGATTCACCAAGACAACCCCTGGATCCTTCAGATATTCGTTCGCAGGTTTTTCTTTTATCATGTGCAGATGGGACCATCGGGGACAGCAGGATTGATACTCGCACCATTCGCAAAGGAACCCTGGACGTGCCTCAAAACACTCATCTTTTTCGATGGTGTCGATCAGCTGGATGGTGTCTTTTTTCAGCTGCGAAAGCTCATCATCCGTCCTGGTCGAATCAATCTCCTTATCGAATTTCAAGAAATGCCAGATTAGCCGTACATTCTTCACATCTGGGTACTGGTTCTTCACCCCGATCATATACAATGCGAGCTGACGGTCTGAGCGGAGATAGTTAGTCAGCGGTAATCGTGAGTTTGTCTTGTAGTCATGGATCTCGTAGTATCCCTCCCTTGTCTCTGTCAATCGGTCGATAAATCCCTGGAGCTTGTATTTACCTTCAGCATCCAAGGTGATTTTAATCAATTCTTCTAATGCGATAGTCTTTCCTTGATTAAACGGCTGATATCGCTGATAATAATCAGTAAGATATTTCCGTCCCATGTTTTGGTAATTCTCTGCTTGGTATTCTTTCTTAACGATAATGATGTCATCGGTCCAGTTCGTGTTCCATTCGCTTGTATAAAAATCAAGTAATTCTTCAAGGGTGTTTGCTTTTTGATATGCAAGGTCACGGTAGAGTTTCTCCAATGTCTCATGGACCCGGATGCCAAGAAACGCCTCAACGGTCTGTTCCTCCTCTGTTTCGATTTTATCGATATACTGCAGCTTGAATTTCTGGGGACATTGCTCATAGCAGCTCAGACGAGAATGAGAGTACACCGTCATGAGAGCAGACAACAAATACGCTGGTTTAATGGTATCGTGTTTTGTAGCGTTTATGGACTGGTTTTACTTTGTTCCACCAGCCAGTCGTAGATCTTTGGGTAGACGTCTTTTCTAGCATGCAACCCGAGATTCAGGTCCAAATGCCCATAATCAGCACGATACCCTGCATCTTTTGAAAACTCAAGATATGTCACATCGGTGCTACCCACATGATTTTTCACATACGCCATGTCGGTCTTCGGCGCCATTTTATCAAGACCACCTGCGATGACCAGCAATGGGGCAGTGAACCGATGCAGATTCTCTGTGTAACTATACGGGGTAAATACTTTTTTCATGCCCGGGACCCGGCCAAAGAAGTCATACATCCAGGGATATCGCGGGTACCGACAGAACGTCATATGCTTAAAGAACAACGAGAACTGAGATAGAACCTTTGAAGACAGAACATTAGCCAATCCTATTTTCATATATGTTTGTAGGATCACCGGGTCGACATTCTCAAGGTTCACTCCCATGCCTTTGAAATGATTTGCTAAGTCACCTGATTTTTCCAGTAAATCGGTGATTCGGATAGGGATGGACACGTTACGAGGAGTCACCCGTGAGAGAAACTCAAGAAACACACCGGTCTTTCCAAACACGACCGGGGAGCCGAGCGTAACAACACCCTTCAGATTCTTCTGCCCCTCTTTGGTTTCCCCGTAGGCGTACGCGATCATACCACCCATGCTTTTTCCCACCCAGAACACCGGTGGTACGTCATGCTTCTTTTCCTTGTACCATTCATGTATGCGTCTGATGACCGCAGGCACATCTTTGTCAATATAATCATCAACAGACCAGCGATATCGCTCCGGGTGCTTTTTAGGGTCAAAGGTTGGCTGCCCACCACCCCGCAACTCCGGGACCCAGATGTCAAAGACCGCCCCGTTCTCCGTATGTTGCTGTGAAAGGTACGCAGCAAGACTGTACCGTTCCCATTCTTGTGTTCCGGGTTGGCCAAAATCGCAACTGTTCTTGTTCGCAGCAAGACCATGGCATAAGATGACTGGATATCGTACGACATTCTTGCCTATCGGCAGGTAATGGTATATTCGAAGATTCCATCCATCAGAAGTCTTTGCAGTCACAGTCTCTTGGTAAATCTCAGCTAGTTCCATACGACATCCAAAACATGTCACGATAGAAAAACTCTCCCTTCTGATTCTGTGAAAAGACAGAATAGAAATAAAATAATCAGAACTTTAGCATTTGAATATTTTTTTTAAAAAAAAAGGTGGATCGACAGAACTATCGCTCATCGTCACAACGGAAACAATAGTACCGTTCGAAATCGTAACTGACTGTTTTTTCGTCTTGACTAAATGTCTTTCCGCAACTCGCGCAATTCAATGCACGTCGTTTCTGAGTATCTTTTAATTTGTTTTGCATCTCCCTCACCATCCCTGCTGGTTCTCGGCTGAAGTTCAACATGTATGGACATACAGTATATATCCCTTTTCATTTGAAACATCTGATAAAAAACGGAAAAAAACAGGGACTAGATTGAATTAATTTTTTGTTAACTATTATGAATAAGATGAAATGAATGACGCTGTTAATATAGCATCTCCTCTCCGCGAATAGCTGGGTCTGGGCCTAAAAGTCTGGGAGGAAAGAATGCAAAAAAACATTCTAAAGAGCCCAAACCCAGATATTAATATACATAACAAATAAATAAATCTATCTATCTGTTGATTCTTTGAAAAATATCCATTTCTTGGTCAACTTTCCAGAAAAAATGTACACGACTACGTGATATCATCATCATGCTGTTTCATAAAACCACAGAAAGATGAGAAGAGCGCTATCGGAGCCATTCACCAACAAACCAAGGTGAGAAGCAGACGATCACCAGTCAAGCGGACCCCAATTCCGACTCTGACACTTCGGACACACATACGTCGGATGACCTTTCTCAGCCTCGATTTTCTGAGGCGCGATAAATTTCGTTTCGCATTTTTTGCATTTGTAAAAGTTCACCATGTTACAATAAAAGAACCGCTCTTACTTATAAAAACCTTTTTTTCAAAAAAAGGAAAGCCACAGAGCCACACAACAGCCAGCTTTCAATCAATACTTAAGAGACGAAAACATTACGATATCGAAAAGAATGGTGACCACGTGACAAAAAAGAATACCACACAACCGAATACTCCAGCAGAAAAAAAAGATGACGACCGAGAGACAAAAATTCTTAACCTCCTCTGCAACACCTCTCTTATACTTATGACCATGATCACCGAGGCAGTTTCCCAAGTGTTCACCAACCTTACCAAAGAAATGGTCACTGCCCTCTCCGCCAGCTTTGATGCGCCCCAAGATACTTCTGGAACGCTCGATGAGCTGGAAAAAAACCTCCCCGATACACTCAGAAAAGAACTCATGACTATGAAAAGTGACCTGCAGAAACAACTTAACGAAAAGAAACAAGACCTGGGAAGCCTTCTCGCCGACCCTCGGTTCGACACAGGCATTGCTATCGTGGAACGCGTCTCACTACCCTTCCCAAAGCTCACCACGGACCTGGATGAACGCTCCCTTTTTGGGTATCTTGCTCTTCTCCAGACAGAAAACCCGCAGGTGACAGCGATGTTCAAAGAGCTCTTTGAATGGATGAACACCCTCCCTCACTTAGGCAAAAAAGAAGAATAAAGAAAAAAGAAAGAAAAAGGGTTTTTTACGAGTACCCGCCGATCTGCAGGCTTGGGTCACCAAGGAGCTGCCATTGCTGCACCGTCTTCTGATCGATGCCATCCCAGCCGTGGTCAACCCGCCAATAGCTGTACTCCCAGGTTTTAAAATTCGAGATATACCCGGTGATTGCTTGGATATACGCCATGCCTAAGACTGTCTGGTTCTCCTGCCCATATTGGCGGTAAAACTCGGTGTTCAACCAGCCGTCACCAGGTCCGATCATGCACACGTCACCTTCAGAGCCCCAGCCGTACCCGGTATTCCCCATAGTCGCAATAGAACCAGTATGTGGCATCTTCACCATATACCATCCCCAGCATTCTGGCAGAGGCGTGCCGTACACGAACATATGCATCGGCAGCCACCGATCTAAAAACCCTGGGATCATCGAAACACTGAACATGCTGTTATGACAGCCACCTACGTTGGTCACTGGGAGTTTATCTGTGTTTGTCAATTTACGCATGGGAAGAACCGGGAGATGGATAAACGGGAAGTACACTCCCACCTGCATGACTAGCAGTCCGGGGACCTGACCGTACCGCCGGTTCCCTGGGATACCTGGGTAATGATCCCCCCACCATCCTGGGCTTCCATGGCCTGAGAAATACGCAAAGCCGTATCCATTGGAAAACTCATTGATGACGTCGTTCATTTCAAACCATTTCCCGTTAGATGTGAACACAATGTTGCTTTCAAACTCATCAGGCATGTAGGTCAATGCACCACCACGTCCATACAGTGTTTTCTCGCCAACCACCCATTCCCCTTCATAGTACGTCTCCATGTTCTCCCTGGTGGTGTTAAACACTGTGATCTCGTCAGCGTTTTCTATCCAGAGGACCAGGTCTGTGAGATTCCCGTATGGCCGGGGATCATAGCATTTCCCACGTATGGTAAGAACACCTCCTACGTAGGAGATGTCTGCCCATTTGTATAAGTCATTACAATAGGCCTCCCCATCATTTGGGGCGTAGGTGTAATCCGTGTTCCCTAGGGTATTATTGTTGGAGACCGAGACGATCTCAGCGATCGGAGGCGCTGGGTACCCATCAGCCAACGCAGGGTTCAGATGGTCATCATGATTAAACGTGATGTTGGATGCAACCGTCTTATCAAGGGTGATATGGATCTCATCAATCGGGCCACCCTCTTCCGGGTTAAAGCATTGCGCAAAGATGGTGTACTGTCCGTTTGGCAAACTCGTGGTGTCCCATTGGATGTTCCAGTCCTCCTGATCCAGGAACCCATCACCGGAGATCACAATGATATCGTTAAACCAACTAGGGTCCGCAGGCTCTTTCTCATAGTTGATGATCTTATCAACCACGGTTTTTGCCTCACGAGTGCTTCTGCAAGCAAGCCGCCCATACGCGACATCAGGGTACAAATCCAGCTCATCACGCAGCTCACCAGACCATTCCGCAAACACATGATTCCCATTCGAATCCCAGTCGTCAAACACCCCGCCTTCCTTGTAGATATCAGCGTAATACAAATCACTAATGTATCCAGGCTCACCGCTGGTAAAGTTATAGGACTCATCACCGTCCCATTGGAAATTCGAATAACGGATGGGCAGATACCATGCTTTGGAGCCTTGGTTGATATCGTCCTTTGCTTTGGCGATGATATTGGATTTCAACCCCCCGAACAGGAGAACATACGTCACGTCCCAAGTCTCCAGCGCATCCTTGATGAAATATTTTATCTGCTCTGGTTTGTCGTACCCATCGTACTCATCATAGATTGCCTCCGTTGTTTTCAGGACGGTCGGGACACCCATGCTTATCTTATGCTGCACCAGCCGTTGCACCTCTGATGAAAATTTCTCCGGGGTGATGATGACCAGATCATAGGTGCTTTTAGTTGGGAACAGCTCATCAGCTGGATCTTGATACTGGATAGACACAGTAAACTCCTCTGCAATCTGGAGTCCCCCGCTCACCGGTTGATACCGTACCGGGAACAGATTCACGGTTAACAAAGTCACATGCTTTCCGTTAGCGTTCAGGCCACATCCAACATGAAAACCAGCCCATGCATCAGGATACAACGCATCGCTGGAGTACACCTGACTATCTTTCTCAACATGTACGACAGTCTGTGTGTCTTGTGAGTATGAGACGGGAGCTGGTGCTGGTCTGATTTCCTTGGTCACCACCTGCTCCTGGATACCCACTGGTTGAACCTCGACTTCGACACCGGTCACACCAAAGGGTAACTCATAGTGTTTTATGATCCGAGGGACCATCGGCTGTCCAGGATTCAATAAATATGATTCTTGTTCACCGAGACGAACCAGAAGGTAGTCATCTGCACTTTCCGTCATTTGTATCGATGAGACATCGACCGATACGGTCTCCGTCCTGGTCTGCATCGAAAGTGTCCCGGTCTCCTGTACATTGGTCGCGACTGTTCCAAACCCGCTTACAATAAAAATTCCTACGATGAGGATACTTACGCATTTTTTCATAACCTACGCCCCTTATCTACTGATACTATTATTGTATATTTAGTATATAAAACATTGTTCTGAGGAAGACTCTCTCTGCTCCTGAAAATGATACGAAGTGAGACTAAAATTTATAGTAAACATTCTAAAAAAATTCAAAAAGAAAAAAAAAGAAAAAAACTGATGAAAAATTAGGTCATCAGCCGTATCAAATATTGCAGTACGGGGAATCTCTCTAACAGACTACTCAAGAGATTCAAGAGAGGGTAGTTCCAGGCGATTAGATCTACAGGTGTTTTCATATATACAGATATCGTCTCGTAATCGCCAGGGTCATGTGCGTTGACAATCTTTATGGTTCCATTGAACTCGCTTTTCTCCGGCGGAGCCACGACATGGACAAGGATTTCAACATCTCCATCCTCCGGGGTAAGACCCGTGCCACTCAGAGGGGTAAACGTCCACTCTCCCCACTCAGGCCATTCAATAACAACCCAGTCAAGCTCTGAGAAGGATTCTCCGATGTTTCGCACCGTGAAATTCCCCATAACGGTCGCACCAGGTTTAACCTTCGACCAGCTCAGCTCCCCATCACAATCCAAGTCAGGATAAAGCGGGGACCATCCACTGGTGAATCCTTTGATGCAGAAGTTCGCGGTATGATCCCAACTGGGATTACTAAACGAATAATCATACAGGTCAAGCCAAGACGCCCCACTGCGATAGAAACTTTCTCCAGCGTGAGCAACGGATTTTACGATCGTCCGACCTTCTCCCCCTAATAAGACCGGGACATCAGAGGTCCGATCGATAGGTTGACCGCCAGAAAAGAGCTTCAGATAGATGTAGAAATCGTCATCTGCCTCGAACCCAACCGGACTGGGAAGCGCTATGGTATGATACCCGGTGTACTGGATAGTGCCTGATACAGTTGAGCGTTCGTCAGCCAGAACACCACCCTCGAAACTATCATACACCTTTACCTCATAGGCCACATCATCTGCAGCTGTGTAGAAACTCACCGCTTGAAGGGCTTCTTCACCATTGGTCACAAACGCATTAAATACTTCAGTAGCACTGGGCAGCTCATCTCGCCACCCATGGTAATCATGGAAATACGTATGGTTATACACGCTCAGTTCAACATCCTGGAACGAGATGGCGCCCATCTCTGGGTTCTGGCAGCTGTGTTTATCATAATATGAAATCCAGAAATACCCACCTTGTGGCCCCCATCCTGAGCCCCAACTATTCTTACATAACCATGCACCCGGGGATGGAGCTGGGGTCACTTTCGAATCATCCCATCCTACAATCGCGATCGCATGATTTGGATCTATGGTGGAGGTTGGCGGCTGGTAATGCGCGTAATATCCGCCCATATCATCGATAAAATTCCCGTCATAACACATACATGTTCCCATGACTCCCTCGGTCATGATCTTTTCTTTAATGGTGTTGATGTTGCTCAGATCGGAGCCAGCAACGTACCATTCTACGTCACGAGGATAAAACATCTCATAGGAACTATCATATCTCGCTGGTGCAGATGGATACCAGTTGTCATCATATTCGGTTGGGTCGTTAGCAGCTTCACAATACACTGCACCGTCACCACGGGTGATATATGCAGAGGTGATCAGATAATCCCCCCCATTATGAACCTGCAGGCCACTTCCGGGGAAATCGTCGTTGTTGAACGTGTTAAAACCATTCCACCAATCAAGATGATATTCCGCGAGATTTGGCTCAGTGGTATGTCCGGTCTCATCCCAATTCCCTGTCATCAAGAGATTTCCTTCAATGGCAGCCATCGCCCCGTGGGTCCAACAGGTCCCACCTGATTGAGATTTCACCGAGGTGACGTAGTTCGTCCCACCGACGTTTCGTAAGTCAAAAGAACTTGGAGGATCCAGTAAAGGGTTACTGGGACTTGTTTGACTGGATGATGAGACGAATTCTGGTGAGGTTGTTGTCCCATAGCTCAGAACACTTGCGGGTGCGATGACAAGTAAAGCGGTCATCGATAGAATACATAGCTTCAACAATATATTTTTTCTAATCATAGTATTTCCCCTTATTTTTATTATTATCTAAAGAATAACAATACTCGCTTTCTATATAAATGTTCGTAAAAAAAAGGTGCCTAGTTTTATAGTATTGGACAGGATGAAGACAACAAAGCATGTATCCGTAAATACTGTCCGTTTTTTTCTTTATCATCGAAACATTGAAAGAAATAATCGAAATGATATGATGAATTGCATAGCCGCAGCAGTTATTTAAGTTGTTTTCTTCGTACTGAAGACTCACGGTAGAACAGGATGCCACCGATGAGGCAGAGTGCTCCAACAACCGCGATACCGACAGGGATCGGGATCCGATTTGAGATCACCACGGGCGCGTTGTACGCAACTGCCTGCGCATAAATGGTCGCATCGGTATGCCCACGTTCGACGATGAAGAACAATGGTTTAGCCTGGCCTGGCTCCAACACCAATATCCATGGGAAACTTGGTTCCTGGACGACCCAATCATTAGGAATGTCTTGTAACTGCACCTGTATCAGGAGCGCCGGGGTATCCCCGATATTTTTCACATCCGCTCGCACCACAAAGACATCACCTGGATTGGCATGCTCCCATTTCGTATCCAAACTCAGGAACAGATGGGTCTGTGGGATGGGGTCCGCCTCGACTAGGGGACCGATGATGCAGAAGAGCAGCAGCATACTTAAGAGCAATGCTCCTTTCTTTGTTTTGTTCATATTATTTTTTACCTCCTATTCTTCCTTTGGGAAATTTCTTGTGAGCTTTAACCAGAGAATGAAACAGACAAGCACCCAGAAGAAAATCAAGACCTGGCCAAACGTCGCATGGAAAAACTCAGATGCATCCACTGAGAATCGTGAACCAACGATGATACCGGTAAGAATGCGCAACGAGTTGCCGAGAAACAAAATCGGTAGGAATAGCAGGGCGAACAATCGATGATAGGCTCTGAAATAGGGAACCACCGCTATCCCGACCAGAAACATCATGTACACAAGAAGCCCACTGCATTCTGAGGATAATTCATAGATGTGGTCCGCCTGGGAAAACGACACGACTACGTATCGTTCCAATGAAATCGCAGGTACACCAATTGTGTTGAGCGCCTGGGCGTTTACTTGTGCGGTCAACTCAGGCAATGGTGCATAACCTGGGAATGCAAGGACGATATAGCCTAGGCAGATGAGCAGGATGCTTGCTCGTATGGTGATATCTAGCGTGTGCCCCATTTTGTTGTCTTTAATGTACATAACGCATACACCCTCACAGGGATGAGTAGGAAAATATGACAAAATGCATACAAGGGAAACAGGAAAAAAACCCGATCGCGGGTGCGAAGGAACGCATAGGCTCCTCGCAGGATCGCTATTCCAATTAGGATCATAAGGTATCCTATCAGATACACGGGGCTTTCGATGATGGAGCGGTATCCGACAAATAATAATGAAAGGACAAGTAACATCGGCAGCATCGTCTGCATACAAAGGTCATACAGCATGTACACCTGTGTGTTGCGTCTTTTCAGGATGATGCGTTTCAAGGTCCAGAACAGCTCCCGGTAGAAACTCCGGTTCCATCGTGTCTGTTGTCGCAGCCATGGTTTCAGACGCTGCGGGACCTCTGTTTCCGCTTTTGCTTTGCGTTCGAACTTCACTCTGTACCCTTTTTCCAAAATAAGGTTCGTCAGATGACGATCGTCTCCATAGGTGCAGATCGTGCCAAAGAACCGCTCAGTGATATATGCTTCTTTTATCTGCTGGATAAGAACATTTCGGTACGCTGCAAGCGGCCCTGAACAGCACAACACCGTCCCAAACAGACTCTGTGCTGATCGCTCCTGGTTAAACGCAGTCCAATACCGTGCGTCGATCAACTTGGATAGCAGGTTTTTCTTAATCGCCCGCACATCACCAGTCACTGCACCAACCTGCGGGTCTGCGAACGGTTGAACAATATAACGCACGCTCTCACGTGCAAGGACCGTATCACTATCGATGGTGATGACGATATCAACTGAATCACCCACCACATCGAACCCGTATTTTTGCGCATGACGCTTTCCTTTATTCTGTGGGAACTCAGAGATGACCAACCGAGTATTGCCAGCAAACTTCTCATTGATGTTTCTGACCGCTGATTTGTCCTTACTTCCGTCATCGACCAGGATTACCTGAAACGGAAACGGGTAATCCTGATCGAGTGCGGAGCGAACACAGTTTTCAAGGTCCTCAACACCCTCATTATAACAAGGAATGATGACGGCAACAGAGAATTTGAAATAGTCATCACCTCGGAGGTTTTTGATTTCCTTTGATTGAAACCGACGATGACGATGAATGGAGTTCAGGTAATCCCGATGGCTCAGGTTGATCTGAATGAACAAATGCGTCAGCGCGAGCAGCCCGTAGAATGTTAACAACGCAAACAACCAAACCACCCCTGGAACCACCCTGCGGAACA
This sequence comes from Thermoplasmatales archaeon, assembly GCA_041304825.1. GTDB lineage: Archaea > Thermoplasmatota > E2 > DHVEG-1 > DHVEG-1 > SM1-50. The sequence goes on from JBFYMQ010000013.1 coordinate 25,921, forward strand.
AATAGTTGGCAGATGAACACCCTCAGATACACTCCCTCGTATTCTCATAACCCCCTTATTGTACCTGCGAACGAACAAAGAAAATATAAAATCCAAGTTCCAATAATTCCGACATTCAACCAAAAATGAATGATTTTTTTTACGTTTGCCGAAAACGAAAACATTTGTTTTTGTACATTCGCATAGACGTATTTTTTTTTAAAAAAGATCAAAACATCTTTTTTCTCCTTATGATCTGATCTCGTCGTATGGGATTTCCCAAACGTTTTCTGACAGTTCATATAGTGTCGACGCCCATAGCCTTCTTTGATGAATTATGAAAGCAAAAAAAATTGTGTTATTAATTGGGCTAGTGGCCATCGCTGTGATAACAGCAGGGACTGTGATTGGTGTCAATCTCAGTTCTCAAAAACAAAAAGACCCATGGACCGCAAAGGTCTTCTCTCTTACCGAGGCGGATAATACTACGGTCGTGTCGATGAAGATCGGAGACAAGTTGAATCTCACATTACCTGATTATGGTGATGGGGGCTATGTCTGGGGAATTGTCCACAATGATGAAAACATTGTCTTTATAACAGAGCAGTTCACCTGGGGTAGCTCAGGGATGCTTGGTGATTTCGGCAAGGACACCTGGGTGTTCACCGCGATTCACACCGGCAGCAGTACTATTGAGCTGTGCTGCCAAAGACCGTTCGGGGAACAAGATATCTGTCAGACGTTCACGGTGATCGTCAACGTCCAATAATCCCCCTATCTTTTTTTTTT
>JBFYMQ010000014.1:0-25692 GCA_041304825.1 Thermoplasmatales archaeon
TCAAAACGAACCTTTGAGCTGAGCTTATGAGTCAGGCGCTCTGGCCAAGCTGAGCCACCCCGACGTGACAGGATGCAGAATAGGGATTGTTTATAAAAAACTTTCTTGGTAATCCAGCATTATTCTTCTAAGGCAAGTTTTTTCTTTCCACGTAAAAAAATAACAGGGATTGAATCGTGATTCAATCGTTTCCGTAACTCCGTGTCATTGGTAACAACCAGCCCTTGTGTTTTTTTCGCAGCTTCAATCACTGCATCATCTGCGTTCTTTGCGATAGTTTCAACTGTTTTGTAACGCTTGGCAAGTTTCAATGCTGCTGCTGCTTTTTGTTTCCTCTCACTAGCTGTCTGCCTGGAGAGAAGCTCAAGTTCTTTGATTACTTCGGTTGGGACAACAATACGGTATCCATCAAGTAATCGTAAGAGTTCTTTTTCCCAATCAACAGAAAATTCAAAAAACATGAGAATGGCACTACTATCAAGGATTACTGTTTTGTGGATTTTATCTCCCCGTACCCTATCAAATGCCATTTCCCTTCAATGCGTCTGCTCACTGCAATGCGTTGTCCTTGATCCGCACAGACCGGTAGCTTCAGTTTCACTCGGATCCAGTCCGGCCGTAGCTCATTAATGATACCAACTGTGGTTGCTGTCCCAACGGTCAGCATCAATGGTTCATTGGTTTTCAGAGGCTCGACGTTTTTCTCATCGACTGTCCCCACAGCACGCTTCAATAGACACATGGACAAATCAATGGTATCAAGCACCGGAGGAAGCTGTCCTGGTCTTCCAACGATTTTTCCTGCCAAGGAGTCTGATTTCACCATTGTTGGATCAAGCTCAGTACCGATTGCGATCAACCCACCAGGTAAAGCGGTATTCGTAACCGTACCTCCGGTGATAAGTGAATTCGCTGTTGTGAATATTGGTTCAAGGACCTGTTTTCCTTCGACCTCTCGCTTTCTCCCTGGTGCGATCTCGATTTTTTCCCCTTTCTTTAGAGTACCCTGTAGTAGGGATCCTCCGACGACACCACCTTTCAACTCGCTTAGCTTCGTCCCAGGTTTATTGACATCGAAACTGCGTGCCACATACATCAGCGGCGGTTTCTCCATATCTCGTTTCGGTGTTGGAATATGCTCTTCCATGGTTTTGATCAGCACATCGATGTTGATATCATGATGGGCACTCACCGGGATGATTGGTGCGCTTTCCGCGCAGGTTCCTTTCACAAACTTCACGATCTGCTCATAATTGGTTACGGCATCTTCCTCGGAGACCAGATCGATTTTATTCTGAACAATAATAATCCTTTTTGCACCAATGATTTCTAATGCCATGAGATGTTCCCGCGTCTGCGGCTGAGGACAGACCTCGTTTGCAGCAATCACAAGAACAGCACCATCCATGATGGCAGCACCGGAAAGCATAGTTGCCATCAGGGTCTCATGACCTGGTGCATCAACAAATGAAACAACCCGGAGCAACTCGGTTTTACCTTTGCAGTTCGGACAAATCTTCTGCGTCGAATAACACGCAGGGTCATCACAGGTTGAACATTTATAAAACGCTGCATCCGCATACCCAAGGCGAATCGAAATACCTCGCTTCAACTCCTCAGAATGTTCATCAGTCCACTTTCCAGTCAAGCGCTGAGTAAGCGTTGTTTTCCCATGGTCAACATGCCCGATCATTCCGATATTGACCTCAGGAGGTTTCGGAAAACTCATTATTGCTCCTCTTTCTTCTCCTTGACTGCCGCTTCTTTAGTTTCTGTTTTCCCTTCCCCTTTTATGATTTCATCGATTGGTTTGGCACCAGGTTTCATGACCTTCATATTCACCTGGACGATTTCTTGGTTAATCGTGTTCCCACGGACTGATTTTTTCTTCCGTTTCCCCCGCTCCGTTGGTTTAAAACCAAGGCCTCTGCTGAGAAGCAAGCGTCTGCGGGTAGAACCAGGAACATCATGTCTCATGGGGAACCCATCTTTATCGGTCCCACCCGTTATCTGAAGTTTATATCCTGGGAGTGAGACGAAGATCCCGTCGACTTCATCGTTGATTTTTTTCCCGATCAACGAATTAGCATGATGGCCGCTCACCGGGATGTTATATGATTTTCCTGTTTGTATATCGTTGACAACGACTTTGAATTCAACCATGATTCTTTCTCCTAATCATTCTTCTATCGGAGTAGTTTTGTAACGATGTGTTACAAGAAGGGGAATAGCGAGTATTTTATAAATCTTCTCCTAAACGAAAAATTACCCCGTTTTACAATATACGTATCAAGAGATTTTCCCTTATTTTTCACCGACTTCCGACACTCAAAAAGAATTTAAGGGATAAGTCTATTCCAGTTCGAACTATAATTCAGGATTAAAAAGTGAGAGAATGTACACTTTAGCAAAAATACATGATACGATTCGAGTCCCCCCTGAGCGATTTGGTGAAAATTTAAACGAAGCAATCAATGACATCGTTCAAAAAACATTTGAAGGAACCATCAGACGAAACCATGGATTGATTGTCGTTGTCGATAACATCACTCCATTAGGCGATGGTATCGTGATTCATGGTGATGGTGGGATGTACCAGAAAGTGGAATTCGAAGCTGTGACCTTTAACCCACTTTTACAGGAACTTGTCGATGGGATTGTCTGCGAAATTGTCGAGTTTGGTGCATTTTGCCATATCGGACCCCTCGATGCCCTCTTACATATGAGCCAAATCATGAATGATTATGTTGATGTTGATGCGGAAAGTGGACGAATCCAAGGCAAAGAAACAAAACGAATCCTCAAAGTCGGTGACCCGCTTCGTGCACGTATCGTTGCAGTGAGTCTAAACGAGCTATCAGCACGAGAAAGTAAAATAGGTCTGACCATGCGACAACCAGCTCTTGGGACCCATGAATGGCTTGCTGAACCAAAAGACGAAAAACGCCCAGATAAAAAACGGGAAGACCGCAAGGAAAAACGTGAGGAACGAGGCGAGAAAAAATGAAAAACCTCAACGCCTGTAAAACCTGTCATCTGATAACAGAGAAAGACCGTTGTCCGAATTGTTCTGATCAGACCGTGAGTCGATGGCGCGGGTATGTGATTGTTCGAGACCCTGAGCATTCTCAGGTTGCTAAGAAAATGAACATCACAAAACCAGGGAAATATGCCTTGAAGGTCAGTTAACGATGTATGTGTTACCTAATGATTTGAAGGACACATTGAAAGGATATATCGGTCAACTGGTTGATGAACCCGAACTTCTCAAACTCCTTAAAAAAGAAAAGCATATTGTCACTGTTGGAGACAAAGTCACCTACACTGTACTGAAACATGGTTTTACTCCTCTTCTCTGTATCGTGGATTTTATCCTGGAGCGCAAACCATATCCTGAGGAGATGAAAACACTCATCCAAGGATTCGGACGGGTGCATCTCAAGATAAAGAACCCACCAGGTACTATCACTGATGAACTCTGGGATGCGATTCAAACGGTGTATCAGAACCCGCAGAACAACCCGGTGTGTATCGAGGTGGAAGGTGAGGAAGACCTTGCGTCATTAGCCGCTATTTACCTTGCTCCTGGAGGCGTAACAGTAATATATGGATTGCCGAATAAGGGGGTCGTGGTCGTCAAAGCAACAGAGGCCCACAAACAAAGAGTGAAAGAAGTATTAGATAAAATGTGATGTCCTATGGAAATTGAGATTCAATCAAAAACCGATAACGTCCTGCTTGGTAGAACCGAAGTTCGCTTTGTCATTCTTCATGAAGGCGAAGGAACACCGAAACGTGAGCTTGTACGAAGTGAGCTTGCTGAGAAGTTAAACGCAAAGAAAGAAACCATCATGGTAGATCACATGCAGTCATCGTTTGGTTCTCGAAAGACCATCGGCTATGCTAAGATTTACAAGTCAATCGAAGATGCAAAAAAAGGCGAAGCTGACCCGATTCTGAAGCGGAATGGGTTAGGTACAAAGAAGAAAGCAAAGAAGGAAGCGGCAAAGGAAGGCGAAGCGAAGAAAGAAGCACCCGCGGAAAAAGCCCCGAAGAAGGAATAAATCATGGAAAAAAGACAAGTGTTTAAGGTCGAAGGCGATAAGATTGTTCGGCAGCGGAAAAACTGCCCGAAATGCGGAGATGGAGTATTCCTTGCGGACCATAAGGATAGAGCAAGCTGCGGGAAATGCGGCTATACTGAGTTTAAAACAAAGAAACAAGAAGAAGAAAAACCAAAAGCATAACGTACTGATTTTACTTCGTCAAAATTTTTTTCACCATGTAATTCTCACATTTACAATAGTTTTTTTCTTCGTGGTTTCGGTTCTGTTACAATATCTGCCAGTCGTGGGAGAGCAAAACCTATTAATTCTTCTGCGGATTAGCCGATTTGTCCATGGGCCTGTAGTGTAGCTTGGATATCACAGAGGCCTCCGGAGCCTCTGACTCGGGTTCAAATCCCGACAGGTCCGTTTTATTCTCTTGGAGAACCTTTGCTTAACAAAGCCATTTTCAGCCATATGTCGTGCAATATCAGGAGAACCATGCAGTCATCCGATTGACCATCGTTTAAGGGCAGGACTCAACCAGAGCCCAATGTCGTCGTCTTTGAAAACGATGATGGTTTTCTCTGCGTGTTCGACAACAAGCACGTACCTTTATATGTTCCTTGCGGATGTAGACTCAAATTTATTAAAGTCCTCAATTTAGGGAGAGTGACGTATGGGAGAAGCTGAAAAGACCCAAAAGAGTGCTTACTACGTTTCACTCTCAAAAGACGGTGTCACGACAAAAAAAGAAAGTGATAATATCTCTGAGATTGTCGGAGAATTACGAGAAGACGCACTGGAATGGATGGATTTTACTGTTGATAATATCAATGAGGATAGTTTTGTTATCGCGACGTCTCTGAAATTCAGCCTTCAACTTGTCGCCAGTGTTCTTGCTGACCGACACTCATCCTATGAGGATTTGGACACAGAATTAGGTTTGATGTTGCCTGCAGTACGGGTGGATCAATTTGATGTCAAAGTGTATCCTTTACTTATTTTCATTCGGAAGAATTTGATACTGACGATTCACCCTAAAGGAGTGATACGTCTACAAAAAATTTATCGGTACGCGGATATCTTCATGAAGAAAATCCGTCAGGATCTCCCCTGGAACGATAAGCTGACGATCCTGCTGACTCGGATCATTGATGAAAATAACCAGAAGAATTTCAACGGACTGCGGATGATTGAAGAAGAAGGCGATGAACTCGGAAAATTCATGGTTGATCCCAAAGCACCACGGGCGGAAATCGGCAATGACATCTATCAAATGAAGCATGCGCTCATCACTTATCTGAATACCTTGTGGGCTTCATGGGATGTGATTAACTCCTTACGTTATGGGGACGCAGAGACCATAACCGATAATCAGAAACTCCTCCAACGTATCGGAATCCTTGGTGACGACATCAACAGACAGATTGCCCTTAGTGAACATATGAGCGAGGTGCTTGCTTCAGGCCTTGAAGTATTGCAGACTATCTATAATAATCAATTACAGATGTTGAACAATCGATTAGCATTTATCGCTACCTGGCTTGCGGTACTTGCAACGGCAGGTTTGGTACCAAACACGTTAGCAACCATTTTTGGAATCGGTAAAATTAATGATCTTATTGATTGGCCTTGGATTCTTACCATATTGTTACTATCGACTATCGTCTGTACTTATCTGATTTATGTTTTCTTCAAGAGAAAGGAATGGTTTCCTCCAAAAGCTGAATGTTAAGTAACACCATGTGAGAATGGTTACGAGAGGACTAAAAAACCTTCGGGATTATTCTCCACGGGACCTTTTTCATATACTCTTGATATGTTTCTCCGTATTGTTTTACTAATACCTTTTCTTCATCAAGAATACTCCAGATCATTATCGGGATTGCGATGAGAGCGATGATTAATGCAGCTATAGAATAGAAAAACAGCGCCAGGCCAAATCCGACGATAAGCACAGAGGTGTAATGAGGGTGTCGAATATATTGGAAAATCCCGCCTGTGACGAGCTGTCCTTTGTATGTCTTATGCCAGAAGATCTCCCATTTAAAATACACATATGTCCCTAGAAGAAAAATAACACATCCAAGTAGAATGCTGAGAAGTTTTGGTAATGGGATTTCCCAAACATTATAAAAAGCGGTCAAAGGCCCAATCAGGATGATAAGTAGTAATGGTGCGTAGTGTATAATGAAAAGTGCTCTGAGTTCTTTGGGTGGTCTGTAATGCAACATAGGTTTTAGATTATCTGCATACCGCCTTTGCCAATTTCGATGTTCTGTGGTTTGAGTGTATGTTTGGTGCTTCTCATTTTCATTACAGCAAGCTTTCGTCGGTCCATGGTCGGATCAAGGCTTAGGATGATGACACCGTCTGCGAGGAATTCAGAGAGACCATCACGGGAGTAACTCGTCGAGCCAGATGGTAATTCTGAGGTGACCACAGCGGTGCATTTAGCTGTTTCTAACGCATTCATAATGTAATGGAGGTGTAAGCGTCGGACTGGAAAGTTACCTGATGTGATTTCTTCGTGATCAATGGCGTTTGCCTCTGTGTTGAATTCTGGGTTGTTCACATAGATAGGCATTTCAGATAAGGGGGTGATCGAGTCCAGAACAACTCGGTCGTAATTTCCAGAGAGAATCTCGTTGACCATACTTTCGTAGATGAGTTTTTTATTGATGTTGAGGAAGAGAAACTTTACTTGTCCGGTTTGAATCGCTGATTCGAAATTGATACCAAGTTCTGTTGCTTGGAGGAGAAGTCCTTCGATTTTTTTATCCAATGTCATGTACAGGCATCGTTTTCCATCATCGATGCCTTGAGCGATGAATTGGTAGCAGAAAATAGATTTTCCGCTTCCTGGAGGTCCCGAGACAAGAGTGATACTCTCTTTGGGAATGCCACCTGAGAGTAATTCATCAAGTCCTTTGATACCGGTTTTGACTCTTTCTATCTTTGCAACTGTCACTTTATTGTCCGTTTGGATGAGTGCCATCTTCTACCCTCGGATGTGTATAAGCGTGCGTGTATAATTATTTTGTTGTTGTTATTCATTTTCTGCATGAGGCTTGTTCGCATGGTTTCCTTATAGTATATTAATATTTATGAAAATATTTATATATTTATAAATCAAAATATATCTCAGTAATGAATGAGACTGAGTGACATGACCACCAAGGGCATAAAAATCTGGATCTGGGCGCAAAACAACAGAATACTCAAAGCCATATCAAACCGTGAATCAGGCACCATCTCCATCTACGATGAATGCGACAACATCATCCTACGACGAACAGGACTTACCCGACAGCAAGTCAAAACCATCGAAATGATTTTCGCAACCTACGCTCTGAACAAAATCGGTGACCGAAAAGAACCCTACACCTATTTATAAATGGGAAGCAACACCTGCCGTTCAGGGTATATTTTTATCCCCTCACTGGATATCGCCATAAAAAACACCTTCTTCTGATGATTTGAATAACGCATCTTGAGCACTTCGATAGCACTTTCCCGGCAATCCCCACGCTGGATATTATACAACACAAGGATTCCATCTGCTAAAAACTCCTCAATCCCGGTGTCACTGAACCGTGTCGGCAACTGTTCAGTCTCCGTTATAAGGAACGACGTCGCACCTGTCTCTTCAAAAAAATTGAACAGTTGCTGCAAATACACCCGATAATTTTTTTCCTTACTTATCGAAGCAGAAATAATTGCGGTCAACGAATCAACAACGATAACCTCTGGGTTAAAATCCTTCGGTATAATTAACGGTTTAATCTTATATGAAAGCTCAGTGGCTGACCCTGATCCACTGACCGACCCAAACTTCATCCGAAGAATATCAAGAGGATTAATCTTCTGAATGAGCAGATAACCCGATTCAATATATTTTTTCGCATCCCATCCAAACGCAACCATACTCCGTTCAATCTTCTCAATACTTTCCTCAAAGCTCACATACATACAATGCTTTTCCTGTGTCACAAGATTGTAGCAGATCTGTCTGCACAAAGTGCTTTTCCCGGTTCCTGCTCCACCTGCGACTAACACAGAGTTATGCTTCGGAATGCCGCCTTCTGAAAATAACTCATCAAACCCAGGGATACTGGTTTTCATTATGAGTTCTTCTTCTTTTTTCTGTTCAAGTTTGATATTAGCCATAGGAAAACCGTTCTTGGTTCAACTCCTTCCGTGCAGCTCCCGAAAACTCACTACTATACCTAGAGAATCCATCCTTGACCAATCTGGACATAGATATCAATGACATTCAACTGTATCACAATACTTTTTGATCCCGGTGTAATCTCAAGATAATCCTCTGTCGGGGATATATTGATGTTAATGTAACCATTCAACGCATAACTCCCAAGAAGATCATACAATGATTCATTCCAGGCATTGAGATAACGTGTATAAATATGGATATATCCACCAGATTGAATGGTATTCAAATACGTCCTGTTACTTGAGTAGTTCGTCCGAATAAAACAGTTCCCATCTCCGCTTGTGATGTTTTTCCCAGGGGCGGCCATCACATGCGTGAGATCAAATTTTATAGAGATGGAATTTGTATTATTTACTGAAGAAATCGAAGGATCTGCACGCATCACAGGCTCTCCATCTGGTTGTTGAACAATCAATCCTCCGCCCTCAAGAATATATGTCTGATCAACAAAATATGAATTATCCGCTGCATATTTTATAGATGACAATGGGATGATCCCTGATGGTAGGGACCAGGGTGGAAGAGATATAATTTTATAGGCAGGATCTTCTGTGACGCTGACTTCACCAAATGCTTTAATTGATATGAAATACGGCAATTCTCTACTTCCTAATGTGAGCATCGAAGATATCGGTGTTGAAGATTTTGTCACCCCTTGCAGATCTATCATAGATTTGAGCGTAGAAATTTGATTGGACACCAGGTCCATATGCTCTGATTCCCTTTGCTCCATTACTTCTGGGATATACACGAGTTGAACCACTGAAAGGACTATCGATACAAGGGCAACCATTAAGAGTGCTTCGATGACACCAGCAACAGCCTTATTTTGCATCCCGAATGTTCTTCGTTTCATCTCCTCGACCACTACCATATCGTACTCTATCACTTATATTTTTTTGTTCCTCTTTCAGTATTTTTTCTCATCGAAAAGGATTTCCTCCACTCTTACCTTTGTTTTATTTTGAAAATAAAACCGATCAGTATCCCGACAATCAGAAGGATGACTAGGGCCATTAGCAGGGGGAATGGGATTTCGAAATCTAAGATGGAGAATCCTTCCAATGCATTCCCTTGTGAACCTGATTGGGTGATGATTGCTGAAGTTGCAGCTGTTGAACTAGCACCCGCCTCATCGGTGACTGTCAATGTCACCGTATAGGTTCCTGGTGCTGTGTAGATATGCGTTGCTGTCAGACCGTTTCCCGTGGTATTATCGCCAAAGTTCCAGTATCCGACAATGGATCCTTCTTCATCATAACTCAGAGACCCGTTGAAATTGACCGCTTCGTTCACTTTTCCTAGGTATGGACCACCAAGATACGCATGTGGAGCGAGGTTCTCTGGATCTCCTGATGAAGCATTCCATTCTATTGTTACCGTCGTTACGACCTGGGTGGACCATTCGATACCATCTTTTACCTGAAAATAAATAGTATGGGTCCCAGAGGAGAGATTCGATCGGATAAAGGAAGCTGTTGTGCCAATGGTTCCATCTTTACTAGACCGCCATTTGTATTCGGTTATCACACCGTCTTCATCGTTCCCATGGCCGCGGAAGATAACTGGTTCTCCCTGTTGCGCAGGGTTTGGTGTTATTTCATCAATAAATGCTGTCGGTGCTTGATTGACTGCAGAATTAATAGTAATCGTGGCTGTTTTTTCACTTGACCAGGCTCCTTCATTGTCCATGACTTTAAAGTAAATCGTATGAATTCCAATCGAGAGCGTCGATGTACTAAAACTTTGTTGATTACTTAACAGACCATCAAGACTGGACCGCCATTGATAACCATCAATATATCCATCGATATCGGTTCCTTCCCCGGAAAAAGTAACGGTGGCATTTTGAAGAGCTGTCGTATTTGAAATCGACAAGAAAACTGCAACAGGTGGTTGGTTTCCCCCACCTGGCTCCTCTGGTTGTGTGAAGTATCCAAGGGGATAATTATCCACATTGCTACTACCCGGGATCGTGTAGGGAGTATCACCAATACCATCACTGTTGTTATCATAGTTGTTATAATCATCCCAATAGTTCCCCTGGCCATCCATGCTCCATGTATTCGTCGACTGATCCTGCGCGTTCTGACTATTCTCGGTAAAATCATTTCTTGAGAAGGTATTGCTGGATGACTGGATGACGTAGACACCATAGACGGTGTTATCCCGGATGGTATTGCTTGTAATCTGGTTATTTGTTGAAAACGATGCGAGGTGGACCCCCTTCTGGTTGTTTTGAATCATGTTCTGATCTATGATAGTTTGTTCTGAGGCTGTCACACTTACACCCGCGACTTTATTATTCGTAATGGTATTCGCACGAATCGTCACTCCATTACAATGGTCAATAGAAATCCCCTCTCCTTCGAGACTGTTCAGGATTTTGTTATTAGATATCTCACCATTCGTTACATATGAAAACGTGATACAGTCAAAACCGCTTCCACCAGCGTTCCGAATAGTGAGGTATTTCAGAGTGACCTGAATTTCACCACCAAATATCCCATGAGCATTAATGACATGGCCAGAGCCTCCGCCATCGACATATGTCGTATCTTTGTTTTCACCAAGTATCGTCACATCTTTCGTGATATCGATTTTTTCAGTATAGGTCCCGCTGTACACAAAGATGGTATCACCATCGGTCGCCACGGTTAATGCATCATGAATGGTCCTATACGGATGGTCTTGTGTCCCGTTCCAAGGTCCACCGGTGTTACTATCATCAACATAGATAGTTATCCCAGCCGCTTGAGCTCCGTCAATAAGGCAGAGGTTTCCAACAAGACAAACCAAAATCATATTGATGACGAAGACTGCATTTCTTTTGTTCTGTGGCATCTTCAATCCCGTTCCATCTCTTATTTTCCTACCGTATTCAATTCTCTTAGTTATAATATATAAACACAAGGTGGTAAACTACCAGAGTGGGAAAATCGCCTTCCCTCCTGGTATGGCGTTCAGATCTGCAACCATATTCTCTCCTGTATTTTTTCGTAATGTTTATATACTCATAAATCAACTAAAAAATATATAAAAAAAGGAATTCTTATGACAAGTGAACATATCTGGGTCTTACTACAAACAAAAGGAAAAATATTTAAAGTGATATCTGACCCGGAGCGAGGTATTATCGAAGTCATCAATGAGAAAGGAGAAATATTAATCCGAAAAACAAACCTGAGCAAACGACAGGTTGAAACGGTAGAAAAAAATTTTATATTTCATATCGCAAAAAAACTTAACGGACGTGCTGCCGGTAAGTCACCTCAGAATACAGATCCGTTTGACCCGATGATTATCTAAAAAATCAGTACGGTTCCCATTATTGTTCACCGGGACAATAAAAAAAGTATTTTTGTAACAGTTTAAACAAAAAATTAATATGCTTCATCGGTATTTCACCTGCGGATGCATAAAAAATTAATGATTGTTGATGATGACCCTGATATACTGATAACAATACGAGAACTTTTTGAAGCAGAAGGATTTGAGGTCTACACCGTCCCCTGCGGAAAAGATTGCATCGAAGAACTCGAACACGGCTTCAAAGGAGTCATCCTCATGGATATCATGATGCCTCACATGGACGGATGGACAACAATCCGCCAGATCGTAGCCAAAGGTCTGAACAAAGACATTATCATCACCATGGTGTCAGCAAAGGATGAATGCGACTGGAAGTTTGATGATCTGAAACAATATATAAAGAACTATATTACAAAACCATTTGACAACCGACAACTCCTACAAACAGTGAAAAGTTATTTTTCCACTCCAACATAATTCATCTACAGCATATCCTCTTTTAAACCATTTTTTTGTGTTTGCTTACACAAAAACTCGTCAACCTGCTGATGCACATCATGCACAATATCCCGCTTCACTGACGAGAAACCCTGCTGAAGATTTGGAGCACTGGATGTGAGAAGAAACAACTGTCTTTGCAATGTCCGCACATCGGTTTCCACCTGTTTTTGTATTTTCTCCAACTGACCCTGTACAGCCTGCATATCTGATTTTAGCTGCTGAACCAAATCAAAAAAATCTGCTGAAACATTTTCCTGCTTTACAAAGATGTTCCTCATTTGCGTCTCATCAGAGGAGGACTCCTGCGAATTCAGAAAATATTGATGCAAAGCAGACCGCAACAGTTCACTGTTGGTCATTCCCTGGTTATTGATCTGTGTTAGAAACTGTTCTTCTTTTTTAGAAAGCTTCAGTGCAATTGTCTTACCCATGTATATCCCATCCCAATCCAGAGCAGGTAAATACATTCATCACATATAAATATAGATGATTTTAATCAAGAGCTCGCATAGGAAAAGACGCAAGGATACGCGGATAACAAAACCTTTTAACACCAAGACAATTCCCAAAACACACTATGTACCCACTTGAAGAATGTAAAAAAGAAATAACAGAGCAGATCCAAAAAACAATCGCGCACTATAAGATACCCTATGAGGTACGAGTAGAAACCCCGCCAGACAACATGGGTGATTTCTCATTCCCTTGTTTTCCGCTCGCCCCACTGCTTAAAAAATCACCAAACGACATAGCAAAAGAAATCGCGCAGGATATCCCAAAGAGCAAATGGATTACAAAGGTAGAAACACAAGGAGGATACCTCAATTTTTTCATTGATACGATTCATCTCACCGCAGGAACACTTCAGGCCATCCTGAAAAATAAAGAAGCCTACGGGCATTTACAAAAAAAGAAAAAAAGAGTCATTATTGAACATACCTCTGCAAACCCAAACGGTCCATTACATGTCGGCCGGGCAAGAAATCCAATTATCGGTGATACGCTCGTTCGTATCTACAAAGCAGCAGGGTACGATGTCGAATCACAATTCTATGTCGATGACATGGGCAAACAAGTCGCGATTCTCGCATGGGGTGTCCATCACCTCGAACAAAAAGACATCCCTCCTATGAAGAATACAAAAGCAGACCATCAGATGGTTGGATACTATCAAACAGCAAACGAACGCATGGAAAAAGATACCACGGTCACAGAACAGATAGGAGACCTCGTTAAAAAATTAGAACGAAGCGATCAGAACACCATAAAAATGATTCATTCATCCTACGCACCTGTGCTTGAAGGTATCACCCAGAGCCTTGCACGCATCAACATACAGATAGATTCCTTTATCCCAGAATCAACGTTCGTCTACGATAAAAGCGTCGATGGTGTCGTCAAAGGATTAAAACAAACAACCTATTGTCACGAAGAAGACAATGCATTTTATTTAGATCTGGAATCGTTCAACATTCACGGGCGAAACACAAAATTCTTCTTCTTACGACGCGATGGGACAACCCTTTATGCAACACGAGACGTCGCCTATCATCAATGGAAAGCAGACCATGCAGACCTGCTCATAAACGTTCTGGGGGAAGACCATCGCTTGGAAGCACAACAAGTAAAAATAGCACTGGAGCTTCTCCAAACCAAGATACTACCAAAGGTTGTGTTCTACGCATTTGTCTCTTTACCGGGGGGTAAAATGTCTACACGAAGAGGACGTGTGGTATACCTCGATGATCTGATTGACGAATGCATAGAACATGCCTACGAAGAAGTGAAAAAAAGAAGAGCAGACGAACTTACAGAACCACAAATGAGGAACATCGCAGAACAAGTCGGCATTGGAGCCTTACGATACAATATCATAAAGGTTCAACCAGAAAAAGACATTGTCTTCACGTGGGAAGACGCATTAAATTTCGAAGGAAACGCAATCCCGTTTATCCAATATGCACATGCAAGAGCATGCAGCATCCTTTCAAAAACAAACACCAACGATCATACTGTAGATGCGACCGTACTAACACATGCTTCGGAACGCGCCCTGATAAAAAAACTCGCTCTGTTCCCCTCAGTCATTGAAGATGCGAGCAACGGATGTAAACCACACAGCATCGCAAACTATCTTTTTGAAGTCGCTTCGGTCTTTAATCAATACTACCGAGACTGCCCTGTTCTTTCAGAGGAAAACATGATCCTTCGCTCTTCCAGACTCGCACTTGTTAACGCGACAGCAATTGTTCTTCGAAATGCCCTTGAGATACTTGGAATCTCCGCCCCAAAGGAGATGTAAATGGATTACAAACTCATCAACTGTGACTCCGTTATTAAAATCATCATAAAGAAAGATACACTTTTCCATGGAAGCTACTGCGTCGATCCCTACCAAAATTGCGAGTTTGGATGCCAATACTGTGATTCCTCTTTTGAGAAAACAATCTATGTGAAGAAAAATATCAAAGAAATATTAGAAAAAGAACTACAAACCATACAAAAAGGCAGAATCATCATCGGTTCGGTTAATGACCCGTATCAGAACATTGAAAAAAAATTCCAACTTACACACACGATTCTTGAGACTTTAAAAAACTATGATTTTCCCTGTCATATTCTAACAAAATCCCCGTTAATTCTCAAAGACATTCCCCTTCTTTCTCAGCTGGATTGCATTATTACACTCAGTATGTGCTCATTAAATGACCAGGTCGTTCAAATCTTTGAACCAGACGTACCTACCCCAACTACCCGCCTTGAAACACTCCAAGATCTCCGGATGCATGGTTTTATGGCTGGGCTTGCGCTGATACCGATTCTCCCCTATATCGTCGAATCTGAAATCGAATCGATTGTCGAGGCAGCATCTCAGGCGAATGCACGATACCTGCTGCATAAACATCTCGAACTAAAAGGTGACCAGGAAATCCACGTCAGAAATTTAATAAAAATACATTATCCACATCTTCTCCCAAAATATGACGCATTATACGAAAATGACTATCGACCCAAGGAAAACTATCTTGAAGAAATCCATACGCTCCTTCAAAAATACTGTAAAAAATTCAATCTCTCCGATGCCATCCCGCTCTGAACAAAAAAATTCAAGTAAAAAACTATCGTTTCTTTTTTTGTTTCATCAACCGATCAATCAACGCTTTGTCATCGGTATCTTGAACATCTTGCTCTCTTGTCATCTGTTTCTTCCGCTTCAATATCTCATCAATTTTTTTCTCATCAGCCTGAATAAAAACTTTTTCATCAAGTTCATTTTCCCGTGATTGGGTTTCTGCTAACTCCTCAGTTTCTTCGAACTCCATATTGTTCGGCAAGGGAGCGATTCGTATCTCTGACGAACGATGCGAATAATCTGTCCTTTCCACCGCCAATGGAGTATCCTCCTCTTGAGGTATTTCTTCTTTTTCTTGAATTTTTTCTGGCATTTGAATAGTATTGCCTCCAAGGGTTTGAAAAGCTTCCGTGATAAAATCAAGCTCATCACCAGTCGGACACCAGCTGATAATCTCATTATCTTGGTGGAAATTCGAAGCATTTCTATCAAACTGAATGCTCAGTACAAGTCCTTTGGAGTCCATATCTTTTTGTATCTCTAATGAAATAAAGATATTCTCGTTTTTCTTCATAGTGCTCCCATCAGGGTAAACAAAAAATCATATCTTCTATGGGAATTTATACTTTTCTTTTTCTCAAACAAGGTCATGTAATGAATTTATAAAAAGAATAATTATTATAGTCATTTTACGATATCTTCTTATAGGTAAATCAGACTTACAAACATGGATGAGGAGACTGTAACATGAAAAAAATTATGGTCGTCGACAACGAACCAGATATCGTAGATCTCACAAGGACCGTTCTTGAACTTGGTGGATACACCGTCGTACCATCATACAGTGGCGAGGAAGCGTTACGTCGGCTTGAGAAAGAGAAAGTCGATTTGGTTCTTCTTGATATTATGATGCCTGGGATGAGCGGTTGGGATGTTTTCAATCGGATTAAAAAGAAAAACAAAGATATTAAAGTTGCTTTTATGAGTGTTTTGGATATATCCGATAAACGTAAGCAAGTCTTACTTGAAGAAGGATTAGCAGATTACATCATGAAACCATTTGATAAAGAAACGCTTTTACAACGAGTCGATAAAATATTAAAAGTTTGAATATATTATGAGAGTGCATTTACAATAATGGGATGTATACAATTGGGGTGCAAATAAGTAAAAAATCCTCCTAGGAAAAAATCATGCACAGGGAACCAGAGATAGTAAAAATCTTACGGGACGAAGAACGGCAGAGGAATTCACAGAAAAAAACAAGCTCTAGCAATGAACCAGTTACGAAATCAAAGGATGATGCATTTCATGAGATCGATGATTCAACACTGCTATGCACCACCCCTCCGAAACCTAATCAAAGCCTCCCGGCAGACCAAATGCAAACCATCTATAGAACCGCTTTTGAGATATGTCCATTTGCTATTCTCATCCTTGATACACAACAACGGATAATCTCATGGAATACCTACACAGAATCGTTTTTACACAAAACAAACGACGAGCTATATCTGCACTCGGTCAGCTCTCTTCACTTACCCGAAGAATGGCTAGCCATCAAACAAAAACTAGACAACCAAAATGGATTTGAAAATAACATAGAAACGAAAATTCTTCTAAAAAATAACAAAACAGTGGCTGTCACAATTTCTTCCTGCAAACTGAAAAATAACGATGGAAAAAATCTAGGTTCTTTATACATCATAAAAAACATCTCTGAACAAACACGACTGGAAAACCAGTTTAATTCCCTCATTCAATATGCAGATGATTCCATTTCTTTACTTGATGCCAATTGTCAGTATCTCATGATAAATAATCAGCTTTTATCACAACTAGGTCGATCCCGCGAAGAGGTATTGGGAAAAACATTTTCCGATTTTCATTCATATGAGGAAACCAAGGATTTTACTCAGAAGCTCACCTGGGTTCTTGATTCTGGAGCACCCCTTAAGGATGTTTTCTGTAACCACGGCCGATGGTATATAAGAACCTTCAATCCGGTCAAAGATTCATCATCATCTCAAACAACCTCGGTTTTAGTAATTTCAACAGAAATTACTGAAAAGAAAATAACAGAGGAGCTGTTCTTAGAAAAAGAAAAAAAGTACAGGGCTTTGTTCGATGTATCTCCTCAAACCACCATGCTCGTTGATAAGAATGGTGGTATATTAGACGTAAATGAACGTATCACTGAATGGATTGGATACACATCTGATGAGATCCTGCAGAAAAATCTTTTCGACTTATCTGTATTCACAAAGGAATCAAAAAAATCGCTGAAAAAGATTTTTTCGAAGAGATACGCAAACAAAAAAATACCCCCTTTCGAAATAGAGGCACGCACCAAACGCGGAGATAAGCGAATTGGTGTGGTAAACGCATCTCCCTTACGGGACGAACAGAACGACGAAAATACTTACCTTGTTATCATATCAGATGTCCCGAAACAAAAGCGCAGAGACGACGTCATTCGAATAAAAGACAAATCAATTACATCCCCTGATACTAACCCTGATGAAAGTGAAAAAAGATTCCAAGTGGTGTTAGAAAACTCCCTTGATATGATCTACCAGCTAGATCTAAAGAAAAAGACCTGCGACTACGTTAGTCCTTCATCGGTAAAAATTATCGGATACTCTCCTCAGGAGATGATGTCTTTCACCCTAAAAAACATTGGGGGGTTCATCCATCCTGATGATAGCGCCCGATGGAACCAACATGTACAGATGATCACAAATCATCAGCAAAAACAAAATACTATTCGATCAATCGAATATCGTTTTCAACATAAATCACGCGGGTATCGATGGATTCGTGATACGTGCACCGCACTCTTTGATGAAGAAAATGAACCGATCTCAATCATTGGTACTATAGAAGATATTACTGATCGTAAAAAAGTCTGGGAAGAACTCGTCAAGTCAGAGGAGAAATATCGTATCCTTGCAGAAACATCCGCAGATGGAGTATTTACCACAGACTCGCTAGGGCGCCTTACCTATGTGAATCCTTCGTTCGAAAAGTTATGCGGACGACGAAAAAGTCAGATTCTCGCCACACCATTTCGGAATCATCTGCTGGAAGACTCTGTCTACTTCTTCCAACAAATTTTCATAGATGTTCGAAAAAAGAATGATAAAATAGAGAACGTCGAATTAGAACTCGTTGCTGGTGATGGTTGTATCATCCCCATTGAGGCAAACATCGCACCATTGACCAAACAAACAGAATTTGGTGGTGTTATCTGCACTGTTCGAGATATCACCCAACGTAGGGAAATCGAGGATGAATTAAAGAAAAACGAACGGTTAAAAACAGAGTTTATGAACATTGCTGCCCATGAACTTCGATCACCAGTCACACCCATCAAAGGATACCTAGATCTCATCATTCATGATAATGAAAGCAATGAGAAAATCAAAAATTGGGCAAAAATCAGTCTTCGGAACGCAGAGCGATTGCTAAAACTTGTCAATGACATTTTAGACGTTGCCCGTCTTGATAGCGATACCATGCGATTTGATATGGAGAAAATAGACCTAGTAGAATTCCTCAATGAAATCGTTGAGGATATGCGACCGGCGATTATGAATAAAAAACTTGAATTTCATGTCAATGTCCCTTCGCCCCTCCCACACATCATCGGTGATAAAAATCGTTTATCACAAGTAATGAAGAATCTCATTGGAAATTCCCTTAAATTTACTGATTGCGGGTATATCGGTTTAGAGATAGAAAAAAAAGACAATCATCTACTCCTCACAGTCGAAGATACCGGCATTGGGATATCAAAAGATGAGATACGTAAAATTTTCACAAAATTCTACCAAGCATATACCGGTGAGGATAGAAACAACGAAGGCACCGGATTAGGCTTATTTATATCAAAAGAAATCGTAAAAAAACATAATGGCGAGATATGGGCGGAAAGTGAAATCGGAAAAGGAAGTCGGTTTATCATCAAACTTCCGTACGTCTACAAAATGATAGTTGATTTCAAAACGTGAGGAACTATGGCAGAAATCAAAAATTCAGAAGTCATTGGTGGTATCTTGCGCACGTTATACATGGTCGCAAGTAGACGAACCTCACAGACCTTTGCTGCGACCGTTATAGGCGCTATTATAAAAACCCTTGAACAAAACTACGATTTTTTACGATACATCAACATTGAAAACCTGGAATATACCAACTCAGAAATTGTCATCAACATCTCCAATGAAATAGACACTGTTGAACCAACAAAAATTGGCACCGCGGTTGAGGCGATCATCCGAATCGTCTATATGGATCTGGTGGGAAAAACAGGTTTGTTCTTCATGAAAGAATTAAAAGAACAGGCGGGGGAACAAATCATAGCCGAGCTACGAAACTTCGGTGTTGACCTTGCTCTCCTCCAAACCGAGCAGCGCTATATGCATCGACAGCATCGGAAGAAGAAACAACAGGTGCAGATGAAGAAGATGAGTGAAGGTATGGAACATCGTGATGATGTCAGCCTACTGGGTTACAGCTGGAAAAACGTTGGATCATGGAAATATGATCCCTTACAGAAAACCTGTGTCCTCTATAGCAAGGAAGGAAAAGAACTTGATCGGCTTAATCTTGATACCATCATTGAAAGTTATGTCACAAACCTCACGGATGAATATGAAGACCCTTCCAGTGAATATGAGGCGGACGTCATGCTTACTGAGAAGGAAATCGAACTTCTTAAGATGCTGCATTCCCGGGATATGGATGCGGAAGTTGCATCAGTAGTACTACACGTCTCAAAAATAGAATTTGAACATATTGTGAAAAAATTACTGCAAAACGAGCTGCTTCACTATGTCTCATATAATGAAATTGAACTGACTGAAGAAGGTATAAGAATTCTCTCTGAAACGGAAAGTGGGATGAAGCAAAACACACCTGATTAAGATTGTTTTCCTTTGGTCAGGTTAAAAATAAAGAACTCCATTTGTCCACTAGAGGCGCTATTCCCATCTTGATCATACACCTTTGTTTCAAGGGTATGTTTCATAAATGCTTGTTCGTTCCACTGCCAAAACACGGGAAATGAGGATACCTCGTCTTTCAGCTGTCCATCAACATAGAACTCCGCTTTGCTGAGATTCTCATGAGGGATTTTCACGCTAACTGGTCCGACAATAATTGATTTGAAGAAGGGAATTATTTTTTTGTTCTGTATGTAGATGAAACCGTCGATAGAGATGTTTTTTACCCTAAAAAGAATCAAGAGTCCTCCAATGCCACCTGTCAACAAACCTACTAGAATCACAAGCCCGTACGCCTCTAAAAAACTCTTCTGAGGTGGGGGCAGATACGCAAAGTAAAGATAGACGACAGAGGATGAAAGCGATCCTTTCCCTTGCAACGCCTGTGCATCGATATCGAATGGGTAGGTTCCATTTTCGAGATACCCCGGGGGTGTGTAAAGATAATTGGTGTCATCTAATCGTATGAACTGAGATTCGACATTCATCGAACCAAACGTCGCAGACAGGATCATCACAGGAACATTAAAGGTGATTTTTATAGAGGGATGATCACCATTGATGATTCCTCCGTCTGTTGGTGTAAACGTCGCTGTCAGCTTCGGGAAGATATTATAAAATGAAAATTGATAAGTTACCTCGGGGTCATCAAATACATAGATTTTATCATTTTCTCTCCAAAATTTGTCCAAGGAAATGGTCCTACCCCTCGTGGTGATAATAAGATCTGCATCAGGGTATAGATCGTTGATTTCAAAGTAAATCCACTGTCCTTTGTCCACAGTCACGAACACTTGTGCTTGTTCGGTGACCACATCGACTACCTTGTTCTGTATGATGCCAATGCTATAGGAGATGGGGTAAACAAGATCGGTCGTCGTGTCCCAGAAGAACTCAGGAATTGCATCTGAGCCAATGGAGATAAGAAACAAGATATTGTCGTTAAAATTCACAGGTTGACTATGCACTGCGGTGAGTTGAAGACTAGGGTCAACGAATGTATCAACAATACCGTTCCCATCCGTGTCATAGCAGAAAAATTGCTCCGTGAGTGTCATCTGATATCTCATGTTAATGTAATTGAGTTGATCCGCAGGTATTAAATGCCTATTAAGAGAAACGATTGTGACGTCTGTAAGACTTGTTCCTGTTAACCCTTGATCGTCTGTCACCACTAATGTTACCGTATAGGAGCCGTTCGAATGATACACATGGGTAATAGTGCTGCCATTTCCAGTTGTACCATCACCGAAATTCCAAACGTAACTGGAAATCGTTCCATCAAGATCAAAGCTTTTCGACCCATTAAACTTGATTTCCTCTAACACGTACCCATTATAGGGCCCAGCAGAATGCGCAATTGGGTTCTTTGAATTATTTGTATTGCCCGCGATATCGGTTGCGTTGATGATACAATATACTCTCTCAGGCTTTTCTTCAATAAGGATTACTTTTTCGTAGTAGTTATTCCCCTTCGAATTCATCGTACTCTTCATCTTATTGCTGCCATTATACCAATACTCAATAGATACGGTTGATACGATGGAATCATCAGTGACCGTCGCCCCAAACGTATAGCTATTTGGTAAATCTCCAAAGGATGATCCATAGCGGTTGATCCGTATCACAGGCCGTTCTGTATCAACGATTTTTATTTTTTTATTCTCTGTAACTGCGTGATTCCCCCATATGTCACAAACATAAAAATGGTAGGTGAGATTTTGTATACTATGTGCGAGAAGAACTGTTCCGACAAAATAATTACCATGTGACAAAGCCATTGTCGAATTGTTTCCAGATGTTCCATGGCTCCACACCACATAGACCTTCAGGTCGGCTGCTGTCGCTTCTGAGGATGTGACGGTCGTATTAAAGGTGAATGTTTTTGAGGGTTTTCCTGTCGTAGGAGTATTATCTTTTATAGTGGGTGGGTTTCCCGGTCGAATCGTAAATGTTTGGTTTATCGAACGATTCCAATTCCGCGGGTCCTTAGCGACGACAAAAAACGTAAAGTTCCCCGTCGGTGAAAATTTTTTGTTACAATAATATGTATCTCCTGTTTTGTTTTGAGTGATGCTGAAATTTGATAGTTGTCCAGATGGCGAAATAACATTGAGATAGACATCTTTAATGATTGTGTTATCGGTAATGACAACAGATAAATTTGTTGATTTTCCCACTATCTGTAGCGATGGAGAGACACTTGGGGTTCCAATGCTTGGTGGAATGATGTCAAGGAGGGGTCCTTCATCAGAGTTTAACGCATAGATTGAGTATGGTGTATCTGCAATCCCGTCCAAGTCAGCATCGATTGCCCCTTCACTTGATTCATCGTAATCATCCCAATAATTCCCACATATGGTTGTCCCCTGAATGATGTTTATCCCGCTTGTCTCTGGGATATTCCATTGGTTGCGCTCTATGCTCTTATCTAATGCGTTGTTAAGGTTGTCACAAAAGTAGTTGTTATAAATCACATTATCTATCGTAAAAAAATCGAGGTACATCCCATATTGATCATTTGAGCAGATTTGGTTGTTTCGAATATCGTTATTGGTAGAATTATACATCCTGATTCCGGAGAGGGTGTTATCACTGATGATATTGTTGTACACTGTATTGTTATCATCTGCTGAGAGATAGATGCCGTCTTTGTTATTATAAGAAATAATGTTGTTGTTGATGTTATTTGTCGATCCTACGATCATCATCCCATAGTTGGTATTACTGCTCACGATGTTGTTGTTGATATTGAAGTTCATACTGCAATTTTCTAACACAATCCCTGAGTTATTATTATGATACACTCTATTGTACACGATAGTTTGATAATCGCTATAATCGTTTAGGTAGATGCCATGATTGTCATTTTCAGAAGCGTTATTATCTCTAATGATATTGTTCTGGCATGAGCTGTTTAAAAAAACCCCGCTTTGGTTGTTGTTTTGAATGTCGTTATGGTAGATATTTATCCCATCGGAAGCGTAGAGATACACACCGTTTTCGTTACCTGAAATCGTATTAAAACTGATATTGGCGTTATTATGTGATTGGTACAGTCGGACTCCATCACCATCGTTGTTTCGGATGATATTGTCGTAAATGAAGTGATTATCTGTGTAATACAAATGGATCCCATGATGCCCATTGGAAATGATGTTATCGGTGACAATTGAATTCTCACCGTTTACTTGGATGATGCTTGTGCCTTCTAATGCATTGGAATTTGTTATCGTGAAATGGCTGATGTTGACATTATCTGCATTCACAGTGATTACTGTTGTCCTGTTCCCGTGTATAATAGTGTTACTGCGGTCTTCGCCAAAGAGGTCGATTCGATGGTTAATGATCAGATTCTCTCGGTAGGTGCCGTTGTAGACGAAAATCCTGTAACCATCGGTAGCATCGTTAATCGCATCTTGAATGTAAAGATACGTTTCCCCGGCTCCTACATAAAGCGTAGGAGATGAATCAGCTTTACACGTCTCAAAATGACTTAAAATGCATACGCAGTTCATGACTTGGAATATGACAATTATCACTATCAGAAACTTCCTAAGTTTCATCCCATCCGTATGCATATGTACTTGCACATGCATATCGGCTTATATCTTAAAAATATTCCTATCTATCACATCAGAAAATTCATGATATTTTATCGTTCCCAGTACATTCGTTTGTCTAGATATGATGTCCAAAACAACCGAAGATTCTCTCTGAGTATATCATTGGTCTCCACGACCGTTAAGTCTTTTAAAATATCTAGATCTATGTTTTTCCCCAGACTTAATTGTCTCACCTGATTTTCCAATAGGTCTTTGATGTCAGTAAACTCACGTTCGATTTCGACGTACCATCTTTTGTCTTTTTCATACGGTTTTTTTATTGTCCTTGAATTATCAAGCCATTTTTTTAAAAAATCATCAGCATTCTTTTTCAATGCCACAGGTGGTCCCATATGCAGGACTGTTTTTGAAATGATTTTTGTCTTTGGCTCAAGGATGATGTACACATTTTTCTTTTCGACAGTAAAAGTATCATTGATTATCGTAAATCCATACTGTTCGCAGAGCTCTCGGATTACTCGAACAGATTTTCGTATCTGTGGGTACAGGTTCTCAGGGATAATAGCTGGTTTTGGGAATTTAACGCCAATGAACTCTTTTCCATCGATTTCTTTTTTGATTTCCTGCAGTGTCCATGGTTGGACTGTGTTTGGGAAAAAGAAGCTGAGGCGTGGATTCTTTTCGTATTCCTGGCATGCTTTTATCAACAAGTTGAATTTTTCATTGGAGACTGCAGAGGCAACATTTCGTTCTGCATCAACAGGGTCGATAAAGATTAACGGCGTCGTAAAATCAGGATAGGTTCTTTCATCAAGAGTGAGTTTCTCCCCATATTTCCACTGTTGAACTTGTTCAATCAGTTGTTGAAATGTCCCATATTTTAAAACGATTATTTCACAAAGATATCCAGAAAATCCTTCGATTTCAGCTTCTGCTCCATAGCAACCAATACCTTTCAGGAATTGTTTGAATAGTCGCACTTCTTTTTTCTGTGATTCTTTAAGGTGCTCTTCTATGTAGCGTGTATGCAATGGAGTTCGATCGACTGCAGAGAGTTTCTGCGATGCATTCTCTATTTTATAGCAGGGGACAAGCTCAGTTTTGTATCCTTTGAACAGACCACGGACATAGGGATGTTCAGCGAAACATTCCTCCTGTTGCTCGAGGATGGCTCGTCCAATGGCGAGTCCTTTTGCTTCCAGGATTTCCCGTGGGACCACTGGTGGAAAGAGCAGAAAAAGGTCGATGTCTACCGAGGTTTGTATGAAGGTGTCTTTTGCGATTGAACCGACCAGTTCGATTTCAATCGGAATCTTGGTTTTTTGAATCTCTTTATTTACTTCAGTTTTGAGAGATGTGATGACGTCCCTTATTTTTTTTTTCTCCTCTGGACTGGGTGTTATTTTTTTTAATACAATGGTTTCTATCTGTTCTGAACCTGGAATCATCTATGTCTCCTTCATCAAGTGTTTTATGAGATAGAATACCCCCAACGCAAGAAGTATCCCACCTATTACATCAGTTATCCAATGAATAGCTAAATAGATAACTGAACAGATTACGCAGATGGCGCAGAAGTAGGTCAGGTACATGAATCTTTTGTTATTGGTCAATGATACGGTTTTTACCAGCAGCAACGACATAGCGACATGAAGCGAAGGAAAGCAATTATTGTTCGTCGTCGTCGTATAGAAGAATTGTTCTATGCTAGGGATGACCATGTTTAATGCTGAGGGTGTGCCATAGTAGTTGTAGACGTTTGTGATCGGGATAAAAAGATAGAACGGTACTGCTATTGTATATATCAACACCAATGAATACGCGAATGTTTTCATTGCATTTTTCTCATCAACGATGATGAAATAGAGAAGTGTAAACCAGAGCATAAATGGGTAAAGACCAATGTAGACAAACACGAAAAAGTAGATAAGCACAGGAGTCCAGAGCTGTG
>JBFYMQ010000015.1:0-25526 GCA_041304825.1 Thermoplasmatales archaeon
ATAGTAAATTCCTCGAATCGCTCTGCTTTCGCCTTACAGATAGGACAAATCGGTGGGGGCAGTTCTCTTGCACATAAATACCCACATACGGTACATCTCCATACCTTGATACGCCCTGTTTTTTTTCCTGGTTTTAATTGATTTGTAGTATCCTCCAAATTACTAGGTTTTTTTTCCGCAACAGAAAGCGCTGCATCAATAACTTCCCGAGGTCTCCGTTCCGGAATAGGACTTAACTGAGATGGATTATTTTTAATCTTTTCATTGACAAACAATCCACAATAACACATACCATACTCGTCCACATCAGCGTCTCGATACTCACAAGGGCAGAGGATATCAACATCGTATTTTTTCGAACCACTGGCGACACGACAAGGACAAGACCCATAACCATATCGAGCAGTATTTGTCACCAAGCCATCGATAAGGTCACTGAAGAGCTGTTGATCTGGGCATAAATAATACCCGTTGTCCTTCGCGTTTTTTTTCATTGTATCAATAATGGTTTGTTTCTCTGTCATCATCGGAGTTTCTCCTTTATTTCTTTTTCTTTGAATCCAAGAATAACATGTTTCCCCTGATCGATAACAATCGTCGGATAGGTTCGATATTGGTTGTATTTTTTCACAGCCTCGGTCGCCTCCGTATAGTCATTTCCCGTTAATGTATCGACATCAATATATTCATATTCAACACCAAGAGCTTTGAGAAGTTCCTTTGTTTTTTTGCACCATCCACAGGTGCTCAAGGTGTAGATTTTCACGTGATGTGTTTTGTTTTTCCCAGGTACGGTCTCATGTTTCATTGCATTTATATTCTCTTAGTCTCTAAAAACTTTATGTTTGTTTGAAAAACTAGCTTTATATAGAATTAACCTATGTGATACATGAGGCGAAGGCATGACTGTTGATTATTATCAATGTCAAACCTGTAAAAAAAAGACGATAGTTAAAACCAAAAAAGAAAACCCAACCTGTTGCGGGAAACCAATGAAAAAAATTTCGGTTGATATTTGTCTTCAACCAAATCATGCTGAACATGCTCGGCCGATGGGAGAAGACGAGCCATGTGATGATTTCCGCAGCGGAAATTAACGCACGAGGTGATACAGTATGAGTAAATGTATTGTCTGTAGTTGTGAATTTGAAGACGAAAACATACGGCATATCCATATAAAGGGCAAACCAAAGAAGATCTGCAAAGAATGCGTTGCAGCCATCAAGGGATTTTCGTAACTACCTGTTTTTATTTATAGAGATATAGATCGTTCTATGTCGCGGCCCATCTCCTTCATAAAAAAAGACATGCTGCCAGGTCCCCAGAACAAGGTTTCCGTTAGAAATGAGTATGGTTACCGATGAGCCAAGTAGGCTTGCCTTGATGTGCGCGTCACTGTTTCCCTCGGAATGATGATAGGACGCGTTTTCTGGTATCAGTTTTTCTAATGTTTTTATGATGTCTTGTTGGACGTCAGGGTCAGCCCCTTCGTTGATGGTGATGCCTGCAGTCGTATGCGGGACGAACACGATGAGGGATCCTTCATTGATTTTTTCTTCTTTGACTAAGCGTCGGACCTCATCGGTGATATTGATCATCTGGTTTCTCTGATTCGATGTGATACGTAGTTCCTTCATCAAGAAGACTCATCTGTTTTTTCTATTTAAACCGTATCGGTGAGAAAACCTTTTTGTACCACTGCCTGGTTCTTCCGCTCCAGAAGACCATGAAACTTACTGCGAGTGCGATTCTCTTTGATATGGATGGAGTCCTTGTCGATTCTCTTGATTCCTGGTGGAATGCGTTAAACAGTGCGTTGCAGAGATTCAAACATGAAGAAATCACCCGTGATGAATTTATAAAGACCTATTGGGGTCATGACCTCAAAGCCAACCTCGAACGATTGCACCTGAACCCTGAGGTCGTCCAGTTCTGCAATATCACCTACGGCAATCATCTTGATTACGTCACAATATACCCTGATGCCGAGAACACATTGAAATCACTTAAAAGTTACAAGAAGGCGGTTATCACAAATACTCCTTCTGATTGCGCACAGCAGATCTTAAAGAAATTCAGCATTGAGAGGTATTTCGAGACAATCGTCACCAGCGATGATGTTACCAAATCAAAACCTGACCCGGAAATCGTCTTTAAAGCATGTAAACGACTTGGAGTCGATGTCCAAACCGTGCTGCTCGTTGGTGATACAGAAAGTGATGTGAAAGCAGGAAAAGCAGCGGGATGTAGGGTTGTTGGTTTGAACATCTCTGCGGATATCACGATTCAAAAGCTTTCAGAGTTACCTCCTCTTCTTCTTTAAGAGAGCTGATTGTTATTTTTTATTTTCTTAATCGGAATAGTTAAAAATAACCTACGAGATGCAAGACAAGTGAGTAACATGGAGGAAGAAATTCAAATCATTGAATATAAGAATGTTGATCTGTCAAATGCAATCCTTATTGAGGCGTTCCCCACCGTCGGGCTTGTCAGTTCCATCGCTGGTCATTTTCTCGTTGAGCAATTGAAACTGGAGGAAATCGGAACAATCAGCTCGCGGTATTTCATGCCTGCCGCGGTGATCCATAACGGAATGCCATCTCCTCCAGTGAGAATCTATGCAAGCAAAAAAATCTGTGGATCGACTGGTGGTTGTGATCAGATCGCTGTGGTTATCTCTGAGTTTATGCCGTCCGTTGATATCATCAAACCAGTGGCAAACTTGATACTGTCCTGGGCGCAGAAAAAGAAATGCAGCCATATTGTGACGTTAGAGGGGACTCATGGTCTCAATCCGAAAAAACCAAAAACCTATGGGGTTGCTACGACACAGAAAATGAAAGACATCCTGAAGAAATATTCCATTTACGAAACCAAGGAAGGTATGATTACTGGGATTACTGGAGTACTGCTCTTTGAGGGGGCGCGTTTGAAACTAGATGTCCTGTGTCTTCTTGCAGAGGCTCACTCCTCCTATCCGGATTCTCGCGCCGCAGCCTTACTTGTGGAAACACTGGATAAAATGCTTCCTGAAATTAAGCTTGATACCCAACCGCTCTATAAAGAAGCAGATGACATAGAGCAGAAAATCCGTTCGTTCATAAAACAAGCACAGCCGACCGCGCCGTCATCAGGTCCCCTTCAATCGCAGATGTACGGGTAATATTCCTAACCATTGTCAGTATATCGATTCAAGAACACAAATTTCTCCAGAGGAAATCGCTCTGGTCTTTTCTTCTCAATCACTGCTTGTTTTTCAGAAAGAATAGGATGGATGGTCGCTGCGTGTTTCCCGACGTTTACCAAGGTGATGACCTCAAGATCGTCTGGGATATCAAGGATTTCTCGCGTTTTTTTCGGGCTATAACCTGCAATGGGATGGGCCACTAAACCTAATTCCGTTGCTCGCAGGATGAGAAATGCAGTCGCCATCCCTGTGTCAAACTGATGGTACATCCTCTCACCGATGATACAGTCATATTCTTTCTTGCTTAGTACCACGATGATCATTGATGCACGTTGGATCCATTCGTTTCCTTTTGAGAGCGCTTCATGCATTTTCTTCAGTATCTCTGGTTCGTAGACAAAGATGAATCTCCAGGGTTGATTGTTATTGCATGACGCGGAGAGTTGCGCATGTGATGCAAGGTCCTTTATCAAATCCTGTGTGATTTCCACAGGGTCAAGCGAGCGGTACGCTCGTCTGCTTTGAATCGCTTCTTTTACGTCCATGGATAACCTCTTTGATTGGTAAAAGCAACTAAGAATAATTATCAATAGTACTCATAAGGATTTCTCTTAATCGTTCCTATGAAAGAAAACTATAAGATGGTGTGAAGCTATTTCCCGCCTCATGGCAATTGGATTCGCATTGTTAAGTATAAGCCCCCTTCATGAGAAAACCGTGTACGAGAAACTCACCCAGATATCGGAGATCATCGAAGTCCATCCGCTCTTTGGGGAATTCGACATCCTTGTGAAAATTCAAGCAAATGATATTGACTCCATTGGGAGTATCGTGATTAACAAGATCCGATCGATTCAAGGTGTGATGGATTCAAAAACATTGATTGGGACAAAGAGCTTATCCGGATAGTCTATTCTTTTTCCTTCATTGTTGTGGAAAGGACAACATATCTTTTTTTTGCTTTTCTTTTTGCATTTTTCCCTGTTCATTGATACAAGTATTGAATAATTATATTTATAGGGATACATTTATGTATGGGAAATAGAGATATAACTCCAAGGGGAATACTCATGAAACAATATTATCTGACAATACTGTTACTCGTTCTACTTCTTCTATCACCGGTATCGACAGTTGTTGCAGACGCACAAACATGGACCAAAGATACTTCTATACCACCGAAAAGCACAATTTATGTCGATGATAGCAACACCCAAGGGCCATGGAACGGATCAGATGATTATCCCTATCGATATATCAACGACGGCATCCTACATGCAATAGACGGTGACACCGTCTATGTGTTTAGCGGATTGTATAATGAGACCATTTTCATCAATAAATCCATTTCCATCCGAGGACAGCAACAAGATTCTACCATCATCGATGGTCACAACAACGGCTCAGTAATAACCGTTTCCAGCGAACAGGTGACCATCAGAAGATTCACGATTCGTAACTCCGGAGGATACCAGGGGGACGCAGGCATCGCCGTCCTTGCAGATACAACCACTATCATGGAATGTACCGTCTACCGGGCACGTACCGGTATCTCTGTTCAAAATAGCAGTGAAACCACCATCACATCCTCTCGATTCCATACGAACGGTTTTGGCATCTTCTCTTTGTCATCTGTTTTTGTTACGATTGATGACTGTATATTCTATCATAATGGCGCAGGTGTCTATCTCTATAACACCTCTTGCGTAACCATCTCGAATTCCTACACAGACACAAATGGTATTGGTTTCCTCTGTGAACGATCATCGCATATTGAAATATCAAAGTCGGCTGCTCGTGATAACGATGATAATGAAGGTGGGATGTTTTTCGTTGATTGTCAGTATATCAACATCCTTAATTGTTATCTTTCCCATAATGGTGTTGGTGTGAATCTTGTAAATTCATCAGCCTGTTACATTGATTCTTGTAATTTTTCTCTCAACACCCATTTCTCCTGTAAATTAAAAAAATCTGTTTCTAGTATTTTTTTGACGAACTGTATTTTCACAAAAAACCTCCGCTACGGGCTTTATGCTGAGAACAGTGCGTTCACCATTTCTTGGAGTAACTTTTATAGAAATGAGAACTATGGTTTGTATGCGGAAGCCTCAGTAATTAATGCTAGCTATAACTGGTGGGGGACGAAAAACGGACCAGGGCACAACGGTCTTTTCAGAGCGGATCGTGGAACTTGGAATCCTCGTGAAATATCCTATCGACCATGGCTGACGTTTCCAATGCCAGAAATCGGACCCGATTGGGATTTGGATAAAACATTCCAGAAACCAACTTATTCCAATCCATGGCCTGAGCAGATTATCTTTCCTGATCTTGACACGGATGGCGATGGAGTAACAGATTTGTGGGAAGTGAAATGGGGATACTCCCCAGATGTTTGGGATGATCATCACCATCTTGACCCGGACAATGATTCGTTGAACAACATTGAAGAATGTTACATGGATGAATTTGGTTCAAATCCTTTTCATAAAGATGTGTTTCTTGAGTTCGATTGGACAAAAACCCTACAGGAGAATAGCACTAACAAACCACTTAAACAGGATATAACAGAAATGATTGACAGGTTTTCAAGGCATGATATCACCCTGCATGTTGATACCGGCGAACTTGGTGGCGGAGAGGAACTCCCCTCTCAATCGCATGTCTCCTACGCAGAAATCATCGATCTGTATTGGGAATATTTCCTTCACAACGATTTGAACAACCCTCGACAGTGCATCTTCCATTACGGCATCATTTCTGATTACTCAGAAGGACCTGGGTTTGCAGTGATGGGATGGAATCACCTTAATGCATTCATTATTGGAGCGCAATCCTTAGCAGAAAAGCATCCATCATCAACCAGGGGTTGGCTTGCCATGGCTGCGTCTATGCATGAGACCGGGCACACCTTTGGTCTCATTGTGACGAAATATAACGGCATCGATAACCGTAATACCCTTAAACCATATTACAAAGAATTCTGGATTTATCTTCACTATAAGAGCATTCTGAATTATCTGTACACCTATTCATTCATGGATTTTTCTGATGGTTCTCATGGACGCGGAGATTTCAACGACTGGGGTAACCTTGATTTCCATTTCTTTAAAAACACGGACTTTTCTTACCCGATTTGATTAATCTTCCTTCCATTTTGTCAATATAACCCCTGCGATGAAAAATATCGCAGCAAAGATTAGAACGATTCCGCCATTGATTAGAGCCTCAGTCTGATTCATGTAAATCATGGCATTGCGCAACCCTTCGTTGACATAAAACAGAGGAAGAGCGCGGGCTAATATCTGGATAATTGAAGGCATCGCATCCACAGCAAAAAAAGTACCAGCCAGAAACATCATCGGGAAGCTGATTGCCCCAGCAGCCATATCTGCTGTTTCTTCTTCTTTGACAAACCGACCGATGATCATCCCAATACCTGAAAACAGGAAACTTGTGGCAATAACGATGATGATGGTCAGCAGGTTGATATTCACTTTGATGCCGAATGCAAGAACTCCAACCCCGATTGCAACCGATGTCGAGATGAACGCGAGGAACAGCATGAAAAGCATTTTTGCCAAGATCCATTCTGACCGGGTAATTGGTGTGGTGAGTAACTTTCGTAAAATACCATCTTTTCTGAATTTCGTATTCCGTTCAATGCTGCCGTAGATGCTCTGCTGCATGATGGTAAATCCGATCATTCCTGGGATGAAGAAATCAATAAAACCGAAACTTTCTGTAACGGTGCTTTGTTCATCAACTCCAATAACGGTTCTCCCCTGTGAAAGCTGCATGTTAAGTCCTTGTAAAACGCTGGAAATCACACTGCGTAAAACCTGATTGGTTTGCTGTTCTGTTGGATCAAAATAATAGGTGATGTTGACTTTCGTCGAAGGATCAGAAAACGAACGGGTGATGTCGCTTTCGTAACCCTCCGGGATTACGATGAGATTTTTGATGTTGTTCTGCTTGATGTACTCTGTGGTGGTCTCATTGGTCGTAATGTTTTTTATATTGAGAACACCTGTTTTGTCTAGGATAGTAATGAAACCCTGTGACATGTCGGTGTTGTCAAGATCCTGGACATACAACGTGTACTTACTTTCCCCCATGCCTGAGAAGATCGCTCCGAAAAGAAGAATCAACATCACAGGAAATAACAAGGACCAAAAGACGGTCCCTCGGCTCCGTGACCAGCTCCGGATGCTATACAGAAAATCAATCCCGACGATTCTCAAATTCATGCGTCTACCTCCTCTGTGAGACGTGCTCCCGTCAAGCGGAGAAATACCTCCTCAAGGTTCGAGCCACGGATATCCACGCTATCGTACTCGATACATTCATGACGAAGTTCTGAGAGCACCTCAAGAACTTTTTCCTTATAATCGATTCTAACAGTGATGTCCCCATTTCCACTCGAATGAACTTCAAATCCTTTGTCTTCTAACAGCTGAAGTGCTTCGTCTGAATGGCAGTTTTTAATATACAGGGTCGTTTTTTCGCCATGTTGACTTAGAAGATCCTGTAAGGATCCTTCTGCGATAATCTTTCCTTTATGGATGATTGCGATATGGTCAGCTAGATGCTCTGCTTCCTCCATATAATGCGTGGTGAGGAATACAGTTTTCCCTTTGTTTCGTAGATTAGCAATTACCTGCCAGACTTCCCGACGTGCTTTCGGGTCTAATCCTGTTGTCGGCTCGTCAAGAAAGACGACCTCAGGGTCATTGACTAAAGATAAGGCGACACCAACCCGTTGTTTCAGGCCACCTGAGAGGTTTCTGTACAATTTTTTTTCATGGGATCGTAAATCCATTGCATCTAGGATTTCGTCGATGTTCGCCCGTTTCTTATACAGTTTTGAAAAATATGTCAGCGTCTCACGCACAGTGAATCGCTCGAAGGAATGGAACTCTTGAGGTAGGATGCTGATGCGTTCTTTGATTTGGTTAAACCCTGTTTTTATGTCTGTGCCTAGTAGTTTGATAGCTCCGGCTGTTGGTGTCCGTATGGATTCTATCATTTCTACCGTAGTTGTCTTTCCTGCCCCGTTCGGCCCAAGAAAAGCAAAAATTTCTCCCTTTTTTACGGTAAAGGAGATGTCATTGACTGCGATAAGATCATCATAGGCCTTTTTCAGATGAGATACTTCAATAGCAGCGGTCCCGTCCTGCCTCTCCTCAGGGATTATGGCACGTCCCTTCATATGGCAAGCTGCGCAGGTCACCAACTTTGTTTCTCCAGGGTTGCCAAAAAAGGTGGCGATTTCTTCACAGTTCGGACATTTGAACCGTTGCTCTATCATATCCTTCCTCTTCTGTTATTTTTTATATGATACCCGTGATTAAAACCAGGTATATAGGTTTTATCCTATTCAAGGAGAACCTTTTTTTGTACTTTCATCTGAGAATCAAAAGTATACACAATAGGTACCCCTGTAGGAATCTCAACCTTTGGGATCTCCTCGTCAGAGATGTTTTCGACATACTTTGTTATCGATCGGAGGCTGTTGCCATGAGCGACGATGAGCACGTTTTTGCCCGCTTGGAGCTCCGGTGCAATATTTTTTTTGTAATAAGGAATCGTGCGTTCGCAGGTGTCTTTCAGGCTTTCCCCATGAGGCGGGTTGATATCGTAGCTGCGTCGCCAGAGATGGACCTGGGCTTCCCCATATTTCTTCATGGTCTCTGCTTTGTTCAGTCCCTGCAGATCGCCATAGTATCTTTCCGCTAGATCCACGGATTGATAGATAGGTATCTCCTTCTCCCGAGAACCCGAGTAGTGCTCCCACGCATGGATTCGTCCGTCTTCATGATACAAGATAGGGATTCGCTCATCTGAGAGTTCAAGTATAATATAATGCAGCGTCTGGATTGCTCTCATCAGATGAGAGACGTAGATTGTGTCAAATCGTATGTCTTTGAGTTTCTTTCCGGCAGAGGAGGCTTCCTCTCTTCCCTTTGATGAGAGTGGGACATCCACCCAGCCGGTGAACCTGTTCTCTAAATTCCATTGTGATTGCCCATGTCTGACTAATGCCAAGGTTGCCAAGCTCAACACCGCCTCAAACTCCATACAAAGGATAGTATTTCTCTTTTAGATATCCAACGAAGATTTTAGAATTTAACCCCTCTCCACAGGTTTTCTGAATGATTTCATCAGCCGTCATTAGCGAACCGTATTGATAGACATGGTTGGAGAGCCACTGCAATATGTTGGTAAAATCGCCTCGTGAAATCTCATTATTGGCTGTCGGGTGTTCTTTTCGGAATTGTCTGAAGAGCTGTGATGCGTAGATAGTTCCAATCGCATAGGTGGGGAAATACCCAAAATCGCCCCCACTCCAATGCATATCCTGCAAGACTCCTTCCCGGTCGTTTTTCGGGGTGATACCTAAGAACTCTGTCACTTTCTGGTTCCAACACCCGGGTAACTCTGCAACCGTGATTTTATCCTCCAGAAGATCAAGTTCTAACTCGAAGCGGAGTATCACATGAAGACAGTACGTCAATTCATCTGCCTCTGTTCTGATGAAGGTTGGTCTGACATGATTGATTGTTTGATACCAGGTTTCCGCACTCATAGTCTTACAAACATCCGGGGAGATCTTCTGAAAGATTGGGGCGAAGTAGTCCCAAAATGGTTTGCTTCTTGCTATCATGTTTTCCCAGAATCTTGATTGTGATTCATGGATGCCTAGAGAGGGTGCAGTTGAGATAATGGTGTCTTTGTATTCTCCTTTCAGAATTCCTAGTTCGTAGAGCGCATGACCCGCTTCATGTGCGGTTGAGAAAAAAGAAGACAGGAAGCCTTCCCGTTCGTAGTTGGTCGTAAATCTCACGTCATCGTCTCCCATTGAGGTGGTGAAAGGATGGGTGGAGAGGTCAAGGCGTGCCCGGTCAAACGGTAGGTTCATCCGAGCTAACAGCATGTCGCAAAGATCCTTTTGATGTTGAGTTTCAAATTTTAGTTTTACAGTATGTTGTTTTTGATATCTGTCACTTGAGGTAATGGTCTGTAAAAGTTCGACAAGGTGTTGTCGTAGAATGGTGAATTCTTTTTGTAAGATATCAACGGTCATGCCTTCTTCGTAGTCATCCAACAACGTGTTGTACGGATGGCCAGGGAGTTTGATGTAGTCATAGTATTGTTTTTCAAGTTCAACGATTTTTTCGAGGTGTGGTTGGAACAAGGAGAACTTGTTTTTTTCTCGTGCCTCTTGCCAAACCCCGTACGCTATCGACGTGGTTTTTATCATTTTTTCGACGAACTCTGCTGGGAGTTTTCGTGCTTTTTCGACGTCACGGAGTAATTTCGTGACGATCAAGTGGTCTTTTTCTGTCAACGAGTGTGCGACAACATGGAGTTTCTTCAGATGAGTGTAGAGTGTTTCTGATGTCACACGTTCGTGGGCTAACCGTGATATAAGTGATTGTTGCTCAGATCGCTCTTCACTTCCTTTCGGTGGCATGTAGGTCATCTGATCCCAGCCTAGTAACGCAGCAATGCCACCATACAAGGATATTTCTTTTTGTTCCTTGTAGATATATTCTAGTGATTCTTTCATAGCATTTTCTCCTTCTTCATACGGTGATTTCAATGCCAACAGGGCAATGATCTGACCCCGTGATATCTTGGTTGATGAACGCGTTTGTTATCTTTGGGAGCAATTCCTTGTTGACAAAGAAATAATCGATTCTCCAACCGACGTTGCGTGCTCGTGCACCGGTTTTCAGATCCCACCAGGAGTATTGATTTGGCTCTGGATGGAACCGTCGGAATGTGTCGGTAAAGCCATGGTCGATGAACGTGTCTATCCATGCTCGTTCCACTGGTAAGAACCCTGAGGTGTGTTCGTTTTCCTTTGGTCGTGCAAGATCGATTTCTTTATGTGCAGTGTTCAGATCACCGCAGACGATGATGTTTTGTTTTTTTGCTTTGAGGCTGTCCGCATAGCTGAGGAACTCGTCATAAAAATCGAGTTTGTACTGGAGGCGTTCTTTGTTTTTCTTCCCGTTAGGGAAGTAAATATTGAATAATGTAAAGGAAGGATAGCTGGTAATCAGGATGCGCCCTTCACTGTCAAACTCCTCTCTGCCAAAACCAGTTTTGACCGCTAATGGTTTTTGTTTTGAGAATGTTGCGACACCGCTGTAGCCTTTTCTTTCGGCAGGGTTCCAGAAGAGATGATAGTCTGGGACGTTTCTGAGATGTGGTGGGAGCTGCTCTGGCGTTGCTTTTATCTCCTGGAGGCACATGATGTCTGGTGATTCTTTCAAAAACCAATTGTAAAACCCTTTTTTCTCCATCGCTCTGATACCATTAACGTTCCAGCAGAGTATTTTCATCAGAGAACCTCCTATGTTTTTCTTACAGATTTATTAGGTATTTCTTTTTCCCTTTATATGGTTTTGAATACGATACTATAAGGTGCGTTGGAGAAGTGCGATATAGAATCCATCGGTTTGATCGGTGTCAGGCCATGTTCGTTTTTCATCCAAGAGGAGAAATCCATTGTGGTTCTTGAGAAACCGCTGTATCTGCTTTTCTCCTTCTGAGGGTAGTACGCTGCAAACAGAGTAAACCATTTTGCCTTGGGGTTTGAGTAATCCATAATATTTTTCGAGGAGGTCTTGTTGTAAGCCTCTCAATCGTTCGAGGGATTGTGTGGTCAATTTCCATCTAATGTCAGGATTTCTGCGTAACGTCCCTAGTCCGGAACAGGGGACGTCAAGCAGTAGTCGGTCTGCGGTTTCGTTTATCCTTTTGTAGACCTTCGAAGAGGTGATGAGACGCGCTTCAATGGTATCCACCCCTGCCTTTGCAGCTCGTTTTCGAAGCTGTTGTAGTCTCCAGTCTTGGGTGTCCATAGCGATGATCTTTCCTTTGTTTTTTAGTAACGCTGCAAGATGTAATGTTTTGCTTCCTTCTCCTGCGCAGACATCAATTACACGCATTCCTGGGTGTGGGTCAAGGATCCTACTGGTCATCTGCGAGGCAGCATCCTGCACCTCGAAGAGTCCAGCGTTGAAACTAGAGAGTTTGAAAACATTTATTTTCTCTTTTATTAACAGCGCATCTGGGTTTCCTTCGATTGGTTCAGCGATGCTTCCTTCTTTGCGAAGAATAGAAAGTAGCTCTTTTGGTGTTGTTTTGAGGCTGTTTACTCTAATGACAAGCTCAGGTTTTTT
Source organism: Thermoplasmatales archaeon (assembly GCA_041304825.1). Taxonomy (GTDB): domain Archaea; phylum Thermoplasmatota; class E2; order DHVEG-1; family DHVEG-1; genus SM1-50. The sequence goes on from JBFYMQ010000015.1 coordinate 12,388, forward strand.
GTTTAATGAGGCAAGCACTGGTTCCCATCGCATGCCCAATTCTTTTTCGCCCTGGGCATCCAGCCAATCTGGGATTGATTCCCGTAGAGCTCTTGAATGCTTTGTGTTTTGTATTCGTTGTAAGAGCTGCGTTGCGTCTAAACCTTTTTTGTTTTGAAGCGCGGAAAGATCCCCTTTTTTTGAAAACAAATATATGGTGATCAGCGTCTGAAGCTCTTTTTCATCAGCCGATGGTTCTCTATTGATGATGTACCAGAGTGGTCTCCACCATCGGATGATGTCATACAACGTATCGGAAAAGACTGCTCGTGTGTTGTCTTCCCAGTCTGGGTGAAGCTTGAGTGTCTGTTCGATTGCCTTGGTCGCATAAATGTTTTCCCAAAAAACTACCCGTAACGTATCAATCATCGTCGGGGTGAGCTCTTGAAGCATCGCTCGTAGGTTTGTCGTCATGGGTGTTTTCTTCCTTAGATGCCATCTGTCATACTCACTCGATTAATAAATTCATTCGCTTGCGGTATTTAAAAAATGTCAAATCGATAATATAGTTATAGAAGAACATCATTAAAAAGAAGTATAACGGGGAGCGTCATTGAATAAAAAAACAATGAGTGCCCGGCTGGAATATCTTCAGCATCTGAATGATAAACTAGCGATTAAGTTTAAAAAAAACGACAGGACATTGCCGTCGATGCAACGGGATTTTCCATCCGGCAGTTCAACGAGCCCTGGCAGAAAGTAAAAGGAACAATCCGTGCCAAGGAGTACGTTAAGTTGCATGCGGCAATCGACATGCAATGGCGTGCGATTATCTCGTTTCATTTCACCCGCACCCATGTCCATGAGATAACTCAACTTGAGATACTGCTTGAGCGGCTGTGGGATCTTGGAAATGTCTATGCGGATAGCGGTTATCTGTCTTCAGAGAACTGTACTATCATCGTCAGAAAGAGCGGGATTCCATTTATCCGACCGAAATGCACCTCTGTTGGATGGAGACCGGGGAAACCAATCCAATATGGAAATCATTACTACGACATGATGGAAGAGTATAAGAAAAATCCAAGCGAGTGGATGAAACAGTATCATCAACGTTCGGTGATCGAAGCCGTCTTCTCTGCGTTGAAACGACGACTTGGAGGCTCAGTCGCCTCCATTAAACGTGGTGTACAAAGGATAGAGATTACGTTGAAAATCATTGTGTATAATCTGATGATGTTGTTGAGGAAATATGTTGAAGAGGAATACTTTTGAGACAAAGCCAGTGAATACTTTCACTGACCCCTGCTTGAGATTTATAACCAAGAACGACCATTCAAAGTTTAATTGACCTTAAGATACGGAGGACATGCCGGCCAAGGCTGCTGGCATTTCTGCCACTTTCCCTTTCCATCTGCATCCCATCCCTCTCTTCTTTTTTTTCTTTTTCATCCAAAAGAGTTTTATATATAAATCACATAAAGAAATGTGATCACAACCGGAAAAATGGAAGTGGTTTAGGAGGAGTACATATTTCAGAAAAAACGTGTGAGATGTGTAAACAAAAATTCCATCTACAGGAGCATCAAAGCGGTTTGGTCTTTGATGATAAATTTTTCATCTGCGAGGACTGCCGAACACACACACCCGAACAGGAGATAATGGGCTGGTCCCAAAGCACCATGCGATCATCAACTTCAGCGATGCCGATCTCCCTGTGGCTCATCCAAGAGCAGAATAAGGACAAGCCACCATTCTCAAGAAGAAAAGAATAACACTGATTCTTTGTGATTCTGGTTATCAACGCTCTATCAAAATCCTTTTTTATAGCCAGATTCATGCAGGTAGCATATGTTTATCATCAAACTTGGTGGGAGTGTCATAACCAATAAAGCAAAGGCATGCTGTTTCAAACAAGAGATTGTGGACCGACTTGCTGGTGAATTACAACATGCAAACAAGAAGGTCATCTTGATACATGGCGCAGGATCGTTTGGTCATATTCTAGCGAAACAATACAAATTAAACGACGGGTTCAGACAAAAAAAACAGGTGCAAGGCTTTGCCTTGACACAAGCCATGGTTCAACGATTAAACAATCTGGTTCTCGCATCGCTGCATAACCATGGCATCCCTGCAGTGTCCATCCCACCTCATGCAGTCCTCTCCCTTTCGGATCATAAACTCTCACGCTTAGATTATAACATATTCAAAAAATACCTTGCCTTAGGGTTCATTCCTGTCAGTTTTGGTGACGTAGCCCTTGATAACCAACTAGGTTTTTCCATCTGCTCAGGAGACCTGCTTGTCCAACTACTCACAGCAGAGTTTAAACCAGAAAAAGTGATTTTCGTCATTGACGAAGACGGGTTATACACAGCCAATCCAAAGACCAACAAGAACGCTACCTTCCTTGAAAACACCACGGTAACCGAATTGGAGAAACTCACCACATCGTTAGATGCACACGCAGACGTAACCGAAGGAATGAAAGGAAAAATTCACACCATCAAACAGATAGCAAAAACCGGTGCAGACACTATCATATTGAATGGGAATATACATAACCGGTTATATGATACCCTAAAGGGGAAGAAGGTACGATCCACCATCGTTTACGGTGATAAAATATGAACCAAACGGAGGAAAGGAAACGAGAGCATGTACAGATTTCATTAAAAGAAAATGTGTCTGCTCATTATAATTACTGGGATGACGTCCGACTGATGCATAACGCACTCCCGGAAATCAATGAAAACGAAATAGATCTATCAACTCAGCTGTTTGGAAAAAAACTCAAAGCCCCACTTATCATTTCAGGCATGACCGGTGGGTATTCCGAAGGAAAGAAGATTAACGAACATCTTGCGGCAGCAGCATCGACCTTTCAGATAGGTATGGGAGTCGGTTCTCAACGTGCTGCCCTGGAAAATCAGAAACTCGCAGAAACCTACAGTATCATCAAGGAATACGACATCCCGTTGAAGATCGCAAACATCGGCGCGTCTCAGATGGTCCTATGGGATAAGCAACAGATTTTACAGAATGCAACAAAGATTGTAGAGATGATAGATGCAGATGTACTCGCCGTCTGTCTAAACTTCCTTCAAGAGGCGATACAACCAGAAGGCGAGGCACAAGCAAAAGGATGCCTTGCGACCATCGACATGTTATCACGGGAATTTGGTCGCCCGATCATCATCAAAGAAAGTGGCGCAGGTATCTCTGGTAAAATTGCTCATCAGCTCAAAAAAACAAAGATCTGTGGCATTGACGTCGGAGGTGCTGGCGGCACGTCGTTTTCTGCGGTGGAGTATTTCCGAGCAAAGATGAAAGGAGACACCTATAACATGCGGGCGGGTCAGACCTTTTGGGATTGGGGGATTTCAACACCGACCTGTATCCTTGAGGTGGGAAAAGCAACCAACTGGGAGCTGCCCATCATAGCAACTGGTGGAGTTCGCGATGGACTGGATATTGCAAAAGCCCTTGTGCTTGGCGCAAGCGCAGCAGGCATGGCACACGCCCTGCTCAAACCAGCGTTAAAGGATAAAAAATCCCTGGAGCAGGAGCTTGATGTCATTACTCGAGAACTCCGTATTGCGATGTTTCTTGTTGGTGTCGATACAGTTGAAAAGCTATCAACGGTGGAAGTAAGATATGGATCTACAGACTGAACTTGCAAAACGAGCCGAGATGTTTAACACGTATTGGCAACAGTATTTACAGATAAAAAAACCAAAGATGTTATACGAAGCCTCACAACATCTCCCATCTGCTGGTGGGAAACGGATCAGACCATTCCTGACGTTAACCTCCTGCGAAAGCGTCTCAGGGGAACAACAGAGAGCACTCCCGCTTGCCGCAGGACTTGAACTCATACATAATTTCACACTGATTCATGATGATATCATGGATCATTCCTTACTGCGAAGAAACCTTCCTGCGGTGCACATCAAATTCGGTGAACCCGCCGCAATCCTGGCCGGAGACCTGTTATTCGCAAAAGCCTTCGAGTCGCTCCTTGAGTCATCCGTTGATTTTTCAGCCTTTAAACTCCTGCAGCAGGATTTCATTGACGGCATCATCGCAATCTGCGAAGGACAACAGTTGGATATGGAATTTGAGTCACGCAAAACCGTAACCGAGCAGGAATATCTGGATATGATCAGCAAGAAAACTGGCGCGTTATTTGAGCTGGCCGGGAAGGGTGGTGGTTTAATTGGCGGTGGCAGCCCATCGGAGGTTGCTGCCTTGCAAACCTACGGGATGACACTGGGATTGGCGTTTCAGATTTGGGACGATTACTTGGACATGAGCAGTACAGCAACAACACTGGGCAAAGACATCGGGAACGACATCAGAAATGGGAAAAAAACGCTTATCGCTGTTCATTGTCTTACTCATGCAACCGGGAAAAATAAAAAACTTCTAGATGATGTGTTCGGGAATCATGCTGCATCGGAACATGATGTCTCACTCGTCTATAACCTCTTCAGAGAACTCGGGTCTATCGAGTACGCACAACACCGTGCATTACAACTAGTCAACCAGGCAAAAGATGCGATAGCAATCATAAAACCATCAGATGCCAAAGAACTCTTATACAAACTGATCGAGTATACTATCCAGCGAGAAAAGTAACTATGTCTGTTCAGCGGATACAGCGTGAGGCGCGAAAGTTCGCGTTACAAAATGCGGTGTTATTCCACGGTAAGGCGAACGAAAAAGCTGTTGTGGGCAAGGTCATCGCTGCATTAAAAAAAGACGGTGTGACCCCCTCAGAGATCATACCAGTTGTCTCTGAGATTGTCGCACAAGTGAATGCCATGTCCTCAGATGATCAGCTTGCTGAAATCACCACCCTTGCTCCTGAGTTGTTACAGAGGGAAAAAAAAGAAAAGGATTTTTCACTGCCTCCATTGCCTATTGCTGAAAAAGGAAAGGTCGTGACTCGTTTTCCACCAGAGCCAAACGGGTATCTGCATATCGGTCATGCAAAAGCAGCTATCATTGACTCTGAGTACGCCCGTCTCTACGAGGGGAAGTTCATTTTACGATTTGATGATACGAACCCAGAGAACGCACTCCTTGATTTTTATGAGGCGCAAAAAGAAGACTTACGATGGCTTGGAATAGAGTGGGATATCGAATATCATACCTCTGATAATCTTCAGACTCATTACAAACTCGCTGAGCAGCTCATCAAACAAAAAGATGCGTACATCTGCCAATGCGCTCCTGAGGTCATCAGGGAAGGCAGGTTCCATGCAAAACCCTGCGCGTGCCGAGAGAAGTTCACTGGACCTATTGGCCTGGATCTCTGGAAGCAGATGCAAGCTTCCCGTGAGACAACATGGATTCTTCGCTTGCGTGGAGAGATGAACAGCGAGAACACCGCGATGCGAGATCCCACCTTGTTCCGGGTCATAAACACCAAGCACCCGTTGACTGGTGATACATACCATGTCTGGCCAACCTATGATTTCGCTGGTGCTGTGGAGGATAGCATCAGCGGAGTGACACATCCTTTCCGAACAAAGGAGTACGAGTTACGAGACCAGGTGTATTTCCGTATTTTAAATTTGCTCAATTTGCGGGCGCCTCATCTGATGGAATTCTCCCGGTTATCAATCGATGGGATGCCGGTATCCAAACGTAAGATAAAACCCCTCATCGAACAAGGACTAGTCTCAGGTTTTGATGATGTCAGGTTACCGACCCTTCGCGGGTTGAAGCGACGAGGAATCGTCCCAGAAGCGATTAAACAATTTGTCCTCCAACAGGGCTTTTCAAAGGTAGAATCGATTGTTGATTTCAGCTTAGTCGAATCGGTGAACCGCAAGTATCTTGATCCACGAGTAAAACGTTATTACTTCGTCCCAGATCCTATACAACTTACTGTGAAGGACGCTCCAAAGAAAACCGTAAAAATCTCTATGCACCCTGATGCGACCATGGGTAATCGGACGGTACAGACTGCCTCGACATTTTTTATCCCGCGAGAAGACGCTCAGAAGATGAACGTAGGTGATGTGTTTCGACTGAAAGGGTTGTATAACGTAAAAATCACAAAAATAAATGATGCCGTCCATGGTACGTTCGGGGGCGAAGAACTCATTGCTGAGACTGCGAAGATTCAATGGACCACGAATGACTATATCCCCCTGAAGGTGTTCGTCCCTGGATTGATCTTTATCGGTGAGAACTTCAACCCGGATAGTCTCCAAGAGCTCCAAGGGTATGCTGAGAAAGCGATTGCTGATGTGTCTGCTGGCGAGATTGTGCAATTTGAACGTGTTGGGTTTGTGCGACTAGAAAAACAAAAGACAGGACTTGTTGGTTTTTTCACACATAAATAATGTGTCTCTTGTTTGTATCTAAGTTGTTAATTTCTTTCAAAATCTCAGTTCTGTCCCTGCATTACTTCTTGTGAAGCAAGGTATTTAAATATCAACGTGATTTCTTCTCCTTGCAGGGATGCAGATAAAAAAAGGATGGGAATCTATGCGTTTCATCAATATAGTAGTGATTATGCTAGCATGCGTCTTCCTTGGAATAACAGATGTATGTCGTGCTGCCCCCGACCTTCAACCAGATATTGATATGACTACGATTGCGGTGGTTTTAACGGTTATTGCTTTGTTACTTGCATTTTTCTTCCTCATGGGTGGTGTCAAATATGTCACCCCAGAAAACGTGCTGGATACCGAGATACGAAAAAGCCTCTATGAGTACATCGATGAATACCCGGGGAGTCATCTTCGGGAGATAGCCAGAGAGCTTGATCTTAAGCCAAGTAACGCAGCCTGGCATCTTCGGAAACTTGAGCAGACGAATCTGATTAGAAGCCGAGCCATTGGTGGGAAAAAAGTCTACTACCTTGTCGAAGGCGGAATCGAGGCAAAACAACGTGCGGTTGCAGAGTCAATCCTGCGGAATAAAAACGCTCGGGACATCATGGCGTTCCTCTCCGAGCATCCAGGCAAGCATCTTCTTGAGATAGCTCATGCTCTTGACATCAACCATCATGTGGTGAAATGGCACATCAACAAGCTCTATGAGGCTGAGCTTATCGAAGGAGACACCACGAACTCTGCGTATCCGATTTATTATCCCACAGAAATAGGAAGGCAGTTCATGGAAACCTATACTGAGTATTTGAAAACAACAGTTGGGAATGCAGCTTAGATTCTGCCGATGTCAACGACTTCGACGTTATCGACTTTTTTTATCTTCCCTAACTTTTCGACAATAGGATCAAGGCCACCTTCGACATCGGGGACTGCGACTGTCACATCAAGACCTCGAAGACCAAATGCGATCTCTTTGACTTCGACGCGACCGAGTCGAGCTGGTTTTTGAACGACTTTTTTCACTTCTTCGGTGATTGAATTCATATCTTTGTCAGTAATAACTCCATCTGGCATGAGACGAATAAGTGCTATGACTTCCCCCATCGAGTTAACCTCCTATGGTCCTCTGAATCCGCATTTCGGGCAGAGATAAACAACGCTTTGTTCTCGGCAGTTTGAGCATCGTCCGATCATGGTGTCGCAGGTTGGGCATTGGAACGTTGTCGAGCCTTGTTCAAGTAGGCCTTTTCCGCATGAAATGCATCGATCAGCTTTTTTCATAGGGAGAACGGTATATTCTCATCATTTTTAAACCTGACGCCTTGGTCAGTAGTTCCGAAAGTAAGGAGGGAAATGTGGAAAATCTGACTGAAAAGGACGCTGGATGATTTACTACACTTTGTTTGATGGAGAATTATCCTTCTTTTTTATCGATGGTTTCCAATGAAAACGAGGTGATTGATTTAAAAATCCGGTACTGAAAGATCGCTCCACATATGACGTTCATATGATACGAGATAAATCGGAATAAAAGCACGAATACTCCAAGAAGATACTGATGTGATGCACCAAGTAGCACGCCGTATAACGCAGCCATCCCCAGTTCGGTGACCCCTGAACTCCCCGGAGTCGTCGGGAGCATAACAATAATTAGTAATAATGCTTGTGCAGCATACGACTCTACAAAAAACGGAGGGAGACCCAGTGCGAGAAGGATCATCGATGGGATCATAAAGCCAGTAGACCACATCAAGACTGTTAACCCACTGGCGATAAGAAACGATTTTTTCCCTCGAGTTAAGAAAAGCACCATGCTGGTATGAAAATTATCAATCTCATGGCCAATTCGATCCGCCATCTTTTTATGTCGCTCTGGTTTTTTCGAGGATCGACTCAGTCGATGGCTGATTCGAAGTAACAGCGTCTTGGTTTTTTCCGGGTATTTCAAGGCTAAGGTGAACAAGATGATACCCGATACAAATATGATGATGCCAATAATCAGCCCGTAGCTGATCAGATCGATATCAATCCTATCTTTAAAAACAAAAAAACCAAACGGAACAAGTACTAATATAAAAATAGCATCAATAAGTCGTTCACCAAGAACCACAGCTGTTGCTCCACCAGTGCTTAATCCATCCTTATTCAACAAATAAATACGCACAGGTTCCCCGCCAGCTGCGGAGGGTGTGATTCCCGCAAGGAATTGGTTTGCGATAACAATCTTTGTTGTCTCCCTGAGGCTGATATGAACCTTTGGGTCAATGACCTTACTGAGAACCTTGATTCGTGCTCCCCAGATAAACCAGTATAGTACATTCAGTAGCACTGCGATACTAAAGAACAAGACGAACTCATTACGAAACGACACCTGTGACAGATATTGGATTGTGTGTGCATCAATCGTAAAATACAAGATTAACATAATGATTGAAACACTCAATGCAATACTAACCAAAATAGAGATTTTTGTTTTGTTCCATTTCTTTTTCTCGTCTGTCACTAAAAGAGGGTTATTTTGATAACGCTATAAGTCTCTTGTGGTAAAGACGAGGAACTGTTGATAAAAAGCCTTATGTCCTGTCAACAATTACGCCTCGTAGTATTGAAGCGCTATGAAAAAATTACCTGCGAAAAAATATCTTCAGACCATGCGGTATGCAGCGATGAACTATCTGGCAAAGGAGTGTATCTACCCGTTCTATGCCTCCTTTAAGGTCACCCATATCTGCAGCTTGAAATGTAGCTTCTGCAATGTTTGGAGAGAAAAGACACCGGATCTTTCAAAAGAAGACGTGTTTAAGGTTATCGATAATATCGCTAATTCAAGTATTATCGTCCTCAGTTTGGAGGGAGGAGATCCACTTGTACGAAAGGATCTTGGGGAGATCCTACAGTACGCTCATCAAAAACCATTCTACTTGTTCTTTACCACCAATGGTCATCTTCTTGACAAACGACCAATGAAAGAGTACGGTAAACACATCGATTATCTGCATATCAGCATCGACGAAGGACATGATAACCTTGCATTTTTTGACCGTCTGGAGGAGTTCCAGAGCTATGGACCAGAGATTTGTATCCAAATTGTTGTCACCAGAGACACTCTTCCTGCTCTCGAAGAGAAGGTCAAAACAGTGTTTGAGGTGAACGCCCGCACTGTTGTGATGCCCGCTTGTCATCTGGACGGAACTGATGATTTTTATCCTGACCCGAAACAGTTCCAAGCAGAGATCATCCGCTTGAAACAGAAATACCCAAATACGATTACTACGCCTAAGGGATTTTTGGATAACATCAACAAACCACACGGTTGTTCAACATCCTCAGTGATCATCGACTCGGATGGTGGTTTGTTCTATCCTTGTCGGACTGTGGGAACACATCTTTACAATTTCACAGAAGGCTCATTTATGCAGTTCTTGCGTACACCAGAGGCGAAACAGGCACGGGCTACGATGGAGCTATGCAACCGTAGCTGCGGATGGTACCAGTACTTCGCCACTGACGTGTTCGCATCACCACGCTCCCTGTATTCATCTATTAGTCCATACATCCTCAAATAATGATCATACTATTTTTTTTTTTTTTTTTTTTTTGGTAACTCTTATGTAGCTATCTTTGGTTAACAACACGGGACCAGGCTCTTATGAAGATACTCTTCACTACGGAATCTTACTACCCGATTATTGATGGAGGCGCCATCGCGCAGCATCGTATCGTCCATGAACTCATCAAAAAAGGCCATGATGTCCGGGTGATCGCCCCCGCGTTCTGCTTTAAAAACACTGTCGAAGAGGAGAACGGGTCGACCATTTACCGTCCGCGCGCGTTCGTTCTACCCTTTTACATGAACAATAAGTATCATTTCGCCCCCTTTCCTCTTCTGCATGTGAAAAAAATCATTGAGGAGTTCAAACCAGATGTCATCAACGTCTGCTCTCCGTATCCAATAAGTATCTGTGCGATGATACTAGCGAAAAAGAAACACATCCCTCTGGTTGGCTCTATCCATATCCTCCCCGAGAATGTTCTTGCTCCTTTTTTTTCTTCAGCATTGTATCCTAAAATGGTGAAATACACCTGGTCGTTTCTCGTCTATTTTTATAATCGGGTTGACTGGGCGACGGTTCCGACACAGACGGGAGCTGCGATGTATCAGGAGAAAGGATTGAAGGTGCCAATCACCCCGATCTCCAATGGCGTCAATATAGAACTGTTCAAACCAACCAACAAGGGTGAGTATCTCCGAAAACGATTCAACCTTCCTAAAAAACCACTGATCCTGTATACCGGGCGGATCAATCAGGAGAAAAACGTTGATGTTCTGGTAAAAGCGATTCCTTCTGTTCTGAAAAACATTGATGCGCATTTTCTTTTCTGCGGTTCAGGGGGTCTGAAACCAGACATGATGAAATTGACACAGCAGCTAGGCGTGGATGCGAATACCACGTTTATCGATTTCCTTGACTGGGCTGATTACCCGAATATTTTTACGCTTGCCGATGTGTTTGTCATGCCAGCAGAATCGGAACTCCAAAGCATTGTGACACTCGAAGCGATTGCTACGGGTGTGCCACCAGTTGTGGTCAATAAAGGGGCGGTCCCTGAGCTCGCAAGTGCACAGAACGGTTTGGTTTTCGAACCACAGGACAGCGACCAACTCGCTCGTAACATCATCACTATCCTTTCCGATGAGGCGCTGAAGGACGCCATGAAAAAGAATAGTCTGAAGCTCAGTGAGCAGCACTCTATGAACGCGGTAGGAACACAGTATAATGCGGTCTATGAAAAAGTCCTCAGCTTATCGAAGAAGATTTAATCGTTTCTTTTTTTGATCATCAGATTTTGTTCGATGAACGTCCAGTTGATGCTGTAAACCTCAGCCCAATGGATTTCTTCGTTGTCCTGGTTGACGGTGGCATTCCGGTAGACAAGCTCAAACGGTTCTTGTGAAAATTTCAGATATGACTCGTTGGTCATATATACGCTGCATAAGACTCGCACGTTTACTGATATATCATGCATCACATCGTCGATGAGCACATGCGTCACCTGACGGTTTCTCTGCTGTGCTTCGAAATCAGCGACGCAGCCAACCCAGGTATCACACGTCCAGGTATCATTAGTGCTTTCGAAGGTCGCATTGATACCTTCGGCCCATATCATCTTTGACAGCCGCAGGTCTGTAGCAACCAAGGTGTTATTCCTATCAAGGTTGTCGTTAATCCAATCGATAGCATTTGCCGTCTCATTAGGTATACTTTCGTCCATCCATTCTAATGACGTGTACACGGGATAGACTGCGACCGCGTTGGAAAACACCAGGCCACTGACGACTAGCACAAAAAGCGCCTGAATAGTAGGATAGGAGAGTTGTTTTTTGAGGGACAACGATACCTTATGTTCCCTATATCTGAAGAAATACAGAACACCGACCGCGGCGAAAAGACACGCAGGGACTGTGAGATATTCGACATGGCGATCTGGGAACAAGGTTGTATTTACCGTCACTAGTGAATAGATGAATGATGCAAGGATAGCGCATAACCAGGCTTGGAAGAACCAGCGGTTCTTCACATGTTTGAGATATTCAACACCTAGACATCCGAACCCGATGAACAGCAGCATCGGGATTGAATACAGGATGGAGAGCGGCTTCAGACGTATGCCGCTCACCGGGAAGTTCACAAATAAAAACACGATCTCTGCACAGAGGATAAACACGAACCCTGCAGCAAAATAGATCACTGCCCGTTTCCGCGAATGAGCTGGGTGTAACATTCCTGTTTTCTTCAGGTTGAACAGAACTGCTGGTTTGCGTTTTTTCATTATGGCGATTCCTAGAAGACACCCAAGTAAACCGACATAGAATAAGGCAATCACAACATAGGCGGAAATCGAAAGTCCTTTATTCATAAACGTGCTGAAGACCGGTGTGGCGATAAAAACCCAATAGCTAAACGTCATCCCTGATGCGACCAAAACGTATGCAACATCCCGATACATCGTTCGAAGGTCGACACGCATGCTTTTGATAACGACGATAAAGAAGATGGTGATGAGGAAGAAATATGTGGTGAGATGATGCGACATGATGAGAAACACCGTGGAGATCAGCAGGGGGATAAGGTATTTTTTCTTATCCATGTATTTTAGGAAAAGATAACAAGAGAGTATCATGAAGAAATGTCCCATGGTTAACGGTGCAGCATGGCTGGTCTGATATACATGGAAGGGGATGACTGCGAGGAACAAGGATGATAACAGAGCAAGGTCTCGTCGTTTTGTCAGTTCATAGACAATGAAATAGAAGATGAAAACAGTCAAGCCACCGAATATCGGGGCTATTTTCGGCATCACCCAGAGGAGGTCAACCCCGGTGATCCAATGACCAAGCGCTGAGAAGATATACAGGACTGGGAAGTAGTTATACATCCCGCCCCAGCCGTCGTACTCGTTGAAGATCTGCTGGTTTTCGACAAACCTAGAGGTCAGACCATAGTAGATCCCAAAGTCACCACCCCATGCGGCGTTCATCCAAGCAGGTAGCGACCGTACTATGATAGCGATTCCTGTAATCAGAATTAACCAGAAATACCATGATTTGAGAAAACCCCAGCGTTTCATAACGAAAAGATCCTTCCTCACGGGGTAATACTCATCTGATTTAAAGCTGTTATGGTAAGGGTTTTTCTGTTTTCTCCATGATAATTGTAAGGATGTTTTCGACGGTTTTTTTCACGTCACAGTCCCTGGTTATCCCGGTTTTCTGCGCTGCCATCTTCACGTCGGATTTCAGAT
>JBFYMQ010000016.1:0-25121 GCA_041304825.1 Thermoplasmatales archaeon
ACGATACCGTTTGTCATTTATCATATTTAAAGTTAGACCATAAAAAAGTCAAAATGACAAAATGACAAAAAATCCTTCAAAGAAACGCAACGAGAACACCATTAGCAAAAAACGATACGCTCGTTGAAAAATGCTTTTCACGACTTATAAAATGATATCCCGAAAAGAAACACCATTGATTGTTTATGCTGCGACTGATTTAAAGGTAATTGTAAAAGACAACGGATCTCCGATTGACGAGCTCGTTGCCATAATCAGGTTTAAGTCAAACGTCAGCCAATCGATCCCCGTTGCAGGGAGATTAAGCACAAAAGTATCGTACGTGAGGTTTATAGTTGTCCAGCATACATCACCGCTTTTATTGTATTGTAACGAGAAATTATCGAATCCTGAAGACCCAGTAAGATTCCATTTGGCACCGGTCGTGGCGTTGGTCGCGTTGGTTGCCTTAATCTGTACGATGATGGGAACGCTTCCTTGGTTGGTAAGGTTGAAATACGAACCCGTAGTAGCATTAGAACTCCCGATGAGTATCGTCCCCTGATTCCATGTCGATGGGGTAACGCCAAGTGATATGTCTGCCCCAATTGTTGTAAAATGAAACACACTGCTCTCCTTCACATCCTGCCCATCACTCACAGAAACGTTCCACCAATACGTCGTCGCATACCCACTGAAATTACTATTCTTCCAATGATACGTCCCATTACCAACACTACTGTTCCACCCAAACAACACCCACGAACCACTACTATTACTATACCACCGGACCCCTAAACTTCCATCATTAAAATCTTGCACTGTGATATTCATCAACGGCGTTAAACCAATACCGGTCCCTTCATTCGCAGGACCCGGATTTGTAATCGTCGGTAACACATTTGTCCTGTTGTTCGCACTCACATTCGTATCAGACCACTGATGAATCGTTGGATTACTCGTCCAGGTGGTATAACTCCATGCCTGATAGTAATACGTCGTGTTTTCCTCACGACCGGTATCCTCACACCACGTCCCCGTATTATTATACACCTCAGTTCCTACGCCGCGCGTCCACACAGAATTCGTACTACGCTCAATATATGTACGGTTCGCCCCCGTTCCCTTCGTCCAGGTCAAATACATCACCGAACTGCTGTTCGCCTGCGCCGTCAAACCACTCGGAGCATCTGGCTTCGTCAAAAACATCAGATCATCACCCGTATCACTTGCAACGGTGTTATTCGCGTATGCCCGATAATGATACAGCTGTCCTTTCGTAAGGCTGCTGAGATCCGCTGAGAACATCGAATCATTCGACTTCGTCTGATTACTTGTATTCGTCCCATAAGCTGTCGTGGTTCCATATTCAAACCGAACCGTACAAATCTCCCCACCATCATTCTCCATATACCCCCAGAGGGTAACATTGGTTTCCTCCACTCCAGTTGATGTGTTTGTGGTAACGGTTGGAATCGTAACAGGATCAACTGCGACAAACCAGGGCCTTGCCTCTTTGAATTTTTGTAAATCATACTGTAATTCCACAGGGCCTACAGTGTAGAGATATGGCCAAAAGTCAGGAACAGAGTAAGAATACCTCACACTTGTTTTATTTCCAATTACGTTTCTCTCCCACGTCAATATCTTTGTACTATCCTCCGTCAGAACTGTTGCATCTGTGTTGCTTATCTCAAAATCAGCTGGAACATATTCTTTAATCATCAAAGAGCCAACATCGACAAACGATTCGACATCAATAGTGACATTAAAACTTCTCTCTTTTGTAGGATCAATCTTACTTGGAGTAGTCCGTAGTATATCAAAATCATACTCCTGCAACACCATGAAATTTGTTGAGAACGTAACAGGAACACCATCAATCAACGCAGTAACATCTATCGTATGTTTCCCCTCTCGTTCCGTCAGGTACTCCGCAAAATAAATTCCGTAGTCATCACCAGGTGTAATCGTCCCATTTGAAGTAGAAAGAGAAACAGTTTTTTGAGTACTATCTGTTACAAGTAATTTGATATAACCACCACGAACCGAACGTCCTTCTTTATCTAAAACAACAAGGATAAACTCGGCTACATCCCCAGGTTTATAAATGCTTTTCTTAGTATTGAGAGAGACCAAGCCCTGCAGGACTTCCTCTTTTTCTCTATAAGTCACGTTATCTCTCATTAATGCTACATCAAGTGTATATAAACTTGCTCTCAACCCCCTTGTTGGCAACAATGTAATGGAAAAGGTATCATTCCTTCCTTCTTCCATATCCAGTCCAATATTGTTACGTCTTCCTTGTGGGTCATAAACCGAAGTTTCGATTAAATTCTTTTCAGTCTCCCCTCTTTTTATCTGTTTAGGTTTTGTAAAAACCGTAGTTCCATCAGCACCTTCTTTACTCCTTACAGTATCTTTTCCATTTCGGTATTTAAAAGTGAACCTTGGCTCCTTATCGCTTGCCAACGCGATACGAGATGCACCGGTACGGGTGTCATCATAGGATACAACACTCCACCCAACCTCAATCTGATTTGACGTGTTATCTTCGTCTATGATGGTGACGCCGGTGACATAATCACCCACCGACACGTCATGCACCATCCATACCGCTTGCCATACCTGATTTATCGAGGCAGTCTTAACCAAGGAAAGATTGACGGTTTCAATGCCACCCATATCACAAGTACCAGAAATTATTTTTGCTGCACTGGGGGCCGTCACATTCACATACAGACAGTCACCAATCCGTACCGTTGGATGAGAAATTGATACCAGAAACTCCGAGCTGCTAGGTATATTGACAAATGATGCGGTACTAATTGCTACAAATAACAGGATGAAGGCAAGCATCGATGAAACGATTTTTTTCTGTGACATTATCCGAGACCACTCTCTCCGATGGTTTACGTTCTGCAGGCACACGATCCAATTAATATTCCGATAATTGGAAAAACAATTCTTTTGTACCGGTTGAATCCATGTCGTTTTTTCAGGCCTTGGAATAATGGAAGCTGTAAAAAGTTGATATGTTTTTTCATCCATCGTCTTATCAGAGAAAACAATAGAAGCTTTAGAGGGTGTGGCCACTCCATCATCATGTGAGTCTTGTCTGCCCTTACAGTTTATCACAGCTCCATCCCCTCACGATTATTCTTATGAAAACACAATATTTTATCCACTCGAGCTAAATTAGTATCTGTTCACCCCTCTACCAGTAGCGTTGAATCAAATACTATATTTTTAATACTTTTGGTAGGAAAAACATGGATGTCAAATCAACATTTCCTTGACATCCACGATACAGTACCAAAAACGTTTAAAAAAAGATTGTAGTTAGATGGATGGAGGTTTTTTAATGACCAACGCACGACGTATCATTATTATCGGTTGTGGCGCCGGTGGTGGAACTGCTGCGCAATTCGCAAGAAAAACGAATCGAACCGCATCCATAACAATTTTCGAAAAAGGGAAATACACTCAATATTCAAAATGTGGGTTGCCGTACGCGATTGCTGGGACCGTTCCATCATTTCCTGACCTAATTGAATTTTCGGAAGACTGGTTCCAGAAAGAACATATCGATGTTCATCTTGAAACAACTGTTGAAAATATCGATATCCAACATCAGCGGGTGATAGCAAAAAAAGGTTCTGAACGAATCGAAAGAGAGTTTGACTGTCTTATCCTTGCGACAGGGGCGTTCCCTTGGATACCACCGATTAAAAACATACAGAAAAATGGACAACTCTTGCAAGGCATCTCCATCCTTCGAACCATTGATGATGGGACACAGATTCTATCCCAGATTAAAAAAGGTAGAAAAGCAACGATTATCGGTGCTGGACTTATCGGGCTTGAGATGGCAGACGCCCTGAAGAGAAAAGGATTGAATGTCACCGTTGTCGAAGCGCTGCCAACCATTCTTGCTAACACCCTTGATGAGGACATGAGCGAACCAGTATCGCAGGTGTTGCAGGAGAAAATCTCGATACTGACGAATCATCTAGCAACACAGGTAGAAGAATCCAATGGTTCCATCACCGCTCTGACAACTAAAGATAACACAACAGGTGAAGAAACGAAAATCGTAACCGATCTTCTCATCATCGCAACAGGGACAAAGCCAGAGACATCTCTTGCAAAGACAATTGGCTGTACGATTGGGAAAACCGGTGGGATTCTTGTCAACGATAAAACAGAAACCTCCCTGAAAAACGTCTACGCAGTTGGTGATTGCACAGAATATACTGATTTTGTTACCAATAAACCTCTCTGCATTGGTCTGGGAAGTATTGTTGTACGACAAGGGATTACTGCGGGGACCAATGCTGCAGGTGGAATGTATTCGTTACCAGCAGGGGTGCTCTTAACGAGAACCTCAGAGTTCTTTGGTATAGAAATTGCTGCAGTTGGCCCTGTCAAACAGGACATGAAAAACATGGCGCTGGTGACAGGGAAATACCGAGGGTTCTCAAAGCCAGAGTATTTCCCGGGCAAAGATTCTATCACCATCAAGGTCGGTGCCCAAGAAGAAACCAGACAGATCGTCTGTGCTCAGGCTGTCGGAAGCAACGCAGCGCAACGGATCAACACCCTCGCGTGCGCGGTTCTAAGTAAAATGACTATTGAAGAGTTCCGGAAGCTTGAAACAGCGTACGCCCCACCAATCGCCCCAACGCTTGACGCACTGACCTTAGCCTGCGATGTTGTTGCGTTGAAATTCGCGCGGAAAAGAAGGGAGCTATGAGGATTGTACATCTTGCAGATACGCATCTTGGGTATTCTGCATACAGAAAAGTAACCGAAGAAGGGGTGAACCAACGGGAGATGGACGTGTATGATGCGTTCACCCGATGTATTGATTATGCAATAAAAACAAAACCCGATCTTGTCCTTCACGCTGGTGATCTATTTGATTCTGTCCGTCCAACAAATCGGGCGATTACTATTGCGATTCAACAGATTCTTCGTCTGTCAAAAGAAAAGATTCCATTTGTTGTGATCTCCGGGAATCATGAGACGCCAAAACTCAAAGAGACCGGGAACATCTTCACTATTTTTGAGCATCTTGATTTTGTGTATCCTATCCATAAGAATCACTATGAAGCAATCTCATTGAAGCGGAACGATGAAACGGCATGCATCCATGCGATTCCACAGTGTCAAACACCGGATGAGTTTGACATCAATATGAAAAAAATTTCAGTGGATAAGAATGCGGATTATAATCTGTTGCTTGCGCATGGAGCTGTAAAAGGTATCAAGGAATTCAAAATGAACGAATTTAACGAGTTGTTCATCCCGGTAAAAAACCTTTCGCAGGAGTTCGACTATATCGCGCTTGGTCATTATCATATGTACACAAAACTGCAGGAGAACGCGTTTTATGCAGGCTCAACAGAGCATCTGAGTTTCACCGAGGCAGACTCTCAGAAAGGATGTCTTGAAATCGATCTTGGAAAAAAACTAAAACACCGATTCATTCCTCTAGAAACCAGGATCATGATTGATGTGCCATCTCTTGATTGTTCAGCGCTTCGTATCGAGCAGATCGTACAGAGAGTTAAAGAAATCATCCATGGGATCGAACCAAAGGATAAGATAATCCGACTTCGCCTGGAGAACATCCCTGCACATATTCAACGAGGTATTGATTATCATCAGATCCGAGAGCTTGGGAAAACCGCTGTACATTTTGAGGTTAAACCGATACCTGTGAAAACCGATAAAACAATTGTAGGGGAAGAATACAAAATGAAATCACTGGCAGATGAGTTTGGAAAATTCCTCACTACTCAACAGTACCCTGAAGAAAAGATGCTGCTAACTCTAGGGTTGCAGTACATTCAAAAGGTTGAAGAACAAGAGAAAAAACCATGATCCTGAAATCAATCCGTCTGAAAAACTTCCGAAAGTTCAAAGATAGTTACGTTGAATTCCCCGATGGAGTCACGGGTGTTGTGGGGTTAAATGGGGTTGGAAAATCAACCCTGTTTGAAGCAGTCGCATGGACACTCTACGGCCCTGTTGCTGCCCGAACCTCAACAGAGCAGATTAAACGGGAGGGCGCCACACCTTCCGAGTCATGCCGAGTTGAGCTTGATTTCATCTTCGATGACGATGCATATCATGTTGTTCGAGAGATGAGTGGAAAGAATCTGTCTGCATCAGGCAGCGCGACCGTCAATGGAAAACTAGCAGTAAACGGCGCGGAGGTTCTGAGTAAATTTATCCAGAAGAGGCTTGGGATGGATTGGAAATCGTTCTACACGTCAATTTTTGCCAAACAAAAAGAACTGAACACTTTGTCATCGATGAACCCCAGTGAACGAAGACAACTTATCTTACGGATGCTAGGGATCAACGCAGTCGATGAGATCATCAGTCAAATTCGTTCAGATATGAAGGAGAAGAAAAATCTCATCGAGAATCTCGCTGGCGATCTTGTGAATGAACATGGTCAAAATAAGATGAAAGCGTTCGAACAGGATATCCAACTTCAACAGCAGAAACAAAAAGAACGATTTCGTTGTATCGAAGAACAAAGGAAACAGCTTCAAAAAATATCAGAGGAGCTTTCGAAAATAAAAAAAGACTGCGAAGTAAAAAAGATTTCCTATGAAAAATTGATGACAAGCTCAGAACAACTTGAGGAGAAGAAAAGTAAATCCGAGAAGATACAACGCTTGGAAAACGACATCAAAATATTGGAAAAAACATTTCGCGAACGAAAAGAAACCCTTGAAAAACTGAACGAGATACTCCGTCTCTTTAAGAATCTTGATAAAGAACTCCAAGATTTTGAGAAACAACAGGATAAAAACACGATTTTAATACAAACTGTTATAAAGAAAAAAGAGCAGAACTCGACCCTCTCTGCTCGACTCAGAGAGGATATCAAAGAATTAACCGCAAAAAAAAATTCAATAGAAAAAATGGGACCGCAGGCAAAATGCCCGACCTGCGAACGAGTACTAGGAGACCAACAAAAAAAATTAATCATAGCGTTTACAGAAGACCTTGATGAAAAAAACCATGAAGCCCAACGACTCCTTGATGAACAAAAAGAATTACAAAGAGAATTCGATAGATACTCTCGTGAAAAACAAGCGCTGCAGAAAAAAAATATATTCCTGCGCAGTCGAGTTGTCGAACGAGAAAAATCCCTCAGCACCGTCCGGCATACAACCCAGGAGATGGAACGAGAAAATCAAGAACTGGAACGTAAAAAGAAAGACCTGAAAACTCTCGGTACCGTTGATTTTGATGAAAAACAATATAAACTGATTCGAAACCAGATCAATAAAGCATATACCATTTACCAAGGATCTCTCGCTCAATTGTACGAGATAAAAGAAAAACAACAAACTATTGCAGTAGAGATAAAGGAACAAGAAGGAGAAAAAAAACTCATCGAACAGCGGATAAAAACCTATGAAAACAACATTGAAGAACAACAAAGACTGGAAAAAAAACTTGAAAACGAGCGAACGGAAGCCCAACGCCAGAACATGCTTTCTGAGGTCATGGAGTCTTTCCGGACGTATCTCATCTCTCAGATTCGCCCTATGCTTTCTGCTCATGCATCAGAACTTTTTAATGAACTTACCGATGGGAAATACTCACAAATAGAACTGGATGAAGATTATGATTTAATAGTCTACGACCATGGAGCACCCTATAGCATTGAACGGTTCTCCGGGGGGGAAGAGGATTTGGCGAACCTTTGCATCAGGCTAGCGATTTCGGAAATCATCACGGAACGAGCAGGCAGTGTCTTTCAATTTGTTATCTTAGATGAAATTTTTGGCTCGCAGGATCAGATACGCAAACAGAACATCATTAAAACACTCAACGGCTTCGCCTCAAAATTCAAACAAATCTTCCTAATCACCCATGTTGAAGATATCAAACATTTCACAGAACATACGATGACGATATCTGAGGATGAATCAGGGATTAGTTCAAGTAAGATAGAATAAAAATAAAAAAAAAATGATGGGTTGTTTATTTTCGGAAGCGTAGTCTTCGTTTCGGTTTCTCAACAGACGTTGGCTGTTCTTCGCAAGAAGGTGGAATTTCGATGTCTGCTTCAGTCGTCTCTGAAGTTGGAATCGTCGTGTGCTGGTGCTTTAAATGTTCGACAGAGGTGAACAGTTTCGTGAAGAGCTCTTCGTTGGTGGCAAACCAGCTCTGCCAGTTGCGGAGTTCCTCTTTGAGTTGTTTGTTCTCAGATTCGGTTTCCTCATATAAGCGAAAGAGTTTTGTGAGTCGCTCTTTTTCTTTTTCGTATTCCATTGAGACTGCTTCAAATTTCGGTTTGAAATCAGCGAACTGTTCAAAGCCACGTAGCTCTTCAACTTGTCGTTCTAATCCTTGGATAACCTCATCCTTTGTCGTCAGTTCTCCATGCATTTTGTCTAAATTCGTTTCCAGTTGCGTCCGTATCGTGTCGAACCTCATGACTTGTTGTTTCATATCATCCATTTGTTGGACTGCTTGGGCTCGTTCGTCAAGTTTCTGTGTCAGAGTTTGGATACGAACAGTCGCATCTCGTTCAAATTGCATGTGCATCTGTTCCGTATCTCGTATTCTCTCTTCGAGCTCTACGACTCGTTTCTCTTGTGCAGATAAGGATTCTTCCTGGTTTTTGTAGGCGTCCCAGAGTTTTATCAATCGTTCTTTTTCTTTCTCAAGCTCCATGCTGTATCGTCGAGCCCCTTCAGTTGCTTCGTCTCGACGTCGCTCTGCTTCAGAAAGGCGATCTTCAAACGATCGCATCATGGAATCCATTTTGTTTAATCCTTCGAAACTGAGCATGCTTTGGATTTTTGCGAGATCCTCCATACCTTTAGAAAAGGAACTTTTTACAGAACCAAGTTCCGTTGATGCTTCTTGCAATTGTTCCATAAATGAGTCTTTTACTCCTTTCACGCCTATACCACCTACTTTTTCTTCAGTCATAAATCATGCCGTCCCATATAACATATAATTGAATACTCCATCATGCGAATAATGTTGATGCTATTTAAGGGTTATTATTTATTGTGCTTTTTGCAAAAGAATCGCGAGCCGCTAAACTAATAAACTATTATTTGTATACTATTCATTAAATTTAGAAAACAAAATTGGAGATAGAAAGGGATGGGATTACTCGAGAGATTCAGAGAAAGTAGATTTTCGAAAATGATGTTTAAGATTTTTGGGAAGAACCATGCGAAGATTGGTATCTATGGTCCCCCAAACGTTGGGAAAACCACGCTGGCTAATCGAATTTTGCGGGATTGGACTGGGGATATCATGGGCAGTGTTTCGGAGGTTCCTCATGAGACACGACGAGCGAAATGGAAGAACAACATCAGAATTGATAATGGAGGATCTTCGCTAACGATGGATCTTGTGGATACACCAGGGATTGCGACAAAGATTGATTTTAAAGAATTTATGAACATGTATGGGATGACAAAAGATGATTCACGGGTGAGAGCAAAAGAAGCCACCGAGGGAGTGATCGAGGCGATCCGATGGCTTGATGATATTGATGGTGTCGTCTTGGTCATGGACGCGACACAGGATCCTTTCACGCAGGTCAATGTCACTATCATAGGGAACCTTGAGGCACGAAATCTGCCGATCCTTATTGCAGCAAATAAGATTGATGCGGAAAACGCAAGTCCTGCAACATTAAAATCCGCATTTCCCCAGCATCCGGTGATCCCTATCAGCGCTCTGACCGGATATAATACGGAGAATCTCTATACGATGATGGTCAAAGAATTCGGGAAAAAAAGACATAAGCAGAGGAGGTAAAAACCATGGTGAAAAAAGACAGTGGCATTACATTTAACCTTATCTCGCATCAGAAGCTTGAGCATTTCTCTTCGTCAGATAAACTAAAGTATATTCTGAATGAGGTCAAAGAAGGAAGAATCCTTGTGTTGGAACATGGTTTGACCCCGACAGAACAGGCACAGTTGATCGAACATACCATGAAAGAGATTAACCATGATACCTTCATCGGTATTGAGATCGGTGGATACGAAAATGAAAAAGTGGGGTTCTTCCAACGGGTTTTTGGTGTCGCAAAAAAACCTCGGATGACCGTGATTGGGCCAGCACATCTGCTTCGGATGGTTCATAAAGATAATGATATGATAGAGACGACGATTATACCTGGGAAAGGAGTCAATTAATGCCACATCAATGTCTGAAATGTGGTCATGTGTTCGAAGAAGGCTCCTCGCAACTCCTGAAAGGATGCCCCGGGTGCGGGGGAAATCGGTTTTTCTTCACAAAACAACCGTTAAACGAAGTGGAACGAGACGTGATGAGCAAGGAGATCGGCCAGGATCTCACCACAAGGATCATGGAGCTAGCGGTTGAAAAGCATAAGGAGACGCTCAAAGGCACCGAAGCATGGATAACGCTCAAACCGAAAGATCTGCGCAGGATGATAGAGGATCAGATCGAGCAGAAGAAACCAGAAAAGGAAATGAACCTGGCTGAACCAATCAGTGATGATCAACGCAAGGCGATTATCGATAAAATCAAAGCAGAGGCAGATCATTCTGATAGACCGGAGACGATTGGGGTGGAGCAACCAGGGAAATATGATATTGACCTCAAAGGACTCCTGGAGAAAGAACCTATCGTGATTCAAAAGGATGGGACCTATACGATTCATCTCCCGTCTCTTTTTAAAATGCGGGAAGAAAAGAAAAAATAATGCCTTGTCTCCTTGGAAGATTCTTTCCATTACCTTTTTATCGAAGTCAAAGATACAGCTTTGGTTGATGTTATGAAATGGTACGATGAGGTTGAATATATCCGGAAACAAGCGATGAAGAACAACGAGTTTTTCGCAAATTCTCTACCGATGATTGCCAGTGAGAATGTCCTGTCTCCGTTATGCAGAGAAATGTTGATTACTGATTTTCATGGTAGATACGCAGAAGGAACTCCGGGGAATCGGTATTATGAGGGATGCAAATATTTTGACCGTGTGGAAGAAAAAACCATGGAACTTGCAAAAAAATTATTCTCTTGCAGGTATGCTGATGTGCGACCGACCTCAGGGACGGTTGCCAACATGGCGGTGTTGAAAGCACTGATAAAACCAGGGGAGACCGCAACGGTTCTTGATACCGCAAATGGTGCTCATATCTCGTTTGGGAAATATGGTGCTGCAGGCGTCCGCGGGATTAATCTTGTTTCGTTCCCGTTCAGCAATGAGGAGATGGTTATTGATGTGGATGGAGCGGTGAAACTCATCCGGCAGGTCAAACCAAAGCTTGCGTTGTGTGGTCAATCGGTGTTTCTGTTTCCGACTCCTTTGAAGGCGATCGCTGAGGCAGCCCATGAGGTCGGTGCATACGTTGTGTATGATGCTGCTCATGTACTAGGATTGATCGCTGGGAAGCGCTTCCAAGACCCACTGCGAGAAGGGGCTGATGTGATGAATGGGAGCACCCATAAGACATTGCCTGGTCCGCAGGGTGGTATGATCCTATCAAATCACACACAGGATACTGAGGAAGAGAAAGCGTTCTTGCGTAAACTCGGTTTTGGCGTTTTCCCTGGTGTGACCTCCTCGTATCATCTGCACCATGTGGCTGCGAAAGGGATTGCGTTTGCTGAGCATCTTGAGTTTGGTGAGGCATACGCAGATCAGACCATTAAGAATGCAAAACGACTCGCACAGGCACTCTACGAGCAAGGGTTCAAGGTGTTTGGGGAGAAACTTGGTTTTACGAAATCACATCAGGTCCTTGTAGAGATAGGCCCGGGGAAAGGCAAGGAAGCCTCTAAATTACTTGAGGATGCTGGGATTGTCACCAACATGAATATGATCCCTGGTGATGTCGATCCATTGAATCCCTCAGGGTTACGGTTGGGTACACCGGAGCTGACTCGTATCGGGATGATGGAAAAGGAAATGGACGATGTCGCGGTTTTTTATGCTCGAGCGTTACTGAAGAAAGAAAACCCGAAGAAAATCAGAGATGATGTCAAAGAATTCCGAAAGGACTTCCAGGAACTCCATTATTGTTATAAGGAAGGGTTCCGAGGATATGATTATTCCAAGTTGATTTAACATGCGGGTGGCACTTTCCGGTACCCCCGGAACCGGAAAAACCTCAGTTGCAACGGTCTTGAAGAACCAAGGGTACAGCATTGTTCATTTGCACACGTTTGCTAAAGAGAATCATTGTATTGCGGGGGTTGATAAGAAAAGGAACTCCCAGCTTATTGAAATGGTGAAGTTGGATAAAGCAATTCAGAAAAACTTTCCATCAGATGCATTGGTTTTTTTTGATGGGCATATAGCGCATCTTCTGAAAACGATGGAGAAAGTGATTCTCCTTCGGTGTCATCCTACGAAATTAGAAAAAAGGCTTCTGAAAAAAAAATGGAGTGCGAAAAAAAGAAGGGAGAACATCGATGCGGAGATTCTTGATGTCATCCTTTGCGAAGCGGTTGAACGTTATCCTTCAGAGGATATTTTTGAGATTGATACAACCAAAAGAACCGCTAATGAGACTGCTGCGGTCATCGGAAGGATTGTGAATAAGAATTTTCAATCAACAAGGACCTATGGTATTGGTCAGATTGATTGGTCTGAGGAAATCCTTTATAAGGATCATAGATAGGAGCAGTTATGGTATTAGATAGAACACGAGAGAGAGCCGATCCTTTGTTAACGGTGATTGCAAAACGATTTACTATAATTAACCCTGATCTTCTCACATGGTGTGCGCTTCTTTTTTCAGTCATTGCAGGTGTGTTTTTTTATTTTTCAACACCATCATCTGAGCTGCAGAATTTCTTTTTGTTGTTTGCCGCTCTTTTTGTTTTTCTTAACGGGTTGTTTGATGCAGTTGACGGAAAAGTTGCAAAACTGACTCATAAGGTGTCTGTTCGAGGTGATTATCTGGATCATGTGCTCGATCGGTACGCTGATGTGTTCATGGTTGGTGCACTTGCATTGAGTCCTTGGTGTCGGTCTCCTATTGGGTTGTTGGCTATGATTGGTGTGTTGCTCACCAGTTATATGGGGACTCAGGCCCAAGCTATTGGTTATAAACGTGATTATTCTGGTTTGTTAGGACGGGCGGATCGACTGGTGCTGCTTATTGTTTTTCCGGTGGTCCAGCATATCGCGCTTGGTCTTTCTTTTCAGTTACCGGGGGGTCTTACAATGATTGAGTTGGTGTTGGTGTATTTTGCGGTTGTTGGGAATATCACTGCGATTCAACGGTTTTTTATTACAATGCGGTGGTTCCGTGGGAATCGGATGTAAGGAACCTGAAAATTTTTTCAATGGTTCATTTCTAGGAAGTAAGTGCTTTTTGAATGAAGATGTATGGTAATGATAGTGACGAATCGGACGAGGGGGAAGGGAAAAACATTAAGGGGATTAAATGAAGAATAAGACCCTTCCTCCGCTTTTCAAATAATAGTAGATTTTTTATCAGTATATAAAATTTTCTGTGATTTTTCATTACATTTGTTACAAGATTCTGTCATTTTCTTTCCTGGTCGAATTTGATACAATTATGTTTTTATTTGTGTTTAGGTTCTTTTGAGAACATGAAGGAATTTTTTATAGATTTTTTCTGAGGAAAAAATCAAGGGTATTCCTTTGAACTGGCAGTCATCGCAGATGTAGCCTCGTGCGAAGTAGGGGAGTCGTGCTGATGCTGTCATCATTGAATGAGTGTTTTTGCTTCCGCAGAGTGGGCAGGCGATTATCTCCATAATCTCATCAATGATATGTTATAGCATAGCATGTATTTAAATTTTGCGTCGAAAAAAGACACTTTTACAGGGGATTCTTAGAAAAAAAACATAAATAACTCATATCGACATAGGTACCAAAAATTAAAGTAGAACGGCTTGTTATTCACCACGGAAAATCATGACATCCGAACAAAAAAAAGCGGTACTCATCTCCCTTGACGACCCTACCGCAGAGATCACCCAGCTCGCAGAAACCCTTGGCTACAGCATCCTGAAAACATTTATCCAACACCGAACAACCCCTGATGTCAATTACTACATCGGCAGCGGAAAAGTAGATGAAATACACGACTACTTCGAAGAGACCAATGATACCATTGACCTCATCATCGTCAACGGCGAACTCAAACCATCACAATGGTTTACCTTAGAAAAGAAACTAGAAACAAACGTCTACGACCGCATTAGACTCATCCTTGCTATCTTCGAAGAACATGCAGAACGACGAGAAGCACTCCTTCAGGTAAAACTCGCACAACTCCAATACGAACGACCCTACGTCAGAGAATTAATCCACCGCGCAAAGGCAGGAGAACACCCCGGGCTCATGGCCGGAGGAGAATACCAGGTTGACGATTACTATGAAATGATCAAAAGACAGTCAAAGAAAATCAAAGAAGAACTCCAAAAAATCAGAGAAAACAGAGAGCTCCAACGACAAACCAGAACCCAGAGCGGCTTTTACTCTGTCTCCCTCGCAGGATATACAAACGCAGGAAAAAGCAGCCTCATGAACCTGCTGTCGGGGGAAAAAGTAAAAGTCGAAGAACAACTGTTTTCTACACTCTCAACAACAACGCGAAGTATTTCATCAAAAAACAAAGAAAAACAAATCCCCATACTCCTCACCGACACGGTTGGATTTATCGAAAACCTCCCAGCCTGCATCATCGATGCATTCCACTCGACACTTGAGGAAATCGAACTGGCCGACGTCGTCATCTTAGTCGTAGATGGTAGCGAAGCAAAAGAAGTCGTGGAGAAAAAACTCCGCGTGTCAATAAACGAATTACGCAATATTGGTGTTGGAGCACCTATCATTATTGCCTTAAACAAAATCGATCTAATCGATACAACAGCACTGAAAAACCTCCAAGAGTATCTCGAAGACATAGGAATTATCGAAGATCATACCATCGTTGCACTCTCCGTAAAAGAACAGAAAAACATCAAAGATCTACTCAAGACAATTTATGATTCGTTACCTCATATGGTGAAAATAACATTCCAGCTCCCCTTAGAGGAACACTCGCAACAGTTCATATCGCAGCTCTATGATAAAACCAAGGTGCTTCACATTACCTACGGTTCAGAGATCACGGTCGAAGTCGAATGCAATGAAAAAATCAAAGAAAAACTCATCGCTACTGCTCGTGCAATCAAAGGATTGATTCTGTAAGAAAACAAAACTCTTATACGCTGTATTTGTATTTCATGTCCCAAGGGAGTATGTTATGATGAATATGAAAAATCAAGGAAATTTACAACAGCTGATAACAATCATAGGACTTATTCTTTTTGGAACAATCGGACGATACGTCCTTTTCGGGATGGGAGTACAACCATTCCCTAACTTCGAAGTCATCATGGTGGTGACGTTCCTTGCGATCATGCTCATAAGATCACCACTGGCACTCATCGTTCCTCTTATTAGCATGATTGGCAGCGACCTTCTCATTGGAAATCCAATATTTGTCGGGGATCAAATGAACAGAATCGTGTTATTCACCTATTCTGGATTCGCGATTATCGGACTTATCAACCTGCTCAACAAAAATCGACTCTGGGACAGTCTTGGAAAAGCACGTTTGAAAAGCGTTGGTCTCATAGCGGGACTTGGGATTGGATTCGTCCTGCTCTACGACATCTGGACAAACATGGGCTGGTGGTACCTGATGTACCCTCACGACATCTCCTCCCTCGCCATGGTGTATACCGCAGGGTTACCATTCATGCTGTATCATCTGATATCAGGAATCGTCACCTTCTGTGCGATCGGGCTTCCGGTTCTCCTCTATGTTGCGAAGAAGAATGACCAGATGCACCTCCCTTCGTTCCATCTAAAAATGATCCATAAGATCCCCGCAGTGCTTCTCGTCCTGAGCCTTGTCGCGTTATCATTCACGGGAACTGCACTAAAAGTGCCCCAGCGAAGTGAGGTCTGGGTGGAGAAATCAGATCAAACAAGTGTTCGGATCATGATCAGCGGTGACGGCTGGACCCTGTCAGACAATCTGGTCGCCTATCAGGGGGATACTGCATTGTCTTTATTAGAGCGAAGCGCACAACAAAATGGATTTTCTGTGGAATCAACCTATTATGCACAGTTTGACTCCACATTGGTAACATCCATTCACAACGCTGTCAGCGGAACTGACGGGAAATACTGGCAGTACTATGTGAACAACAAACTCCCTGACATCGGGGCAGACAAATGTATCATTACAAACGGTGATGTTCTGACGTGGAGTTTTGAGGTACCACCCAGTTAAGGAATAACACTTCATCCCCATCTTTTTTTAACAATTTTTTTCGTCAAGGGTACGAATCTTCTTACGAATCACGCTAATCGACAGAATGACAAAAAGAAACGCAAGGACAAGACCGGAGAGCACCCCAAAGAACTCATAAGAGACAAGAAAATTATAGAATCCATGAAGAAAAATCGCGAGGAGAAAATATGGAAGAACGCCCAAGAACGATGATTGTCGCATCACTGTTTTTCCAAAACCATACCCTGTTAACGCTGTCGCTGACGCATGCAGCAGACAACCTCCAACGCTTCGCATCGCCATTAACACAAAAAAGATGACAAAGCCTTCTGATAAAAAACTATACCCATAAAGGAGATTTTCCGTAGCAGAAAACCCTAGCCCAGCAACAGCTCCGTAAATCAAGCCGTCTTCTAACTCACGAAGATTATTTTTTACTGACCGAAGACGCAACGCAAGAGGTTTCGTAAACTCCTCAACAACAGGTGCAACGACTATGACTAGAAGAAAGGGGGTAATTTCACTTGGAGATAATGCAGATACCAGCGGTATTTCAAAAATGATTTCTAAAATTAAAGAAGCAACGACAGCAATTGTTGCTCCCCATAAGAAACACAGAAAAATGGAGAACCATTGTTGACGATGACATCGTTCTGTGTTCCGTATCCATATGGTATATATAAGTGGGGGGAGAAACGAAAGAAAAACAAGAAGACCCCAGGTAAGAAGTGATGTCATTACCAGAATAAAACACGTATGTCTTTATTATGTTTTTTAAAACTTATAGTAATATTCACCGTTTTGTTTCTGTTGACGGTCCATATAGGAATCTGGTTTGTTCACACGAGGTCGTTTGGTTTCTTCATCACGCCGGAATGTGATGTCGACATTTTTCAAGAATCGGTTCATCCCCTCATGAAGGCTGAACGGTCCCTGCGCACGTCCCTGTTTCCCCGGTGCACCATCGAAGACAATCAACGCATCACTGACCATGTCTATAAAATACACATCATGGTCGACAATCATAGCGGATTTCCCTGATTTCTCTATCAATCGACGTAACATCCGTGAGACGATCATCCGTTGTTGACTATCAAGGTACGCTGATGGTTCGTCAATGAGGTAAATATCAGCTTCTTTGACAACGGATGCTGCGATCGCGACTCGTTGGAGCTCACCACCAGACAAGGTCATCAATTCACGGTCTTGAAGGTATTTTAGATGAAGTGCGTCATGAACCTCAGCTTGTAAAAACGAGGAGGAGAAGAGTTGTGGTGCGAATCTCTCAAAATACTCATGGACGGTTCCTTCAAAATCAGGAGTAATATACTGGGGTTTATAACTTATTTTAAGATCATATTCGATGGTGCCTTTCGTCGGTTGTATCACTCCAGCAAGCATTTTGACAAATGTTGTTTTTCCGATCGCATTAGGGCCGACGATCCCAACGAGTTCACCTTGTCGGATGATCCCTTGTTCAACTTGAAGAGTGAAATCCTCAAATTCTTTGAACAGGTTGTCATAGGAGACTAGGATCCTTAGGCCTTGTTGTGGTTTTGGGGGGCTTGCGAAAAACTCTATTTTCGTACCAAAACGGATATTTTCTTCTTTCATATACCCGGAGAGATACGTGTTGATCGCATGTCGTACCGCTCGTGGGAATGTCACGACTCCGTAAGCGCCCTCAGTACCGTACATGATATGGACATTTTCACACAGGAAATCCAAGACCGCTAAATCATGCTCAACTACGATGACTTTTTTTTGCTTAGAAAGATCTTGGATAATCCGCGCGACTTTTAATCGCTGGTAAATATCTAGATAAGAGGTTGGCTCATCAAAAAAATACAAATCAACATCTTTGACCAGGGCAGCTGCAATCGAAACAAGCTGAAGCTCCCCACCTGAGATCGTTCCTTTCTCAATCTCCTTGTCAAGAAGATGAGAAATCCCAAGTTTTGTGACAACCGTATCAAAATTATTTGTCGTATCTGAACTTTTCAGTACGTCTCTTATTTTTCCTTTGACGATTCGCGGGAGTTGATCAACATACTGTGGTTTGAGTACGCAGGTCATGTTCTGTTCTGAAAGTGCCTTAAAATGTTCAAACAGCTCCATTCCTGCATAGTATTCAAGCACAGGGTCCCATGATGGTTTCTTTTTGCGATACTCCCCAAGGTTGGGGACGACCTGTCCTGCGAGGATCTTAATCGCGGTCGTCTTTCCTATCCCGTTCTGACCAAGGATACCAACGCAGCTTCCTTTTTTCGGTATCGGAAGTCGATACAGTCGAAACCCGTTTTTCCCGAATTGATGGACAAGGTCTTCTTTGAGTTCTTCAGCAAGTCCGATAATCTTGATAGCTTCGAAAGGGCATTTATTCACACAGATGCCGCAGCCGACACAAAGCTCTTCGGAGATGATTGGTTTGCCGTCTTCGCCCATCACAACGGTTTCATCGCCAGCGCGCACTCTGGGACAGAATTTGATGCATTCCTGCGCGCATCGCTTTGATGTACACCGGTCTTTGAGCACTATTGCGATTCTCATATCTGCGAACACCGAGAAGAAACATGTTCTTAAAAGGTTTTTTGATGATGGATAATCGTGAAGTGTTATAAAAAAGCAAATGATACAATCAAGCTAAGGTGAAGCCTAGTGGAGATTGATTTGTTTCTTTGGCCCATGCTTATACCAATGATTTTACTGTTTTTCTATTGTATGCGATATAAAAGAGATGTCCTTTTGGAAATCGGGAGTATCACAGCAGCCATGATATTAATCGTTCTTTTGTATTGGCCGTTGCTTACGAGTAATTTTCTTCTTTCGTACACCTACACAGGTGTAAAAATCCTTCTCTTCATTGTTCTTCCTCTCATTGTTTTCTTGTTAATTAATCGCAATTTCACATCACTTCGATGTTCAATATATGGGATTCAAAAAAAGGGGATGAAAAAAAGCATTGTTTGGTGTATTATCTTTTTACCGTTCATGCTCATTGTAACAGCACTGATACAATATGTTTATGGAATAACTTGGAGTGCTGACTTGGTTGCTGGTGTCATCAGTTTTTTTGAAGCCTTCACTGAAGAATTCTTTTTCAGAGGCATTCTCTTTATTTTCTTAATACAAAAGACCAATATGAAAATAGCATCTGTGACTTCGTTTATGAGTTTTACACTCATGCATCCACAAAATCTTACGACCATTTTCATTCTTGGAACAATCGTACAAGGGATTCTTACCCTAGAAATCGCGCGAAGATCACAAAATATAATTGGATCGTGGGTGTTGCACGGGAGTAATCGATTTTTTACTCTGGTATTGCTCCCGTTGTTGATGTAATATGTTTCCTAGTATCGTCCGAACGTGTGGCGAGGAGGTCCTCTGAATGATTGTTGTCGTTGCTCAAACCGTCGTAAAAAAGGAATCTTGCGAAAATCTGGGATATCTGCCCGTTCAATCTGGAAATCGTCATTGCTTTGTACACGTCGGAAGTTGTCATGGTCTCGTTCGGTTAGCAGCGTGATCGCTGCGCCGTTTGCCCCAGCTCGGGCGGTCCTGCCAATTCGATGCACATATTCGGTTGGTGTCTTTGGCACATCATAGTTGTAGATATGGGTGACGTTTTTGATATCAAGACCGCGTGCTGCGACATCGGTTGCTACCAGCACCTTTGTTTTTTGGGTTTTCAACGCATCCAGAGAGCTTGATCGTTTTTGTTGTTTCATTCCTCCATGGATTGCGGAGGCGCGGATGCCTTGACGCGCAAGATTCTTTGATACCGCGTCAGACTCTCTGCGGGTCCCACAAAACACAATGGACAACCCATCGGTATTGCGGTTGAGCAAATGAACAAGAAGAGAGAACTTTTGGTTCTGCTCGTAAATGTCATAATAAATCTGTTTCAATTTACTGTGATCAACATACGATTGGGTTTTGACGATCATGGGATTTTTTAGATGTCTTCTAGCGAGACGATGAACCTCCTCGGAGATAGTAGCGCTGAACATCAGTAACTGTCGTTGCGAAGGTATGTAGCGGATGATATCTTCGACATCGTCGACAAACCCCATCTCGAACATTTTATCGGTTTCGTCAAGGACAAGAATTCTGATTGTGCGTAAATCAATGGTTCCTCTGCGGAGATGATCAAGCATTCTACCAGGAGTTCCGATGACAATCTCAGATGAGCGGATGTCGCGTATTTGTGGTCCGATGCTCACACCACCGTACACGCTCGTGGTCCGTATCCCAAGGGTTTTTCCAAAATCCTTAAAGACGTCTGTGACCTGTACGCACAGTTCTCGTGTAGGAGTCAGAACAAGTGCTTGCAGACCGCGCCCAGGATTAATTTTATTTAGGATGGGAAGACAGTACGCGAGTGTTTTTCCAGATCCCGTCTCTGCTTGGCCAACGACATCTTTTCCTTGGATTATTTCAGGGATACATTTTTCCTGAATTACCGTCAGTTCCTTAAATTCTTGTTCATGTAGTTTTGCTAGGAGTTTTGTATGTATGTTAAGTTGTTCACATTTCATTATTTTCACCTTACTATTCAATTATTGTATCATCTGTAGTTTCTTTCAAGAACAAACCGTTTTTTCTTTATCTCAAATTTTTTTGAAAAAAAGTATTATCAGATCGGCTTGTTGTTGGAAGAATATTATGCCTTCTTTACGTTTTTTGCTTGTGGTCCTCGATCTGATGTTTCAATCTCAAATTCAACTGCATCTCCCTCATTAAGAGATGTTTCCATTGGGACTGCGCTCCGATGAACGAAGACTTCTTTTCCATCCTCGCATTGGATAAATCCGTATCCCTTTCTTGCATTATACCATTTTACTGTTCCTTTCATGTTATTCACGTTTTCCTCAGATTCTATCTGAATTTTTACAAAGAACAAAAACAAAAAGATTCAATTAGTCGAATTTACGAAACTAGGAAACTCTTATTTCTATTCCTTTTGGCTCGCTATAACTTTATCTCCTTTATATAGTTTTTCACAGGACGGGTTATTTCCTCCTGTTGTTCGATGGTTATCGAATTTTTACATGACGATATGAATATCAAGTTTTTGTGCCAGTTCTTTGTATCGATTTCGAATCGTTACCTCGGTAACTCCCGCAATCTCTGCAACCTCGCGTTGTGTTCGCCGTTCACCGCACAGAACAGAGGAGATGTAGAGAGAGGCTGCAGCGAGTCCTGTCGGACCTCGTCCGCTGGTCAGTTCTTGATTTACTGCATGTCCTAATATTTCCAGTGTTTTTGCTTGAACATTGTTACTGAGTTTTAATTCACTGCAGAATCGTGAGATGTAATCTTTTGGTGTGGTCGGCATTAATTTTAATGCAAGCTCTCGGGAGACATATCGATAGTTTCTGCCAATCTCTTTTCGTGATATCTGTGCGATTAAACTAATTTCGTCTAATGTCCGTGGTACATGACATTGTCGGCATGCGGCGTATAATGAGGCGGCAGTCACCCCCTGGATGCTTCTTCCTCGAACTAGGTTTTTCAACGCTGCTTTTCGATAAATCATTGCTGCGGTTTCTCGAACAGATCGGGGAAGACCCATCCCTGATGCGAGTCTGTCGATTCCTGAAAGGGCAACTGCGAGGTTCCGCTCGGTTGCATCACTGATACGGACGCGACGTTGCCATTTCCGCAGCCGATATAATTGAGCCCGATTCCTTGTCGGAATTGCTTTCCCGTATGCATCTCGGTTCGTCCACCCTATCGTCGTACTGAGTCCTTTATCATGCATGGTATATGTCATGGGAGATCCTGTTCGAGCTCGTTTCTCCCGTTGTTCATTATCAAATGCACGCCATTCAGGACCATGATCAATGATATCCTGATCAACAACAAGCCCGCAACCTGAACACACCAATTCCGCTCGAGAATAATCCTTGCTCAGGTGTCCACTACCGCATTCAGGACAACTGAGAATTTCTTCTATTTGTTGTTTATTTTTTTTTGTCAAATGAAATCAGCTCCCCACGTATTTCTATCCATATCTGTGTCATTTTAATAGTTCCATTCATTGATTTTTACTTCAATATCTTCAGTATGATGACATTACAGAAAAGAACAAAAATAAAAAATTTCATACGTTTGGGTCAACAAAAATGTGAATCTTTTATCTCCATTCCTTTGATATATAGATATACGTCTCTTACCTTTATATCGTTTTGCCATACTTTGATAAATTTAGGTTATAAATCTTCTTTAACAGGAAAAAAACATAATTTTTTGCACAAATTTAATATTTAAGAACCAAATAATAAACTAAAAAAATTTTTATGTTGAAATATTTTAATAAAAAATGATATATACTTATTAATAACATATATATAATAACGATATTGTAATAGTTTTGAGTCTATGAAAAAGAAGATAGTAAGTGCCTTAATTTGCACAGCATTCATTTTTTGTTCTATTTTAACAATAACAACGCCAAATATTGATTCGAAAGGAGCAATCAGCGAATTAACAATGAATGAAAGGCTACTATCGGCTTCTGAGGGAAACCCTCAGATTGATAGAATCAACACTGTCGCTTTACACAATACTCAATTGAGCTTTGCGGCATTTACCGATACACACATTGGTGCGAAATATCAAGATCCATTTTTTGATATAGCGGATCATCTGGATCACCTCAGTGAAGATTTGGTAGATGCAACCAACCAGCTTGATTTCGTGGTGCATCTTGGTGATATCGTGAACCATAATACAGCGCAGGTGCATGGGCAAGGACTCCCCCGGGTCGTTAATCAGTATAGGAATAACCTGAAAGCATACGTGATTTCTCATCTGAATCTGCCGTTTTATTATGTGGTAGGCAACCATGATGTGACTGATTATCAGATGAACCAAGAGGATCCGCATAATCTTACAAAATCATTGGTTGACGAACTTTGCATGAATGCTCCGGTGTATGCGATGATGCACGAGGGGATACTCTTTCTGGTTGTCCCTGAATTAGGATGTGTGACTTGGACGCACCCTGTTGAGTATGAATGGATTGAATATATGACGAGTCAGCACCCTCATACGACCACGGTTATCCTCTGCCATCAGGCTATCGAGGACACTACAGAGGAGGATAGCTTGACACCCTACCGAGGGAAGCAGGATATGGACTGGTGGGCGACTCTGTTTCAAAACAACCCACAGATTACACTATGGATCCATGGTCATAATCATTGTCTCGACTGGTATATGAGTGACCAGAGTACCGGACTGACAAACCCCGTTCGAACATTTGGTCATGAAATGGTGTTCTCTTCACCGTACCCTCAAATGGATTGGAACTATCGCCATGAGTTAGATAGAGTGGTGATATACAATATTTCTTCAACCGGTATTACCACAGGTAGCTGGGAGGACAATGGCGACGGCGGTCATTGGGTGTCAGACTATCTCCATTCATGCAGCATCCCAACTACGTTTCATTCTGATGCTGAGAATTGGTATTCATTTCCTCTGTTCCTCCAGGATAACGAAACACAACTGACTGATATGAAACTATTATCACCAGATATAACTCTCCAACTCATTGGCACGGTTCCAATGGAGCTGTTCTTTGATTCACGGATGGAATCACCGAATGGCTCTGCGAAGGAAAATATCTTAGGGTTTGGCAATGACCAAACAGAAAATGTCCTATGGACTGACCCCGGGATGCGAGTACAGGGACCTACGTATCTGACGTTTCCGGAAAAATTTCCTGATACTGATTCCATCCAGGAGGATGGACGGAGTGGCCAACCGTACCGGTCTTTTCCCATGGGGACGATATCATCTGCCGTCCCTGGTCAGACATACAATTTTACGATGACCGCTCGGTGCAATTCTGGGACTGGAAGATTTGTAATGAATGTTAGTTGTTGTGATTGGAATACAAGGTCACAGTATAGTGTTCTGCCGGGGAGCGACTCTCAAGTCTTTTCTCATACGTTTGGGTCATCGTATGAAACGATTTTTGGTCTGTACACTGTCCCAAATAACAACAATGCGTGGTTTTTACAAGGAACATTGGATTTCTTGGATTCAGCTGGGTATGATGTCTCGTTGTTTAGTGTAAAACGACAAAGAACAAGTGATGTGACCGAGGGTTTCCATCTCTATGTGAGCGGTCATTGGTACAACATAACAGGATCTCTTGCTGAAAATAACCAAGTGAATTTCTCTGTTCCGCCTCAAGCTCTATGTGATTATGATGGCGTGATGAATTTCACCGCATTCATCCAAGGAAATCGATATGGGATGGTGAATCTTGTCTATCGTGAACCACTGCTGATGGGGATGAACGCACGTTTCCGGATAAACAGTGAGAAAGATAATGTCTATAACCTGAGTCTGACGAAGACCATCTCGCGAAATTCAGCAGAAAAAATGATGATTTGGGATTCAGCGTTGTTCCAGAAATACCCACGCACTACTGAGTTCCTTGCTCGCTTGTTGATGAATGGCGCAGTTGGCCGTGTCATTCATGTGATCCTGAATAAATTGAATCCAGGAATTGTTACGACGTTTAAGATGTTCCCATTTAGTACTGATCCTCTGTATGAACAAGTGAATCTGACCGCTGATGATGGTTCTGAGATGCGGCATCGGAGTGCGAATGGAAACCTCTGGTTCTCATGTAATTGTCCTGACTCTGAGGAACGTTTTGTTCAAGTTTGGTTATCAAGTAAATAAACAATTATATTATTTTTAGAAACCCACATATTAAAAATATTGATGCTAAGATGCTAGGCGCAGGACATAACCTTTATCTGTGACTTAGCACCAAAGGTCGTCTTTTAAGACAAGTTCCAAAGTAACGTCCTT
>JBFYMQ010000017.1:0-24275 GCA_041304825.1 Thermoplasmatales archaeon
ACATCGTGCGCAGAGCACCTCGGTTCGCTTCATGAAAAGACTCTTATCAGGCTTCAACACCACAGCATCAGGTGAAACCGGGGTGAAGAAACTCGGCCATCCGCTCCCTGAATCGAATTTCGTCTCAGAGGAAAACAGAAGATTCCCGCATCCCGTACAGACATAGGTTCCTTCTGCGGTCTGATGAACATATTTTCCTGTAAATGGGGGTTCAGTGCCTTTCTTTCGGAGCACAAGAAATTCCTCAGGTGTGAGGATCTTTTTCCATTCATTCTCAGATTTCTCCACCTTTTTACTTTCCAAGAAGATCACCTATGAGGAAACAAGAAGCTTTGCTTCTATATAAACATCCTGTCATTTTATGTCTTTTTTCTGTTCGTAACATTTAAACCATCTCCTCCTGTATCCGGTCTCTGTATGCATGAATGGGCGCTTGCGGAATCCATTGTCATGGCCACGTTAGAAGAAGCACGAAAGGAAAAAATAAAGTCGATCACCCAAGTCATTGTCTACATCGGTGAACTGCAGCAAATCGAAAAAGAAATCTTCCTTTTTGCCCTCCGCGAGTTAAGCAAATCACAGAAACCACCGATAAAAAAAGACGCGTTTATACTAAAAACAGAAAAAAGCATCCTACTCTGTAAAAACTGCGGGGAGAACTGGAAATACAGTGACATGAAGAAGAAACTCAACGAAACAGAATCAGAGTCAATCCATTTCATCCCAGAAGTCGTTTTCGTCCACACACGATGCCCCAAGTGCGGGAGCCCAGATTTTGAAATCACAAAAGGACGCGGCGTCGTACTTTCTTCCATCAAAGGAGTACAATGACCATGGAGCCCCGCACCAGCGTCATAGAGAAACGTTTGATAAACATCAACAGGATCATCGCGGTCGCAAGCGGCAAAGGCGGGGTTGGAAAAAGCCTGGTCGCCTCAAGCCTTGCGCTCCATCTCGCACAGGAAGGTTATCGGGTTGGGTTATTGGACCTTGACTTGTACGGACCATCCTCTCATATCATCCTTGGAGTGAAAAACGAGTTCCCAACAGAGGAAAAAGGAATCATCCCACCAGTAGTCCATGGGATTTCCTTCATGTCCATCGTGTACTTCACTGAGGAAAAACCATCCCCATTCCGAGGAGTCGATATCTCCAACATCATCCTGGAGCTGCTGGCGATCACCCAATGGGGTTCCCTTGATTTCCTGATCATCGATATGCCACCCGGGATCGGTGATGAGACCCTGGATGTGATCCGATACATGAAGACCAGTGAGTTCTTAGTCGTGACAACCCCGTCGAAGGTGGCGATGGGAGCCGTGAGTAAACTGCTCAACATTCTCATTGAGCTCAAAAAACCAGTGCTTGGTGTCATAGAAAATATGACGATGATGGATTCTTCGTTCATTGAACAGGAAGTAAAAAGATTACAAATAAGATATCTTGGAAAAATTCATTTTGATGAAACATTGGAAGAATCTATCGGAAAACCAGATCACCTGAAGGAGACCAAAGCGATGAAAGATCTGAGAGTGATTCTAAAGAAAATGAAACTCTAAGTTAAAACGTCTCAGACCGTTTTTCCCCATGGAACACATATCCTCGTGCTTCCCCAACTGTGAACAGCGACCCGGTCACGCAAATCAAGTCTTTTTGTTTGGCAACAGATTTTGCTTGATTGATTGCGTCGGGGATTGAATCTTCAACGAATACCGTTTTATTGGTGTCAAAACCCTCTATCATTTCCTTTAGTACCTGGGGATCAGCTGCACGAGGATTACCTGATTTCGTAACGATGATTACATCGGAGATCGGCACGATCATCGACAGCATCGTCTTCAGATCCTTATCTTTCAATACCCCGAGAACAACGATAAGACGGTAGGCGGAAAAATCCTCCTCTATCGTTTCAACAAGCATGCCCATCCCTGCAGGGTTGTGCGCCCCATCAAGCAGAATCAAGGGTTTCTCAGAGATGATTTCCATTCTCCCAGGATGAGTTGCTGCCTCAATTCCATCCTGGATATCATTATCAGTGAGATACACCCCACCCATCTGCAGCTGTTCAACCGCTGCGATAGCAAGCGTGATATTTTCACCCTGATGTCGACCTAACATGGAGGTCTTTACCGAATAATCTTTGAAGGATCCCTGAATCATAAATTCCTGTTCTTTCCCATGATGGGACTTTTGTTTCCACATGGTTTGATCAATCCACGTAACCGGCGCGTTCCGCTGCTCTGCGACCTGCTCGATGGTTACCCTTGCGTCGTCTATCGCTGCGGAGACCACCGGCACATGATCTTTGATGATTCCGGCTTTCTCAAATGCTATTGATGCGACATCCTTCCCCAGGATATCTGTATGTTCCAGTGAAATATTCGTGATTATAGACACCAGCGGGTGAACTACATTCGTCGCATCAAATCTCCCCCCAAGTCCGACCTCCACGACCGTGTAATCAACAGGATGGTTCTTGAAATGAAGGAACGCAAGTGCGGTGACGATCTCAAAAAACGTAGGAGTACTATTCTGTTTTTTCATAGAATCAACAACAGGTCTGACCTGCGACACAAGCCTTGCAAAATCTTCCTTAGAAATCTCATGGTTGTTAATGACGATGCGTTCTGAAAAACGCTCGACATGCGGAGAAAGATACAGGCCAACAGTGTAGCCTGCTTTCTGAAG
Source organism: Thermoplasmatales archaeon (assembly GCA_041304825.1). Classification (GTDB taxonomy): domain Archaea; phylum Thermoplasmatota; class E2; order DHVEG-1; family DHVEG-1; genus SM1-50. The sequence goes on from JBFYMQ010000017.1 coordinate 2,689, forward strand.
AATCGAACTGATGTATTTACAGACTGAACCTTTGCCATTGGTCCCTGCGACATGAATGACCTTGAGCCCCTGGTGAGGATTCCCAAGATGTTCAAGAAGAAGAGTTATCCTCTCAAGGCCAAAGATCCATCCGTACTTATCAAAGCTCCTTAACCAGTCATAAGCATCCTGAAAAGAGATGCTGTCAGTATCCTTCAGAGTAGAGCACATCAGCAAGAACCTTGTGTTTCTTTTTCCATGAATCACCAGGCAGAATGACAACCTTGCGACCCTCGATGAGCAACCGTCTCTGTGCAAACAACTGTATCGTCCGAGGAAGAATCTGATGTTCCACCTCAAGAATACGGGTAGCAAGAGCATCACGGTCGTCATCAGCATGTACGATTATTGCAGCCTGAAGAATAATCGGACCATGATCCATCTCCATATCCATGAAATGTGTGGTGCACCCAGAGATTTTCACTCCATACTCTAGGGCATCATGTTGACCGTTGGTCCCCTTGAATGACGGGAGGAGCGCAGGATGAATATTGATAAGTTTTCCATGCCATTTTTTCACAAATGCTGGAGAAAGTAAACGCATATACCCAGCACCAACCACCAGTTCCACCTGATGGCTGCGAAGGAGTTCATCGATTTCCCTTTCATGAGCAGCACGATCTTTGCCTTTGGAATCAACAAAAAAACCAGGGATACGATGCGTTTTTGCTCTGATTAATGCACCAGCGTCACTCTTATCACTGATGACTAGCACAACCTCTGCATCAATCATATTGTGCTCTGATGCATCGATGATGCTTTCCAAATCAGTCCCAGAACCAGAGGCAAGCACACCAACAGAAAGCTTCTTTTGGGATGTTTTCATAAGCCTATGATATCCTTTGTTATTTAAAAACTTCTGTGACGACGTCCAAAGGAGCATTGGTTTTAAAACCGGTAGGTGTACAATGGGTCCTGGTAACGACATATCCTTTCTTTTTCAATTGTTCAACGATATGTTCCATGGTCGGCGGTGATACTTTCAGCAGAGAAGACAGGTCATTGATGGTGTAAAAAAACGGTGGAGCATCGGCCTCCTCCTCGAGGAGATCAAGGAATTTCCAGAGTAGATGTTTTGTGTTCAGTACTTTAGTCGATGCAAGACTCCGAATCTCCTGAATTACTGTTTTTTTCTGAATCGTCCCAAGCCATAATGGACCAATCAATGTGGCGGTGTCTTTAGATAAAGGAACCTCTTTTGAAGTTAGGCTTGAATACTGTGCCATGGAGGCATTCGCAGCGCTTTTCCCATTAGAGATCTGTACATATAACCGCACATAATGATCGGTCGTGTAACACAGCAATGGTTCGATGCCACGGTCGTACTTTGCAGCCTCACGACACAGGCAGCCAAGAAGAATTCGAAGTCCTACCTCGTGCATCGAAGCACCATGCAGTGGCCAAGCAGCGTACCGCCGGAAACATACCTTGGGGAACACCCCGCAGAGCGCAGCGGTATCGGTTGCGGTACACGCGATGATGCCTTTGTTGTACACACTTTTGACAGCAGCATCAAAAAAATGGACCGGGGAGCCAAACGGGTCGATGTCAATAGAATGATATCGCCGTTCCAACAACAGACTGCCAAGGTCCCGTTGGAACACGGAGACGTTCTGCAACTGGTTTTTCTGGATGTTCTGTTGGATCAACGCAAACGATTCATCATTCCAATCATTGATGGTGACATCAAAATCTCCAGAAAGCTCATGAGCAAGTCGAATCCCTCGAATCCCTGATGCTGCCAAGCCATCAAGGATATGAACATGTTTCGCACTAACGTTCACAAACCATTGATTGACCAAGACAGAGACATCGCGGTTCAGTTCCATGGCAGGGTTATAGAACGGCACATTCTCCCTGATGCTTGGTCCTTTCACGGACGCTTTGTTCTTATATACAAAAAGCTCAGTTGTTCCCTCTTTTATCTCATCAGTTGGTCTGTTGGTCATGGTTAAAACAAGGGCGGAAGTTTCTCTGCCATGATTTTTTCAATCTTATACGGAAGCAGATTCCGGTTCACCGCGGTGACCTCAAGGATGCGGATATCGTCCCGTCTACGGATATCCTGCAACAGCGGTGTCCGCGATTTTTTATGCAAGGTGACCATGATTGGTTTGTCAGAGTCAAGTGCTTCGATGACCATCTCGCAGAACTTCTCAGAAAGCATTTCCATTTTCCCTATTTCATCGATAACAATGATATCGACCGTTTCATCGTTGATAGCTTTTTCGATCGCATGGACCCCGACGCGTTCCAACGCAGCAAGATCAACACCGTACTTTCCAACCTTATCTTTTGAGTCGAGGTCAAGACGGGCGAAGATTTCTTTTTCTTTGGTCTGCCAGTCTTCCACATAAAAACCCACCCGTTTCTTCTTTTCAATCAACGGAGTGGTGATCATTCCTTCGAGTTTATAGCCACTTTTTTGAATTTTCTCGATGATTTTGATCAGCGTCTGTGTTTTTCCGACGCTCGGCATGCCTGTAATGCCTATCTTTGGTATATCATCCATAATAGCTGTATGTAATGTATTTTTTGTTTAGAAATGTTTGGATTGTAACTGAACGAAAAAAATCTTGCAGAGGAAAAAAAAATTTCGGGAGGAGTTCTGCTTCATCTACCTCAAAATATTTATAATATATAACCTATAATTATATTGTTATTAAGACGTTTGATTATGAAAAAAATAGTAGTGCTCTGTGGCATCATGCTTCTTATCGTTTCAGCTAGCAGCGTAGAGGCTTTAGGTCACAACGTGATTTTTAGTAAAACACTATCTGTTGGTCCTGGAGAGATTATTGCGTTTTCCTGTTCTGAACCATTTCCAACGTTAGGCCAGCCAGTTCAGCTTTTGATTATCCTGCAGGGGACACTAGGGCAACGATTCAACGAAACACTCACGATAATTGATGAGTTTTCTGGATTTGTGATGAGTTCTGGCGAAATGAAATGGAGTTCCGGTACTCTTGTAGAAAGTCAAATAAACGTCACCATAGGAAAATTACCAAGATGCACCAGGAGAATCATCTGGTATCCGTCGGTGGTCGGAAATCATACATTGCATGTATCCACGGGAGCATCAGCTGGAAAACAACTCAACGTGAGTGTCGGTTTTGATGTCGAAGGAATCATCACCCCTTCGTTAGGATGTCCCACGATAATAAATAAAAACAACACGAATCAGCTCTCGATAACGCTCTCAGAGGAAAGAATGAGAACAGATGAACCCACTCAGATAGCCAAAGTAAGCTTACAGAACATCCATGGCACCGGTTTGTACCATCTTGAGAATCCAATAGGAAAATGGTGCACCTGGATCAATGCAGGATCAGAAACCGTCGAAGATGAAATCATCGCTTCGTATGATATCGACAGCATTCCCGCAGGATTCTATAATATCACGGTTATCACAACAAGCGCCAACCACACTTGGCCACATGCCGTACAAATAGCAGATACAGAACCAACTGATTATACCGTTGTTCAGCTCTCCGACATCCATATTGGAAAATACTCAAATATGATCAATAAGAAAAAGGAGCTCATCCGTCTCTTCACTTACATCAATGAAATCATCCACCCAGAGTTTGTCATTCTATCCGGTGATTCAGTGGATTGGTACAATGAGAAATCCAAACGGAATGTGTATGCTGATCTGCAGGAAGCAATCCTTTATTGTGACTCACCAGTCTACACAGTCCCCGGCAACCATGAGCGATACGCCAATAGCCTCCTCTTCTTATACTTCCCCTTCACCAATCTGACGCCCTATCATCGTTTTCTCAATCCTCTCAACGATTACTCCATAATCTATGGAAAAATAAACTTCGTGTTCCTCGACTCAGGATATGAATATAGCAGATGGGAGGTCCAACCGAAAATTTGGAATCTCTCACCAGAAGGGAGCGGTCTGACCAATACCCAGATGTACCTGCTTGAAAACATCTTGGTCAAAAACCAGATGAACCAGATGCTTATCATGCATCACCCTGCGGTCAGCGACACCAATGATACAGGGCTTGGCGCATTACCAAACGACCTTCCAAGTGGTAATAACGAATGCATCGCGATGAACCGAGGAGCATTCATCACCTACTGCCTCGAGAACAACGTCTCATTAGTCCTCACAGGTCATACCCATAAAAACCATGTGTTCACACATTTAGGAAAAGAAACCACAAACAACACCGCATGGCCACTTTTTATCCAAACAGACTCAGCTACCCTCAGCCGACAGAACAATGGAGGACGCATCATCCAGATCCAAAACAGCACGATTGTCAGCTACGACTATCTGCCGTTCAACTAACCGGACTTCTTTTTATGCCATACAGATATAATGGTCCGAAGATGACATAGGAAAAAAGTGCAGCAAGAAGCAAGATTGGTGCGATATTATTGTACATGCTATCAAGCAGGATTGTCGCAACGATAACAACAGCAGCGATCAGGTTTACCTTCAGACCAGGTTTTGGGAAACGAATCGAAGAAATCATCGCAAGCGAAAGAACAATGATAATCGGAAGAAGATACCATATATCCGGAACAAGAAATGACGTTAATACTAAAAACATGGCATTGGCAGACGCCGGCAGACCGACGAAAAATTGTTTCTCCTTTAACAAAGAAAAAGAAGACAGACGGATGATACTGCACAGCAAAGAAAACACAATGATGACACCAATGAGCAGATGCACAGAAGGCTGTAAGACGACGCTTTCGTAGTACATCTTATAAAAAAGGCAAAGCGGTGCAATCGATAAGGAGATCATATCTGCGAGAGGTTCTAGATACTCACCAATCCTTCCAGACCCCAATCGCCGAGCGACCATCCCATCAAGACCATCTGCAAGAAGTCCAAGAAGGATCAATGAAGAAGCCAGCTGAAACTCATTGGAAAACACCAGAAGTAACGCTAGGAACCCAAGCATCGCGTTCAGAAGTGTGACCATATCCGCAACGGACAGCAGCCTAATCATTGATTTCTGCAATCGTATCTACCCCTGCTTTGATTCGCTCATGAACCTGAATCGCTAGTATATTAATTTTCTTTGCCGGCAGATACAGGTCCACGCGGGACCCTAACCTGATCAACCCGATTTTTTTTCCTTTCTCTAAAAAAGCCCCTTCAGCAACATAGGGAACGATACGACGTGCAACCGCCCCTGCAATCTGAACAATTTTCATCAGCCCGATATCGGTTTTTATGAGAAGGACAACCCGCTCATTCGCATCAGATTCCTTCTGAAAAGCAGGCAGATGACTTCCCGGATGATGGGTTAATTTCTCAATCGTACCGGCAAGAGGCATACGGTTCACATGAACATTCTGGATATTCATAAACGTAGAAATCCTAATACAGTCTCCAACCTCAGCATCCTGCAGAGTCGTTATTTCCCTGATTTTTCCATCTGCTACCGCGACAATCCCCTGACCAATGAATCGCTCTGGATCACGGAAAAAAATGACAAGCAGGCAAGAAATCAACAAGAAAAAAACTGATACAACAAAAAGAAAAAACGATGCACGACCATCGGTGAGAAACGAAACACCTAATAAAAGGAAGGTACACGCAAATGATGCAAGCACCCAGGGCATCCCCCCATCAGCGATACGAATCATGACTTCTTCCTCATTAGCCGGCTGAAAAAAATCTCCACCGGTCCTTTTCGTTTCGGAAGATCGATAATCCCGATAATCTCATCATACAGCTCTGGTACAATTTTAAAGGTGATGAAGAGCAGGACGATCAGGGCAAGCAGGGACCCTGTTTTCCCTATCACGTTATGAGCCATTTCAAAAGACGTCATGCCGCTTCCCACCATGTACACAACAGCAGCGTTGCGGATCAGATTCAGAAAATAGATTGGAACAACTGTTATCAGCAAGCCGAGAGCTTTCCGTTTCAACCGCACACGGGGTAACGCCCCAATCATGCCGACAAACAGGACCATGGATTGAATCGCAGTGCAGGCAAAAATAATCGTTATCGGTATATTGTTGTAGATAATTAGGTCGGCAGTCCGACTGACATTCACACCGAAGAGATGTAACACATCGCTGGTCTGAGCAGCAACATTCTCAATTAACCAATCACTCAACCCAGGAATGATGCCATTCTCAATCGTAAAGTAGATGATTCCTGCAAGAAACGTGCCACCAGCTATCCAATTCAGACACGAAACAGGCTCGTTCCTTGAAATCGAGAGCCATTCATGATACGCAATGTAAAGAAGCACATACACACCGATGACGCACACGGCGGCGTTAAAAACATCACCACCTTCTGAAAAATACAGGAAGCTTGGCATGGTCGCCCAGAAGAACGAAAACAAACCCCAGCCAAGAATCTTCAACCAGCTCGCAGTGTTTTTCTTCCAATAAAGAAAACCCCCACCAAGGAACACCAAACCAAGAAACAAGGGTATCAATGAAAGCTGTCGAGCAAATGATGAGGGCGGATAGGGAAACAGAAGGTACCCGACAATCAACATCACCGTCGGTATCAGGAAATACGAAAGGACAACCCATCGATTGGTTTTCTCAGATGACACAGCCATATAGCTTCGCGTCCTGTATTCAACGAGGAGTTTAAGACAGTTATGCGCTGGTGAAAAAATTCATAATAACGCTATCTCACATGACCAGAATTAGTCCGACGAGGCTGGCAAGCGCCAGTGATGACCCAATATGGGACATCAATATTTGCCTTTGCACAAGCGAAGAAAAATAATCCTATGACAAATGCTTTCATAGTATAATCCAACATCAATTCTAGTATTGCCTGTTTGATTACATTGACTGTTGTCAAAAACTTAAGATCTGTGCAAAGGGAAAAAATGCCTGATCAAGAAAAAAAAAGAGTAACATCAAAACTCTTAAACAGTTCATGAGATAAGGGATATGGGAAACCTCCATGCATGTGAAATTATTAGGGTATACATCAGACCCGGAAAAGTTACCAGCAATGGCTGCGACGTTGACCCATAGCAAAACAAAACCGGAGGAACTGCAGAAACTGCCGAAAAAGAACCAAGCAGCGATTTTAGACCAAGTGCTAAAACTGGGGCATACCAGCGTCATCGAACATGCCTCGTTTACCTTTGCCATCAGTGACGTGAGCCGGTCGCTTACCCATCAGCTCGTACGGCATCGTATCGCGAGTTACTCTCAACAAAGTCAGCGGTATGTCAATTTAAACGAGCCGAACTATGTGATTCCACCACTCATATCCAAGAATAACAAAACAAAGAATGCCTATGAAAAAACCATGGAGGTTATCTGGGAACATTACAACAAATTACTGGAGTTGAAGATTCCAGCGGAAGACGCTAGGTACGTCCTTCCGAATGCAACATGTACGAACATTATGGTAACGATGAACGCTCGGTCATTGTATAATTTTTTTGAGCTACGCTGCTGTCTGCATGCACAATGGGAAATCCGCATGCTAGCAAATAAGATGCTTCAGGAGGTAAAGAAGGTCGCTCCGAAGCTTTTTCAAAATTCTGGACCGACGTGTAAAACAAAGGGATTCTGCCCTGAGAAGAAAAAAGATTGCCCACTCTATCCGCAGTGATATTTTATGAAACGACCCCATGTCATCATCAATTGTGCGATGTCGGCTGATGGAAAAATCGCCTCACCAGCACGAAAACAAATGAGAATCTCTTCTGAAGAGGATATACAGCGGATGTATCGATTACGCAATGAGGTTGATGCGGTACTGGTTGGCATCGGTACGATTCTTGCAGACGATCCGAAACTCACGGTGAAAGAATCCTATGTTCATCATCCAAAACAACCATTACGAGTTATCCTTGATAGTAAAGGAAGAACCCCATCGGATGCTCATGCCTTAAACAATGTGTCAAAAACCTTGATTCTTACGACTGCAGGACATAAGAAAACATACGAAGGGGCGCATATCGAAGTTGTAGAATGCAGGTCTGATACAGAAGGATTCGTCGATGTGAACCATGCGTTAGGGATTCTCTCACAAAAAGGTGTCCAAAAGTTACTTGTGGAAGGGGGTGGTACGATTATTTGGAAGTTTCTAAAAACCAAAGTCGTCGATGATCTTTATATCTTCATTGGATCCTGCATCATTGGAGGAAAGGATACGCCAACGGTTGCTGATGGGGACGGAGTCAGTTTTGGAGAAGAAATTCCTCTGAAGATTGTAGAGGTAAAACAAGTTGGATCTGGCGTATTGCTCCATTATCAGCCTGCATAACCTGGAATGATTTTTTCTTAATGTTCATTGTTGAAATTTGAACGAAATGGGTTTTTACCTGTATTTTTTAGACGTTTGACCAAAAATTCATCCATAACCTTTATTATTCAAGGTACTCCTTTCGACCTCATGGGGAATTTATGAAGTTATGGCACAAGTGGGGGTAAGACGATAAAAATTTTAGGCGACTCTGGATTGGACTGTGGGAAAATATTTGTCTCACCAAAGATAAATATAAAGTGTTATAAGATTTTTTTTTCCCCATTCCTCCTCCTTCTCCTTATCGGTTTGGATATTCGCCTTAGATATCCGAAACTGAGTTATTCTATGTCCAGGTCGCATTCGCTTCCTTAACAAATCAATGAAGTCGTGTTACCCTCCCCGTGCTATATTTCTTGATAGGAAAATATATAGGGAGAAACTGCATGACGTTTTCTTGAGGAAAAGGAATCATGAAACTAACTGTGTTCTTCGTCATGGGTTTTTTAGTAATGAGCAGTATTCTGGTCACTAGCTTGAAAACAGAAGAACACACGCAGATGCAACTCGTGTCTCTTTCATTTGAGAAACCCACCCTCATCTACAACGGATCAACTCCAACAGTCCTCATGAACGGTGCACCAGCATGTGTGTACCATACAGGAAAACCGGTCCTTCCATTGTTCACCACAACACTTCAATTACCGTTTGGGTCAATCATTCAAAAGGTAACCATTCAGTTTGATGCAGTAAAAACACTGATCCTGCAGGAAAGAATAATGACAGCTCCAACTCCACTCATGCAAGACATCAGCAGGAAACCTTCTGATGTCCCCCTTAGTGAAACAATGGATGGCACCCCTGGTTACTACCCGCCCAAATGGTTTACGTATTTTACAGGTGGCGGATTGAACCAAGACAGCGAGCATGTGACATTTTTCACGTTGCAGGTGTACCCTGTTCGATACAACCAAGCGACCGCAACATTACTCTATCTTGACTCTTGCGAAATCATCATTACCTATGAGCCACCAGCAACCTCTCCGTTCCCAAGCCAAGCGAAAAATGATCTTATCATTATCTGTCCTACGCAGTTTGTTTTTCCGTTACTGCGTTTAGCAGAACACAAAAATATCATTGGCGTCCGTACCCAAATAATCACGTTAGCAGAGATTTATCGTAGTTACCCAGGGTATGACCGACCGGAACAAATCAAGTATTGTATTAAGGATTTTGTGGAAAATTGGGGGACGACCTATGTGCTTTTAGTCGGCGGTTTGAGATCCCATCTTGCCGGTAAGCCACGTGATAATCTAAACACGGGAACGCGTGATTGGCATCTCCCTGTACGATATACGAATCTTTGGGATGATGACGTCATCTACGAACCGGGATTCATCAGTGATCTATATTATGCTGATATTTATGATGGCCAAGGGAGTTTTTGCACATGGGACTCTTTTGAGGATGGAGTGTACGGTGGATGGTCACACTCTGCTGCTTTTGGCACTCCTGATTACCCCGTTGATCAAATCGATTTCTATCCAGACATCTATCTTGGGAGACTCCCCTGCCGCAACATCGGTGAAGTAAGTAAGATTGTAAAGAAGATTATCTCCTACGAAAAAACATCAGCAGACCCATCATGGTTTAAGAAAATCGTAGTCGTCGCAGGAGACCCTTATGATGACCAGGGGACCAATTATCTCGAAGGAGAGCTCATTGGTGAAAAAGCAATCGCCTATATGTCTGGGTTTGAACCAAGGAAATTGTTTTCCTCAAATCGGGATACAAACCCTGAGTTCACCCCGCTATCAGCCAACATTATCAGAGAAATCAACCAAGGATGCGGGTTTTTGTTCTTCGACGGACATGGAGGACCATCTTGGTGGAACACCTTCTGGCCGGGTTCATTTGACTCTTTGATAGAAAACGGGGGAATCTCCAATTATCAATTTTCCCAGTTACAGAACGGAGGCAAGCTTCCGATTTGCATTGTCGGAGGCTGCCATATCAATCTATTCAATGTGTCGATCTTGTCAACACTTACCGATCCCCACAATAAGCGCTTCACCTGGTCCAACGGGGCTCCAATCCGGGAGTGCTGGGGATGGAGCCTTACAGTAAAACAGAACGGAGGGGCGATCGCCACCATCGGAAACACAGGACTTGGATATGAGGCAGGTGGAGAAGTCGGGGATTTGAACGGAGATGGGATTAATGAGCCTGATTGCGTCGAGTCGCTCTGCGGATATCTTGAGACACAATTTTTCAGAGGCTATCAAGTGAATCATATCGACATCTTAGGCAAAAATTGGTGTCATTCCATCGTGGAGTACCTCTGCATCTACCCAGGGATGGAAGGATGGAGTGATGCAAAAACACTTGAACAATGGATGCTGTTTGGTGACCCAAGCCTGAAGATCGGTGGGTACTCCTCGTAATTATTTATTCTTCCGGCATGTAGTTCATTTTATGCAGCTTTGATGCATACACATATTTGTATTTCTTTATCACATCGGGGAATTTGTTAATCAAGTCTTTCATGACCTCATGGAATTGTTCGAGGCTATGGACATGGTATTCTAGTTCAAGATCAGAAATCCCGACTGATTTGTCAATCCGAACAAGATACGGATTTGTTTTAATATAGTTGATGATCTTTCCGCGTTGTCGATAATCCTTCAGGTCAATATCTGCTTTGAAGAATTGATAACCGAGCTTCCCAAGATCTATTTCAGATCGAAAACCCTGGATGACACCTATTTTCATGAGTTTCTTGATCCGATAGTTCACCACTGCAACGGTGGAATTGAGTCTTTTTGCTATTTCTTTGACGGGCATGCGTGCGTGAGGAGCAATCAACCGCAGGAGCTTGAAATCCAGTTCGTCAATTGCCACAGGGGTTCCTCCTCCGGTGATTTCAAATTTTGTTCGATCTGATTTTTTAACATCTTCCAGAAGGTACGAATGACGATAGGTGTATAACTGAATGTACACGGAGAACTGCTGTTCTAGAAAATAGTCTCGAAACTGCTTCAAGGTTTCTTCCCAGAATGAGTAGAAATCGTTGATGTCCTTGACCCACATGATCAATGCAAGATCAAAACGTCCTTCCGCAGAAATCGTCCACCAGTTTAACTTTTGATTCGTGAAATATTCGATGATTTCTTTTTCTTTCTCCTGAGTCATGTATTGATAGACAAGGTAGATACGGAAGGCGATATACCCGAGTTTGAAGGCATCAATGACGGTGTAGAATGTTTTAATGATCCCGTTTTCAATCAGTTTATTGACACGATACGCCACGACCGTTTTTGAGAGCCCCACTTTGCTTCCGATTTTCGCAAACGATTGACGAGAATCAAGATCAAGCTGATATAGAATCTCTCGGTCTTTCGAATCAATTTTTACCATATAGGTATGTTCGTAATAATAATAGAGTATAAAAATTTTGTATTTCGTTCAAAATAAAGAGAGTATATTAAGACAAAAATAGAATATCAACACAGAAACGAAGGAGAACTCATGACTTTTCTCCAAGAAAAAAAGATTTCTTTGAATCAAGAGGACAGAAAACCTATAAATAAGGTATCTTCAATGACGGTTTACACATGTGTGGTATCATTGGTATGATCGGGGGACGACCTGTCTCACACCTTATCTATCATAGTTTATTTACCATCCAACATAGAGGTCAATCATCTGCAGGCATGCTCACATATGATGGAAATATCCATGTCACAAAAGACTCAGGGCTCGTACGAGACGTGTTCAATGAGGACAAAAAAATCAATAAACCAGGGAACATCGGTATCGGTCATACCCGATATTCAACCGCGGGCATGGACGATGAAGAATCACTGAAAAAAAATGCCCAACCTGAATACCTGGTCAATCCTTTTCTAGCAGCTGTGCACAATGGAAACGTCTATAATTGTTCTGAACTCACGCACATTACCCAGAGAAAACCACGAACAGATTGCGATATTCAATGGCTCCTGCTGCCCATGGCAGACCAGCTATACAAAAAAGAGCTGAACCCGGAAGCCATCTTTTCTGCCTGCGAACATGTCATGAGAAAAGTAAAGGGAAGTTACTCTGTCTTATATCTCGCGGATTCAGGAGACAACCCCTATCTCTTCGCCATGACCGACCCACGAAAAGTCCGACCACTTGCCCTGGGTAAATTAAATGGAACCTATTGTCTTGCATCTGAGACACGGGTGTTTAAAAAAATTAATTTCGAGTATGTGAAAGATATCCCTGGCGGTTCAGTCATCGTCATCGACCCTAAAGGGGCCATCTATGAAAAACAGATTATCAAGAAACAGGAACTCCCCTGCATGTTTGAATTTGTGTATTTTGCAAAACCTGATTCGCGCATAAACGGTAGGTCGATTCACACCACACGTCAGGAAATCGGACGTCTCCTTGCACAGGAGCAGCCAGCCAAAGCAGACTTTGTGATACCGGTCCCAGAGTCAGGAAGACGGTACGCGATTGGGTACTCACTGGAATCAGGAATCCCCCTTGACGAGGGGATCATGAAGGATAAAGATGAACGATCATTCATCCAACAGACACAAGAGCATCGAGAAAAGGTCGTCGAGGAAGGATTATCGTTTCTCCGCGCAGTCCTTGAGGACAAACGAGTCGTTTTAATAGATGATTCGATTGTCCGTGGAACCAATATACGAAAAATCATTCAAGGGATGAAAAATGTTGGGGTAAAAGAAGTCCATGTAAGGATAGGATGCCCCCCGCTGATCGCACCATGTTATCTTGGTATCGATATGCGAAGCAAAAAAGAATTCATCGCACGAAACAGCGATGGGAACATCAAGACATGCGATCAGATAGCAAAGGAAATCGGAGCTGACTCTCTCGGATACATCAGCATTCAGGGATTGAAGAAAGCAATCGGATTTGAGGTCTGCAAAGGATGCATTGACTTCCCAGACGGATATCCCCCGGAAATGAGGGAAGAGGTAAAAAAACTCTTCAAAAACGATAAAAAAGGGATACGCGCATACGAGTGTCTATAACTACATGGTTATCGTATGATAGAAATAACCATTGGATCGTTAGAAGAACAAATTATTAAATTATTGAGAACAACCTACCCGATCACAACCGTTGAAATATCACAGAAACTTCGAGTCTCACGAAGAGAAATCGAATGGATTTTACATAAATTTCAAGTCAAGGGCATCGTGAAACTCGAACCACTCCCAGACATCACCTATGTTCGGTTATTAAGAAATGATTTTCAGTTCGTAGGGCCCAAACAACAACGAAGAATCATGAAACAATCCACCGATGCTAAAAAAAAGGAAAACAGCAGTTACGAAGGAATCATGTACTCGTAACAAAAAATCAAAAGAGAAAAAAAGATAAACGGTAGATTGGTTCTGAGTATCATATCATTCATACAGTATTTCAGAGATGGTGAAGGTGGATAGATGGAGACATCAGCTGTAGAAATTAAGACAGAGACGAATAACAACAATAGACCGACCGGGAAACCAAAAATCGCTTATTTCTCCATGGAAATTGGGATTGATGAGCGCATCCCAACCTACAGCGGCGGTCTTGGGATTCTTGCAGGAGACACACTGAAATCATGCGCGGATCTCAATGTGCCGATTGTCGGAGTCACACTTCTCTCTGAAAAAGGGTATTTTTATCAAGAAATTGACATGGACGGGAATCAGATCGAACTTCCGTATAATTTTACCATCAATGATTTCCTCAAACTGCTCCCAAGTAAAACCTGTGTAAAAATTGAGGGCAGAGATGTCAACATACGTGTGTGGTACTATCCTGTGCAAGGAACAAGTGGGTATATCGTCCCTGTTTTTTTCCTTGACACCAATCTTGAGGAGAACTCACCCTATGACAGAGAAATCACCAAGTATCTCTACGGGGGCGATAACAAATATCGTCTTGCCCAGGAAATCGTCTTGGGTATCGGTGGTGTTCGAGCGATCGACTCCTTAGGCTATCGAACCATCGATAAATACCATATGAATGAAGGACACGCTGCCCTTGGTACACTTGAACTGTACGATCAATTTAAAGATGTAGAAAAAGTACGAAATCAATGTGTGTTTACAACCCACACACCAGTTGCCGCAGGCCATGACCAGTTCGACTTACCATTAGCAAAATCAATGATCGGGGAGATGGTCCCAGACTCCTTACTCCATGAGTTCACCTTTGAAAACAAATTAAATATGACCAGACTCGCCCTGTTCTTCAGCCATTATGTGAATGGAGTGGCAAAGAAACACGGGGAAGTATCACGATTGATGTTCCCAGGATACGCAATCGATTCGATCACCAATGGGGTCCATACCCCCACTTGGGTCTCTGAACCATTCCAACGCGTCTTTGATAAATACATACCCGGCTGGCATACCGATCCTTATATTTTGCGTGGAGCATTTGGTATTGATAAAGCAGATATCTGGGCAGCACACATGGAAGCAAAAAAGAAACTTATTGATTTCGTGAACAACAGGTATAACGTGGGAATGAACTATGATCATTTCACCATCGGGTTTGCCAGGAGACAGACGGCGTACAAGCGACCAGAGTTACTGATCTCGGATGCAGAAAAACTTATGTCGATTGCAGAAAAAGCAGGACCGATACAAATTATATACGCAGGGAAAGCACATCCGAAAGATGGCTCAGGGAAAGAGACGATTAAAAGGATTTTTTCAGCGATGAAAAACATCAGAGGAAAAGTAAAAATGACGTATATTCACAATTATGATATGGCCATAGGAAAACTCATGACCTCGGGGGTCGATCTGTGGTTGAACACACCCCGAAGACCTCAGGAGGCCTCAGGGACATCAGGGATGAAGGCAGCACATAACGGCATTCCGCAATTAAGCACCTTGGACGGCTGGTGGATTGAAGGACGAGTCGAAAACATCACTGGATGGGCAATCGGGACAAGAAAATCAAACGAGCGGGAATCCGATGACGAGACCGACCGGGCAGATTTATACAATAAACTGGAGACATGGATCATACCGAAGTTCTACAACGATCGAGATAACTGGATACGAACCATGAGAAGCTGCATTGCGATTAATGCATCGTTCTTCAACACGAACCGGATGATCGAGCAGTACGTGTTAAACGCCTATTTCATGTAATAATAACGACTCGTATCGAGGTGCGATATTCTCAATATCCTCCACCCAGGTACGGAGTATTTCTGCGACACTCCATGCTTGCGTGATGCATCCATGAGGTGCAAACGGGGGTTCTCCATCAAAGATTTCATAAATAGAACCATCCCAAGAATCACCATAGACATCCAACATCGGTTGTAAGAAATTATGAAACGCGTGCTGTCTCTGCGTAGCGTCATGGTCATAGACTTTTACATATGCCTTAATGAACTGCCCTAGCAACCAAGGCCATATCGTTCCGTTATGATAGGCAAAATCCCTATGATGATTCCCCAGATAGGTGCCTTTATACCGAGAATCCTGAGGAGACAAAGTACGTAACCCAAAGATGGTTACTAATGATTTCTGCAACTCAGCAACAATAGATTTCTGCATGTGTTTTTCAATCATAGGAAAATCAAGAGACACTAGGAAAATTTGATTCGGCCGCATCGAAAGATCCTTGGTATCAATCACGTCATACGGGTGAATATACTGACGCTTAAAACTCTCCATAACTTTGTATGCTAACTCATTATAATGATTCTCTTTGCCTAATAAAGAGGAAAGAGTACTCATAATTCGTAACGCATTATACCATAATGCCTGGATCTCCACTGCCTTCTTCGCCCGCGGTGTGATGAAAGAATCCCCTATCTTCACATCCATCCAGGTCAATCCCTCCCTATGACTGATCAAAAAATCATTATCCATATGAATGCCGAAATCAGTTCCATTTTTATACCGCTCAAGGATGGATTGCAGAATCGGCCAGAGTTTCTCAACGAATTGCAAATCATTTGTATATTTCAGATACTGATAGACACGGTCCACATACCAAAGCGATGCATCAACAGTGTTATACACCGGTTGAGAATCCCGCTCTGCAAAAACATTAGGAATCAACCCATTCTTACAGTATCTCCCGTAGCTTTCAAGGATCTGCTTTGCGTCATCGAATCGTTTTGTCACCAAAGTAATCCCAGGGAGCGCAATCAGAGTATCACGCCCCCAGTCACTAAACCAATGGTACCCGGCAACAACGGATTTCCCAGAGCCTTTCTTTACAACGAAACTATCCGCGGCTAACACAAGTTTATCACATGCACGAGGCAGCATCGCCTGTGATAGTAATCGTTGTTTCCGCTGCATCTCTTGATCGTAGATATGAGCTGGATCATCCCTTGGTTGATCCTCGATGGTGAACATGAGATAATATTCAGCAGATTGTTTCAGTGGGACCTGAAATTCACCGATATGAAAATTATGGTCCCTCCAAGAATCGTTTCGTTCTTTATCTTTCTTATAGAAAAACTCCTCCCAGAACCCATCAGGGAGATAACAGGAATTTTTCAAGAAAATTTTCAGCGTTTTATGACAATTTTCAAGGTTGACACTCACCCCTTGATCAATCACGTTCTGGGAAAAAGAAGCGGACCCTGGCGAGGTCATATCGTAGAAATGTCGGGAATTGACGATAGGAATGTGTGATAACACCACTGGTTTATTTGTAGTAATGGAATATTTGATGAGAGAAGTATTTTTACCGTATTCCATGAAGAAAGTTTTTTTTAGATGTACCCCGTCAAAGTTGTAGAGAATCGATGGAAAAAAATCGAAAACGAATTTACCTTTATGGCTCTTCAGAGGATGCACATGATCTTTGATCTGGATCCGATCGATAACATTGGAGACAAACATCCATCGTTTGGTCGGTGGTTCTAAACTTGCAACTAGCAATCCATGGAACTTGCTTGTAGCATCACCAGAATGAGTTAAGGACGCGTAACTTCCAAGACCATTTGTCACAATCCATTCTCTCATAAGTAACTCCCTACCAAAAAAGTGTATACGATATCGTTGAAAAAACTTATCGTATGAATTCTTTGTAAATGGCAAGCGTCCGCTTTGTCACGGCATCCCAACTGAATTCTTCTAAGACCCGTTGCCGACCATTCTGTCCCCATTGCAGACCTTTATCTTGTGATTGCAGAACCTGAGTAATTCCCCAGGCGATATCCTTTGATTCAAATGGGTTGACATGAATACCGCATTGCTTCTCACCAGAGGGGATTACCTGCTCTCGCATCCCGTTGGTTCCGCGTGCGCCCACGACGGTTGGTTTTGCCATGGACAACGCTTCTGTACAGACAATTCCAAACGGTTCATACAGCGAAGGAAGAACAACAACATCAGCAGCAGCGTAGTGCTGGATCCTTTCCTCTTCACTGACAAACTCTGCCCTCATAATGACTTTGTCATGAATCCCTAATCCATCTGCGATACTTCGAATCTCCTGTTCCATATCACCGATACCAAGGATGAGTAATTTCGTGTTCGGGAAATCTTTCAGGACCAGGGGTAATGCTCGCACCAGTTTATCAATTCCTTTGACAGTCACCAAACGACCAATGAAAAATAACAATGTTTCGTGATCTTGAACACCATATTGTCGGCGTACTGCAAGTCGATCTTCGTTCGAAACCCGTGCAGGATCGTATTTTGCTGGATCAACCCCGTTCCAACACGGACGGATTTTTTCTTGTGGAAAACCGAGTTTAAGAAGCTCGTCTGCCATGGCGTTGGATACGGTGATGACGCAATCCGCGATTTGTCCGCCCTCATATTCTATATCCTTTATGGTATGAGACCCTCGTCCGACTGATCGGCCGACTTCTGTGGAATGCACATGGAAGATTAAGGGGGTGTTGAGTTCTTTTTTCGCAATCATCCCTGCCATGATTCCAAGCCAATCATGAGCATCGATGACATCAAATCCTCGTCCATTCTTCCGAACAAGTTCGTTCACCAGCTTTGATGCAGACATGATATTATAACTCAGCACATCAGCAAAAAACTTAAAATACGGCCCCCACGAGCGGAGCTCATGGTCAGCGCAGAGGTAAAAAGGTTTGCTCATATCAAGGGTTTTTGGTCGATACACATCGACTCCATTGATCCGGTCAGAGGTGGGAAGAGCGCTCTCGCGGTTCAGGGTGAAGACGGTCACATCATGGTCCATTTCAACCTGCTTTTTTGTAATCTCCGTCGCAAATGTACCGAGCCCACCATAGATGACTGGGGGGTATTCCCACGAAAAATGCACAATCTTCATTGACAGTTACGTCTCCTCACCGGTTTTCTGCTTTTTCCTTTAAGTCTTGCAGGATGTTCATGTAATTAATAAATCCATCGTACGGGATATCATACGGGCTGAAATACGCATGAACGTTCCCATCTTCAAAACCTTTGGTTGAGATATAATACAAATGATCCGAGGTCTGCAGTAATCTCCAGATGTAAAGGAGATCTTTATCGCCCCCTCGCTTCAGTTTTCGACCGATGTCTTTGAGTTCGTTGAAACAAGCTATCTGCATGTTGTTACCCAGCCAGGTCGAAACATTTCTGTCCTCATCTGCCCAGGAGATTGCCCAGGGAGAGTCGACATCGCCGACCGCGTTGTAACGTTCGACTGCTTCGCTCACCGTGGCAAAATCAAGAGAATCGTGCTTCAGTACCTCACCAGGGAGATGCTTGAGAAACTCAAAGATCCCTGTTTCTATCCATTGATGCTCCCCGAATGTCTCATAATCCATGAAAAGGTTGATGACATCTCCATATGAATTGGACATCCAGTTTGCGTATTTATCTGCAGTGAGGGGAAAACCTGGCCAGTTCCGCGCTGAGAAACGGAATCCTACATCATCACTGAGTTTATAGTTCCGCAGCAGGACTTTCAGATTCGCATTGACGGATTTATAGATGAAGTTCGGCGAGCGCCATCCCAGGATTTTCTCTGCACCCTCCGTTAGAATGCCTTTATAGCCAAGGTCAGCGATTTTACGTGCTATCCGATTATCGTAGATGGCTTCCGTGTTTCGGAACACTTTAGGCTTGTAGTTAAAGATACGCCGGATCATCTGCCGATGCATCTTGATTTGATCCTCGAATTCATCAAGCTCGTCATACAACCCGGAGAGAGAATGAAAATAGGTCTCATCTATAAGATCCACTGCACCTGTTTTGAAGAGTTCCTTGAAACTATCAAGGAGTTCAGGAAGGTAATTCTCGCAGTATTCAACAAACGTACCTGTCAGGCTATAGGAGATGCGGAATTTACCGTCGTACTTTCGAATCAACTCCAGTAACAAATTATTCGTAGGCAGATAACACTTGTTCGCGACCTTTTCAAATATTTTTCTGTTGAGGTTTTTATTAAAATACGTAGAATGAATATCTTTTGTGTTCCCGATATTAAACACCGAGAAATGATTCAACCTAAATGGTTGGTGCACCTCAAAGTAAAAACATATGGACGGCATATTAGACTAAACCCCTGTAGACCTGAAGCGTTCGTTCTGCGACACGGTCCCAGGTAAATAATTGTATTTCCCTTTTTGAACTTTGCGTCATCGTGTCACGCAATGAATCATAGCGTAACAGGGCGATAATTTTGTTTGCCATCTCATCCGTATCCCAGAAATCCACCTTGAAACAGTTTTTTAGCACCTCTGAGACACCCGCACTTTTTGACACAATCGTCGGTGTGCCTGCGGAGATTGCTTCAAGGGCGGTAATCCCAAATGGTTCACTGACGGATGGCATCACATAGATGCTTGAGATTTTGTAGATATGTTTAACTTCCTCTTCCGTGAGTTTCCCTGTAAAAATAACTTTATTTGAGATACCCAGATGAACAGCCTGTTCAATCAAACGAGGGAGCATATCACCTATCCCTGCGATCACGAACCGAGCATCCTCATAATCTAAGACCTTTTTTGCAGTCTTTAGGAAAAACTCGGGGCCTTTCTGAATCGTAAGTCTCCCAAGGAACAAAACAAGATTTCGCTTCTCTCCTTCTCCAATCGGATAGACGGCGTTATGCACCACGGTGATTTTATCGGGGTTAATCCCATATTTCTCGACGATGACCCTTTTCGTGAACTCACTGACTGCGATGATCCGATCAGCTTTTTGCATCCCTTCTCGTTCGATATCGATGAACCATTGGTTCGGATAAATCCAACCAGACCGGTCATACTCAGTCGAGTGAACTGTTAAAACCAAGGGGACTCCTAATTTTTCTTTGACAGCTATCGCTGCCTTCATGGTAAGCCAGTCATGACAGTGGATGACATCGTATTTTCCTTTTATCCGTTTAACGAGCAAATCATTATATCGATATACCGCGTCAAAGAATTTCCCACCAATTTCTTTGTCATCAGGTCGGTCATAGGGATAGACTTCTGATTCACCGACTTCGATGATCTTTATATTCTTGTTATCACTCCTGACTTTCTGTCGAAGCTTCGGCATGTAGAAGTCTATATGAACGTTTTTATCGGCAAGACCATGGGTCAACCCATAACAGTGGGTACCTAAACCGCCCACTTTGAATGGTGGGTATTCCCAGCCGATCATTGCAATTTTCATTCCTCTTGTCCTCACCAAATAGCACTAGTTGTGTTTCCTGATAATTTCTACTCCCAAATACCTTTTCGCACTCCTCGAGAGCGTACGGTAATTGAACTGTTTTTGATGTGTTACTTGATTTTTAACCGTAAAACCTACCTCATTGTTATAAGCTTTTCGTTTTTATCTACGTCTTTTTTTCTTAAATTCTGCGAAGAATCTTCCTCCGAAGTCAAAAATGACTTTTATATTTTTCCTCTGCCAATGATATGGCTTAGCAGGATATAATAGTATCTGTAGAACTCTAAAAAAAAGAATGTAAAATGAGATTTTCAATAATTCAGAATTCGAAGAAAGAAGTCGTATGATTTGTCGATATATGTTGTCGCTGTCACCCAACACAAAAAAAATAGTAATATGTATTGGGTGTGGTGACACAGCATCCTCCACAGTAAGCAGCAGCGGGAGAATTCTGCAGCGCTTCTCGCGACAGTTTTATGATATCGTGGTTATCCTCTGTTTCATCTCTTGACTTTACGTCTGCTTGATCAAAGAGGGACCCTAATCGATATCAATTGTCACCTTGAACTTGCTTCTCCAATCATGTTTTCATGGAGATCTTCTTATCAAGGATAACCAAAACATACCACCATCGATTAATTAAGGTTTCGCTCCTTTGCTATTTATCGATATTTGTTGATATCGTTGCGAACCGATTCCGCTTTTTT